>NZ_JAZDCG010000001.1:0-415379 GCF_036321705.1 Brachybacterium sp. J144
CCCCCCCGCGCCGGTATCATCGCCGAGGACCCCGCGCGGAAGGATCGACATGACCCAGACGATCACGTCACCGATACCCGTTCTCCCCCGGAAGCAGGACGGACGCCGCGTCCTCCTCAAGCTCTCCGGCGAGGCCTTCGGCGGAGGCGCCGTCGGCGTCGACCCCGATGTCGTCTCCCGCATCGCGGGCGAGATCGCCGAGGGGGTGGCCCAGGGGATCGAATGCGCGATCGTCGTCGGCGGCGGCAACTTCTTCCGCGGCGCCGAACTCTCCCAGCGCGGCATGGACCGCCGCCGCGCCGACTACATGGGCATGCTCGGCACCGTCATGAACTGTCTCGCCCTGCAGGACTTCCTCGAGCAGCGCGGCGTCACCACCCGCGTGCAGACCGCCATCGAGATGGGCCAGGTCGCCGAGCCGTACATCCCGCTGCGGGCCGTCCGCCACCTCGAGAAGGGCCGCGTGGTCATCTTCGGCGCCGGCGCTGGCATGCCCTACTTCTCCACCGACACCGTCGCCGTGCAGCGTGCGCTGGAGATCGGCTGCGAGGAGGTGCTGATGGCGAAGAACGGCGTCGACGGCGTCTACGACTCCGATCCCCGCAAGAACCCCGAGGCGAAGAAGCTCGAGCACGTCACCTACAACGAGGCGCTGCAGCAGGGCCTCAAGGTCGTGGACTCGACCGCCTTCAGCCTCTGCATGGACAACGCCCAGCAGATGATGGTCTTCGGCCTGGATGCCCCGGGCAACATCACCCGCGCCATGCGCGGCGACCGCATCGGCACCGTCGTCACCGCCGACTGACCCGGTCCTCCGTCCCGCGGCCCACCCGTGCGGGACAATGGACGCACGCACCATCCAGAAGAACACCGAGGAGCATCCCGTGAGCGACACCGCCACCATCCTGAAGGACGCCGAGGGCAAGATGTCCAAGGCCGTCGAGGCCACCAAGGAGGAGTTCAGCGCGATCCGCACCGGTCGGGCGAACGCCGCGATGTTCCAGGGCATCATGGTCGAGTACTACGGGGCGGCGACCCCGCTGAACCAGCTCGCCTCGCTGCAGTTCCCCGAGGCGCGCACCATCATCGTCACCCCCTACGACAAGTCCGCGATGGCGGCGGTCGAGACCGCCCTGCGCGAGTCGGACCTGGGCGTGAACCCCACGAACAACGGTGACACGCTGCGCGTCGTCCTCCCCGCGCTCACCGAGGAGCGCCGTAAGGAGTACGTCAAGCTCGCCAAGAACAAGGCCGAGGACGGCCGCGTCTCCGTGCGCGGCTCCCGCGGCAACGCCAAGAAGGCGATCGAGAAGCTGGTCAAGGACAAGGAGATCGGCGAGGACGAGGGCACCCGGGCCGAGAAGGAGCTCGAGGCGCTCACCAAGAAGTACATCGAGCAGGTCGACGAGGCGCTCGGCGCCAAGGAGACCGAGCTCGAGACCATCTGAGCCCTCTCCCGTGAGCATCGACCCGGCACCCCCGCCGCGCCCGGCCGCCCCGACCTCGGCCAGGATGGCGGAGGGGGTGTGGGTAGTGGAGGGAGGGGCGAGATGGAGATTGAAAATCGCTCCGCCCCCCCTTCCGCGCCCACCCGCCCCGTCTGTGGTCGAGGCGGCCGGCGGCGTGGTCGACGCGAGCCCGTCGGCCGACGGGCCGGCGGAGACCGGGCCGGTGACCACGGAGCCGGTGCACGCGAAGCGCCGCGGACCGGGCCGCAACCTCCCGGCCGCGATCGCCGTGGGACTGGCTCTGGCGGGCGTGCTGCTCGGTGCCCTGTTCCTGTTCCCGCCGGCCTTCCCGGTCCTGGTGGGCGTGATCATGGTGCTCGCGGTGCTCGAGCTGACCCGCGCCCTGGGGCACGGGGGTCTGCGGGTGCCGGCCGTGCCGCTGCTGGTGGGCGTGGTCGGGATGACCGTCTCCACGGTCGTCTTCGACCAGGAGGGCCTGCTGGTCTCGACCGCCGTCGCGGTCTGCGTGCTGATCCTCTGGCGGGTCACCGAGTCGATGGGCCTCAGCGCTCTGCGGGACGTGGCCGGGGGAGTCTTCTGCCTCGTCTGGATCGCCTTCCTGGGCAGTTTCACACTGCTGTTGCACGGCCGGGAGGACGGGGCGCTGCTGGTGCTGCTCGCCGTCCTCGGCCCGGTCGGCAACGACGTGGGCGGCTACATCACCGGCGTCCTCTTCGGCTCCCACCCGATGGCCCCGTCGATCAGCCCCAAGAAGAGCTGGGAGGGCTTCGCCGGCTCCCTGCTGCTGGGGACGACCGGGGTCGCGGCCCTCGGCCACCTCGTGCTCGACCTGCCGCTGTGGGTCGCGATCGCCCTCGGAGTCGTGCTCGTCGTCGTCTCCACCGCCGGTGATCTCGCCGAGTCGCTGCTCAAGCGCGACCTCGGCATCAAGGACATGGGGCATCTGCTGCCCGGCCACGGCGGTGTGCTGGACCGGGTGGACTCCATCCTGCTGGCCGCTCCCACCACCTACATCCTGCTGGAGGTCCTGCTGCCATGAGCACCCGCCCCACGCCCGATCCGACCGGCGACCTGCCCGACCTCTCGCGGGAGGCGGTGCCCGGCCAGAAGGTCGCGCTCGCCCCGGGCCAGCTGCAGCTGCGCCCCACCCGCCGCGGCAAGGCCCCCGCCCACCTCGCGGACCTCACACTCGCCGAGCGCATCGCCGCCGTCGAGGAGATGGGGCTGCCCGGATTCCGCGCCAAGCAGCTCTCGACCCACTACTTCGAGCACTTCACCACGGATCCGGAGGACCTCACCGACCTCCCCAAGGACCGTCGGCAGGAGCTCGTGGACCGCTTCTTCCCCGAGCTGCTCACGGTCGTCTCGCGCCAGTCCGCCGATCACGGCGCGACCCAGAAGTTCCTCTGGAAGCTCTACGACGGCTCGATGGTCGAGTCCGTGCTGATGCGCTACAGCGACCGCGTCACGCTGTGCATCTCCTCCGAGGCCGGCTGCGGCATGAACTGCCCCTTCTGCGCGACGGGCCAGATGGGGCTGACCCGCAACCTCTCCACCGCCGAGATCCTCGAGCAGGTGCGGATCGCGAACCGCATGCTCTCCCGCGGGGAGCTGCCCGGAGGCCCGGGCCGGGTCTCGAACATCGTGTTCATGGGGATGGGGGAGCCGCTGGCTAACTACCGCCCCGTCGCGACGACCTGCAAGCGGCTGAACGCCCCGGCGCCCGAGGGCTTCGGGATGGGCGCCCGCCACATCACCGTCTCCACCGTGGGCCTGGCCCCGGCCGTGCGCAAGCTGATCAAGGAGGAGATCCCGGTGACCCTCGCCGTCTCCCTCCACGCCCCCGACGATGCGCTGCGCGACGAGCTGGTCCCCATCAACACCCGCTTCGACGTGGACGAGATCCTCGACGCGGCCTGGGAGTACTTCGAGGCCACGGGTCGACGGGTGAGCATCGAGTACGCCCTGATCCGCGACATCAACGACCAGGCGCATCGCGCCCAGCTGCTCGCGGACCGGCTGATCTCCAAGGGCGGCGCCCACTGGGTGCACGTGAACCCGATCCCGCTGAACCCGGTGAAGGGCTCGAAGTGGACCGCCTCGGACCCGCGGGACGAGAAGCGCTTCGTCGAGATCCTGCGGGACAACGGGATCTCCGCGACCATCCGCGACACGCGCGGCAGCGACATCGACGGCGCCTGCGGGCAGCTCGCCGCGGAGGTCATCGAGTCCGACGCCCACCGTGCCGACCGCGAGGCGCGCGTGGCTCGGGTCGAGGCGGTCGCCGCGGCCGCCGCCCCGTCCGCGGACGACTGAGCTGCTGAGCCGCCGAACCGCCGAGCCGCGACGTCCGGGAGCCCCCGGCGCCCCCCACCCGAGGAGATGATCGCCCTGGACGTCCGCTTCGAGACCACCCGCTTCGGCGAGGGGTACGACCAGCAGGAGGTCGACGAATTCCTCGACCTCTGCGAGCGCGCCCTCGCGACCCGCGACGGCTCCGTCACCGCCCGCTCGGTCGTCCACCACCGGTTCACGACCACGCGCTTCCGCGAGGCCTACGACATGAACCAGGTGGACGTGTTCCTCGACGAGGAGCTCACGCCGCGCTTCGCCGCGCTCGAGCGGGGCGAGGAGCCGGAGCCGCTGCCGGGAGGCGACCCCGGCCGCGGCCCCGCCGGCGTCCGCGCGGACCGGCCCGTCGCGCCGCGCACGACTCCGCCCGCGCAGGATCGCGATCCGGCGACCGGGCGGCTGCTCGGCGGGGACGCGTCCGGGAGGCGGCCCGGCCTCCTCCACCGCCTCCTGGGCCGCGATCGCTGAGCCGCCCCGCGTCCCCGCGCCTCCCAGAACCATCCGGCACCCGCCGCTACAGTGGGTCACCGACAGCACCGAGGAAGGATCCACTGGTGAGCAATTCGTTCGAGCGCGTCTCGCGTCTCAGCGTCGGCTATGACATGCGCGAGGTCGACGAGTTCCTGGCGCGCGCCCGCACCGCCTACGAGGGGCGCGACGCCTCCTTCGGCGGGGCCGACATCACCTCGGCGAGCTTCGGCACCGAGCGCGGCGGCTACGACATGCGCGTGGTCGACGAGGCCCTCGACCGCCTGTCCGACGCCTTCGCGCTGCAGGCCCGCGACGATGCGATCGCCGAGCAGGGCGAGGAGGCGTGGGTGGCCCAGCTGACCCGTCGCGCCGAGGTGCTGCGCGAGCGGCTCGAGCGTCCCGCGGGGGATCGTTTCTCCCCGGCCGCCCAGGGGGAGCCCGCCTACGACAAGGCCGACGTCGACGCCCTCTGCGATCAGCTCGTCGCTTACTTCACCGACGGCCTGCCGATGAGCGTGGACGATGTCCGCCGCGCGGCCTTCCGCCGTCGCCGCGGCCCCGAGGGGTACCGTGAGGCCGTGGTCGACGTCTACCTCGACCACGTCGCGGACGTGATGGCCTCCGTCCCGTGACCGACGCGGGGGGCCGCCGCCTCGTCCTGCTGGGATCCACGGGGTCCATCGGCACCCAGACCCTCGAGGTCCTCACCCGCTACCCGGGTCTCGCCCGGGTGCACGGCCTCGCCGCGGGCGGTTCCCGCCCCGCGCTCGTCGCCGAGCAGGTCCTCGCCCATCGCCCCGAGCAGCTCGTGATCTCGAACCCCGAGCGCGCCGAGGACGTCGAACGGGCCGTGACCGCGGCCTGCGCCGCGGAGAGGATCGCGGCGCCGGCGTTCTCCGACGGCGCCGCCGAGGTCGAGCGCCTCGCCGGCTCCCTGGGCCCCGGTGACGCGGTGCTGAACGCGATCACCGGATCCGTCGGTCTCAAGCCCACCCTCGCGGCCCTCGCCTCCGGGGCCCGTCTCGCGCTCGCGAACAAGGAGTCCCTCGTCGTCGGCGGGGCGCTCGTCACCGGTGCCGCAGCCCCCGGACAGATCCTCCCGGTCGACTCCGAGCACACCGCGATCGCCCAGGCCCTCGCCGGGGTGCGACCGGACCAGGTCGACCACCTCGTGGTCACCGCCTCCGGCGGCCCCTTCCGCGGCCGCACCCGCGCCGAGCTCGCCGACGTCACCCCCGAGCAGGCCCTTGCGCACCCCACCTGGGCGATGGGCCCCGTGATCACCACGAACTCGGCGACCCTGGTCAACAAGGCGCTCGAGGTGATCGAGGCCTGCTTCCTCTTCGACCTGCCGGAGGACCGGGTGCGCGTGGTGGTCCACCCGCAGTCGATCGTCCACTCCATGGCGACCCTCGTGGACGGCTCGACCATCGCCCAGGCCAGCCCCCCGGACATGCGCCACGCGATCGGCTGGGCCCTCGCCCATCCCGAGAAGCTCCCCGGCCTCGCCCGCCCCCTCGACTTCACCACGGCGCAGTCGTGGACCTTCGAGCCCGTCGACGAGGACACCTTCGGCGCGATCCAGCTCGCCCGCGCGGCGCACCGCGCCGGGGAGGGTGCGATGGCCGTGCTCAACGCCGCGAACGAGGAGGCGGTCGACGCCTTCCTCGCGGGCCGCCTGTCCTTCCTCGGCATCACCGAGCTGCTGGCCGCGGTCCTCGAGGACCCCCGTCGGCCGCGGGCGACCCTCGCCGGCGGCGTGCCCGCCCTGCTCGAGGCCGAGGCGTGGGCCCGCACCGCAGCCCACGCGATCATCCGGTCCCGGGAGGGCTGACCATGCTGCTGTTCGCCCTCGGGGTGCTGATCATCGCGCTCGGTCTCGCGCTGTCCATCGCGCTGCACGAGGTGGGCCACCTGGTGCCCGCGAAACTGTTCGGCGTGCGGGTGACCCAGTACATGATCGGCTTCGGGCCGACGATCCTCTCCCGCACCCGGGGCGAGACCGAGTACGGCCTCAAGGCCTTCCCGCTCGGCGGTTACATCCGCATGATCGGCATGTTCCCGCCGCACCGCGGCGATCCCGAGGGGACGGTCCGGGAGGACTCCACCGGCCTCGTCCAGCAGCTGTCCAGCATGTCCCGGGAGGCGAAGGAGTACGAGTCCTCCCTGTACGGACCCGAGGACGCCCACCGCACCTTCGTCGCGCTGTCCGTGCCGAAGAAGCTCGTGGTCATGCTCGGCGGGCCCACCATGAACCTGCTCATCTCGCTCGTGCTGATGCTGGTGCTGGTCAGCGGGATCGGTCTGCCGGCCGTCACCCCGACGGTGCAGACCGTCTCCGAGTGCGTGGTCCCCGCCGACGCCCCGGCCGATGTCTCCTGCGAGGGGCGACCCGAGGCGCCGGCCCTGGCCGCCGGGATCCAGCCCGGGGACACGCTGCAGGTGATCGACGGGCACCAGATCGACACCTGGGCCGACGTCACCGAGGCCATCCGCGGGTCGGGGGACCGCACTGTCGACGTCGTTGTCGAGCGCGACGGGCAGCCCCTCACCCTGCAGGCCACCCCCATCGTCGACGCCCGCCCGGTGCTCGACGCGGAGGGGTCGGTGGTGTACGCCGCGGACGGCACGCTGCTCACCGAGGAGGTCGGCTTCCTCGGCGTCTCCGGGACGCCCGACCTCGTGCCGCAGTCGCCCACCGAGGTGCCGGCCATGGCCTGGAGCGCCTTCACCCAGACCGGCCGGCTGATCCTCACCCTGCCCGTGCGGCTGTACGAGGTGGCCCAGGCCGCCTTCGGCAGCGCCGAGCGCGACCCCGAGGGCCCCCTCGGTGTGGTCGGGGTCTCGCGCCTCGCGGGCGAGGTCGCCGCGGCCGACGAGCCCGGCTTCGAGCTGAAGGAGAAGACCGCGACCCTGGTCTCGATGCTCGCCTCGCTCAACATGGCGCTGTTCGTGTTCAACCTCGTCCCGCTGCTGCCGCTCGACGGCGGGCACGTGCTCGGCGCGCTGATCGAGGGGGTCCGACGGCTGATCGCCCGGCTGCGCGGCCGCCCCGATCCCGGCCCCGTGGACATGTCCCGGATGCTGCCGCTGACCAACGCGGTCGCGATCGTGTTCCTGCTCATGACCGTCCTGCTGCTGTACGCGGACATCGTCAAACCCATCACCCTGTTCTGACGCCCGCCCCGCTGCCGCGCCCGGCCGGCGCGCCCTGCTTCCGAGCGCGTCCCGCCGGTGCCCGTAATCGGGAGGTGCCGTGGAGGTGTCGCACCTCGCCCCCATGTCCGCGGGCGCGGGGCGATAATGGGTTGGTGACTTCCGTGAGCCTCGGCATCCCCTCCGTCAAGACCCCGCCCCCGGTCCTCGCCCCCCGGCGGAAGACCCGCAAGGTGAAGCTGGGCGACCTGTACGTGGGCGGCGACGCACCGATCACGGTGCAGTCGATGACCACCACGCCCACCCACGACATCAACGCGACCCTGCAGCAGATTGCGGAGCTGACCGCCGCCGGCTGCGACATCGTGCGCGTCGCCTGCCCCCGCCAGGAGGACGCCGACGCCCTCGTCGCGATCGCCGCGAAGTCCCCGATCCCGGTCATCGCCGACATCCACTTCCAGCCCAAGTACGTCTTCGCCGCGATCGAGGCGGGCTGCGCGGGGGTGCGCGTGAACCCCGGCAACATCCGTCGCTTCGACGACCAGATCAAGGACATCGCGAAGGCCGCGAAGGACCACGGCACCGCCCTGCGCATCGGGGTGAACGCGGGCAGCATCGACCCGCGCATGATGAAGGGCGACCGGGTGACCCCCGAGGCCCTCGTCGCCTCGGCGAAGTGGGAGGCGTCCCTCTTCGAGGAGCACGACTTCCACGACTTCGGCATCTCGGTGAAGCACAACGACCCGATCATCATGGTCGAGGCCTACCGTCAGCTCTCCGCGGAGGGCGACTGGCCGCTGCACCTCGGGGTCACCGAGGCGGGCCCGGCCTTCCAGGGCACGATCAAGTCCTCCGTCGCCTTCGGCATCCTGCTCGGCGAGGGCATCGGCGACACCATCCGTGTGTCCCTCTCCGCCCCGCCCGTGGAGGAGGTCAAGGTCGGCAACCAGATCCTGCAGTCCCTGAACCTCAAGCCGCGCAAGCTCGACATCGTCTCGTGCCCGTCTTGCGGTCGCGCCCAGGTGGACGTCTACACCCTCGCGGAGAAGGTCACCGAGGGGCTCAAGCACCTCGAGGTGCCGCTGCGCGTGGCCGTGATGGGGTGCGTCGTCAACGGCCCGGGCGAGGCGCGCGAGGCCGATCTCGGCGTCGCCTCCGGCAACGGGAAGGGCCAGATCTTCGTCAAGGGCGAGGTCATCAAGACCGTCCCCGAGGCCGAGATCGTCCAGACCCTGCTCGCCGAGGCCAACCGCATCGCCGCCGAGATGGGCGAGGACAGCGAGTCCGGTGCCCCGTCCGTCTCCGTGAGCTGAGAGACCGGATGTTCCGGCGCGGGGCACGCGTCCGTCCGCTCCGCCCCGGCGGCGCCGAGGCGGCGCTCGCCCTCGCCCTCCGCGACCCCGCGGTGAATGCGCTCGGCGGCGCGCGCCTGCGGGAGCTCAGCCGCAGCGCGTCGGTCGCCCACGAGTTCTCGGTGATCGGTGAGGACGCCGCCCCGAGCGCCCTGCTGTGGCATGGCGTGAACCTCTCCCCGCTCGGCGGGGACGCCGCGGCGCTCGCCGAGCTCGGCCGCCACATGGTGGGTCGTGCCCGGCGGGCGAGCAGCGTGGTGGGGGAGCGCCGGGCGGTCGAGGCCCTGTGGCACGAGCTCGCCCCGGCTTGGGGCGACGAGGTGCGCCAGCACCGCTGGAGCCAGCCGCTGCTGCTCGCGGCCGACGCGGGGGAGCTCCCGGCGCTGCCGGGTGCGGGGCTGCTGCGCCCGGCCCTGCCGGGGGAGGAGGGTGCGGTGTTCCCCGCCGCGGTCGCGATGTTCCGCGAGGAGGTGGGCATCGATCCGCTCTCCGGCGACGGCGGGCGCTCCTATCGGGCGCGGGTCACCGAGCTGATCCGACAGGGCCGCACCTACGTGGTCATGCAGGACGGGCTGGTGCTCTTCAAGGCCGACGTCGGCGCGCTCTTCGGACCCGTCGCGCAGATCCACGGCGTGTGGGTGCGACCCGAGCACCGCGGCCGCGGACTCGCGCGCGCCGCGATGACCGATCTCGTGCGCCAGGTCCGCCGGGACCACGCCTCCCAGGTCTCGCTCTACGTCAACGACTTCAACGAGCCGGCGCGGCGGGCCTATGCCGCCGCGGGCTTCCGGCAGATCGGCGAGCTGACCACGCTGCTGTTCTGAGGTGCCGGCTCAGGCGGCGTCGGATCCCGTCCCTGCCTGGGCGTCGCAGGCCAGCAGCACGTTCGCGGCGGTCCATGCGAGCGGGGCGAGGGCGGCGGGCCGGCCGTCGAAGAGCACCTTCTCCGGGAGCGAGCCGGCCTCGGTGCGATGCGCGGCGAGCCAGTCCAGGATCTCGCCGGCGGCCTCGTGCTCCCCGCGCCGGGCGAGCGCGAGGGCCAGCAGGCTGGTCGAGGGGGTCCAGCTGATCCCGTCCTGCTTCCAGGACGCCCCCGGGGCGATGCCGCCGGCCGGTCGGGCGAGCGCGCCGCGCAGGCCCAGCAGGTCCGTGCTCTGCAGCAGGTCGTGGTGCCCGGTCGCGTCGAGGAAGGCGGCCCCGGAGTCCGCGCCGCCGCCGCGCCGGTAGCGGCGCACCCCGCGCACCGCCACGTCCTCGCGCGTCAGCGCCGCGAAGGCCTCGGCGCCGTGGACGACCCGGTCCTCTTGGGTGAGTGTCGCCGCGGCGCGCAGCCCGGCGAGGGTCGCGGCCAGGATGCCCGCGGTCACCCGGCGCTCGCGCACCTCCCAGTAGTCGGGGCTCACGGGCGGGGGCCGCCGCCCGTCCGCGGTCTCCTCGAGCAGCAGGGCGGCGGAGGTGGTCACCAGCCGCGCGAGCCGGTCCAGCACTTCGCCGCGTCGCTCTCCGGCCACCTCGACCACCTCGGATACCGCCCACAGCACCAGACCGGTGCCGTCGAACTGGGGCGGTCGGTCATCGGGCGCCCGATCGGTGCCGGGCACGTAGCGCGCCTCGTACCATCCGGTGGCCGGCTGGATCCGCTGCAGGTGCTCGAGGGCGTCGAGGGCCCGGTCGAGATGGCCGACACGGGCCAGGGCGACGGCGGAGAAGGCGGTGTCCCGCGGCCAGATGTACCGCCACTTGGACGTCCAGCCCGCCACGGGAGCGACCAGCCCGTCCGAGAGGATCCACAGGTCCCACAGCGCGGAGTCGGCGAGCTCAGGGGCCGAGATCTTCGGGGCCGATCGGGACGGCGCGGAGAGGTCCGTCGACCCCGTTGGATCGGAGGCGCCCGTGATCCGGTCGCGCCAGGCGGCGGCCCCGGCCAGGAACTCCTCCGCGCGCCGCGCCGGAGCGGAGCCGGCGGGGACGTCCGCGAGCAGCCGGGTCCCCGGGTGGAGCGCCGCGGCACCGGCCTGCCCGCCCACCGGGACCCTCGTGCCGTCGGCGGCGAGCGCGACCGTCGCCGAGGACAGCGGCACCACGGTGCGGGGATCGTGGGGGAGGCCGAGCGCGCTCCCGAGCGCGTACCCGCCGCCCCCGAGCGCGGCGAGGGCGGCGAGGGCGCCCGTCCCGTGCAGCACACGTCGGCGGGAGGTGTCCCCTCCCGCTCCCGGATCCCGGTCGGCGCCCTGCATCGCCTCAGCGTACGTGGGGCCCGAGCATCCGGAGCGGCCAGTACGATGGGGGCCGCGCCGGCCATCGCCGGCTCCGGCGCGCATCCCTTGTCGTGAAAGGCCGCTGCCCATGATCCGTCTGTCGTCGTCGTTCGTCCGCACTCTGCGGGAGGACCCGGCCGACGCCGAGGTCGCGAGCCACCGCCTGCTGGTGCGCGCGGGATACATCCGCCGCAGCGCCGCCGGCGTGTACACCTGGCTGCCGCTGGGACTGAAGGTGCTGCGGAAGGTCGAGCAGATCGTCCGCGAGGAGCAGGACCGCATCGGCGCGCAGGAGATGCTGTTCTCCGCGCTGCAGCCGCGCGAGTCCTACGAGGCGACCGGCCGCTGGGAGGAGTACGGCCCGACCCTGTTCCGGCTCCAGGACCGTCGGCGCGACGACTACCTCCTCGCCCCCACCCACGAGGAGATCTTCACCCTCACCGTGAAGGACCTGTACTCCTCGTACAAGGACCTGCCGGCGATGCTGTACCAGATCCAGACCAAGTTCCGCGACGAGGCGCGGCCCCGTGCGGGCCTGCTGCGCACCCGCGAGTTCATCATGAAGGACGCCTACTCCTTCGACGTCGACGACGCCGGGCTCGACGTCTCCTACGAGAAGCAGCGGGGCGCCTACCAGCGCACCTTCGAGCGGCTCGGTCTGCCGGTGGTGATCTGCCAGGCCGACGCCGGTGCAATGGGCGGCTCCCGCTCCGAGGAGTTCCTCCACCCCACGGCCGTCGGCGAGGACACCTTCGTGGTCTCCGACGGCGGCTACGCCGCGAACGTCGAGGCGGTCACGACGCTGCCGCCCGCGGCGCTCGATCCGGCCGCCATCGCCGCGCTGCCCGCGATGCACGTCGAGGAGACCCCGGGTGCGAGCACCATCGCCGCGCTCACCGACTTCTCCAACGAGGCGTTCCCCGGGCAGGGTCCCGTCACGGAGGACGGCACGTGGACCCGCTACGAGATGCTCAAGCACCTCGTCTACCTGCTCACCAACCCGGACGGCTCCACCGAGCCACTGGTCATCGCGTTGCCCGGCGACCGGGAGGTCGACGAGAAGCGGCTCGAGGCCGCCCTCGCCCCCGCGGTCGCCGCCCCGTTCACCGAGGCGGACTTCGCCCAGCACCCGGTGCTCACCAAGGGCTACATCGGGCCGGCCGGTCTGGGCTCCGAGTCGGAGTCCGGGATCCGCTATCTCGTGGATCCGCGCGTGGTTCCCGGCTCCTCGTGGGTCGCGGGCGCCGGGGAGGCCGGCAAGCATGTGTACGACCTCGTCTACGGCCGCGACTTCACGGCCGACGGCACGATCGAGGCCGCCGAGGTGCGCGACGGCGATCCGGCACCCGACGGCTCCGGTCCGATGCGCCTCACCCGCGGCATGGAGATGGGGCACATCTTCCAGCTGGGCCGCAAGTATGCGGAGGCCCTCGACCTCAAAGTGCTCGACGAGAACGGGAAGGCCGTCGTCGTCACGATGGGCTCGTACGGGATCGGCGTGACCCGCGCGGTCGCCGCCATCGCCGAGCTGAACCACGATGAGAAGGGCCTCGCCTGGCCGCGCCAGGTCGCCCCGGCGGACGTACACGTCCTCGCCACCGGCAAGGAAGCGGCTGTCTTCGAGGAAGCCGAGCGGATCGCCGCCGAGCTCGAGGCCCGCGGGCTCGAGGTGCTCTACGACGACCGGCCCAAGGTCTCCCCGGGCGTGAAGTTCAAGGACGCCGAGCTGCTCGGCGTCCCCACCGCCGTGGTGATCGGCCGCGGTCTGGCCGACGGTGTGGTCGAGGTCCGCGACCGTGCGAGCGGCGAGCAGCAGGTCGTCCCCGTCGGCGAGGCCGTCGACCAGGTCCTCGCGGCCGTCCGCGGGGCCTGAGCTCGGCGCCGCCCGCAGATCGGGGTCCTGCCGGCGCGGCTCAGTCCGCGGGCGGCAGATCCTCCGTCTCGAGGCTCGGCAGCGGGGCGAGCGTGCTCACGATCGCGGCGAGCGACTGCGCCTCCTCGAGAGCGGCGACGACGGAGAGCGCGCGCCTGGCGAAGGGAGCGGCCCCCACGAGCGCCAGATGGTCCCCGAGCAGTCCCCGGGCGAGCAGACCGGGGAGGACCCCCTCGAGCTGCTCGTCGGGGATCTCCGCGGGCAGCGCGTAGACGGCCTGCCTGGCCACGACCGGCGCGCCGTCCTCCTCGGCGATCGCGGCGAGGGCGGCGGCCCGGTCGCGGTGGCGCTGGGAGAGGACCTGATGCTGCTCCCGGGCGGTGCCCTCCGCACGGGCGGCCAGCACCTCGTGCGCATAGCCGGCGTACCACTCCTCCTGCTGGGCCCGCTGCAGGCTCGAACGGTAGTCGGACTCCGCGCCGATCGACGGCGGATCGCTCGCGGGCACCTCCCTGGTGGCGACGAGGTCCGCGGCCACGGGCACGGCGGTCAGCGAGGACGTCCCGGCGGCGCCGTCGAGCCGGGTCGCAATCCATTCGGTGTGGGCCGCGAGCGCGGCGACCGGACGGGCGAGCGATCCGGAGATCTGCACCGAGGCCTGCACGGCCAGATCCCGCAGAGCGCCCAGCAGAGTGACGAGGGCGGGCAGGTCCTGCGGCACGTCGGTCGGTGCCGGGGTGGTGGTCGCCTCCGGATCGGGATCCGACTTCGCCTCCTGCTCCTTCTCGGCCTCCGCCCCGGTGAGCAGGGCGAGCCGCTGCTGGGGCAGCGCCGACTCGAGGACGCCGAGAGCGGCGGAGAGCTCCGGATCCTCCGCGGGCGCGCCCCCGGCGGCGGCGAGAACCGCCGCGGTCCCCGCCACGGCACGGTCCAGGAGCGTCAGCAGGTCCTCCCGGTAGAGGTCGTCGATCCCCGGCGGGGGCGGCGTGTACTCCTCCGGGGAGCCCACCAGGACCGGTCCGCACCCGGCGAGCAGCAGGGCGGCGCTGCCCAGCAGCAGCGCCCTGCGGGGCACAGGGCGGGCGGACGGTGGACGGGGGAGCGGTGCGGGCACGGGACGATTCTCGCATCGTGCGCCTCCCAGGAGGCGGTCGGACCGCGCGGGACACTATCCTGGAACCGCCCGCGGCGACCCCTCGCCCGGAGGCACCAGCAGCTGCAGGAGGAGGTGAGCGGATGATGAGCGCACCGGATGCGCACTCCGCTCTGCGGGAGACGGCCGAGCGGGTCCTGGCGGACCACGGACTGGTCCTCGAGGAGATCGAGGTCCGGGGCCCCCGCACCCTGCCGGAGATCCGCCTCGTGGTGGATCTGCCCGAGGACCAGCTGGGCAGCGCCGACCTCGACGCCGTCGCCGAGGCCTCCCGCGCCCTCAACGACCTGATCGACGCGGACGACGCGCTGCTGGGCCCCGACCCCGCCGTCCTCGAGGTGACGACCCCCGGGGTGGACCGGGCGCTGACCCTGGCCCGTCACTTCCGCCGCTCACGGGGTCGGCTCCTCGCGCTGACCACCCAGGACGGCACGGAGCTGCGCGCCCGCCTGCTCGCGGTCGGCGCGGACGACGGACTGCGTCTGCGTCAGGAGCCCGGCCGCGACGAGAAGGGTCGGCCCCGGAAGCTGCCCGCCGGCACTCCCGAGCATCTGCGCCTGCCCCTGTCGGAGGTGCTCGCCGCCCGCGTCGAGGTCGAGTTCGACCCGCCCGCGGACCTCGAGAAGCTGCTGGCCGACGCCGAAGACCCCGCCGAGAAGGAGAGCTGAGATGGACATCGACATGGGAGCGCTGCGCGCGCTCGAGCGCGAGCGGGACATCCGTCTGCCCGTGCTGCTGGACGCGATCCGCTCGGCCCTGCACGCGGCCTACCTGCACACCGATCACCCCGTCCGCGACTCCGAGGTCGTCATCGACGAGCGCACCGGCGAGGTCGCCGTGATCGCGCGCGAGCTCGCCGAGGACGGCACCGTCCTCGAAGAGTGGGACGACACCCCGGAGAACTTCGGCCGCGTCGCCGCCTCGACCGCCCGCCAGGTGATCTTCCAGCGCATCCGCGACCTCGAGGACGAGGCGGTGCTCGGCGAGTACGCGGACCGCGAGGACGACATCGTCTCCGGCATCATCCAGCAGGGTCGCGATCCGCGCCTGGTGATGGTGGACCTCGGCGAGGTCGAGGCGGTGCTCCCCCCGCACGAGCGCGTCCCCGGCGAGGACTACTCCCACGGGCGTCGCCTGCGCGCCTATGTCACCGAGGTCCGCCGCGGCCCCAAGGGTCCGCAGATCATCCTCTCCCGCTCGCATCCCAACCTGGTGCGACGGCTGTTCGCTCTCGAGGTGCCCGAGGTCGCCGACGGCTCCGTGGAGATCGCCGGCATGGCACGCGAGGCGGGGCACCGCACCAAGATGGCGGTGCGCGCCGTCCAGCCCGGCCTCAACGCCAAGGGCGCCTGCATCGGCCCGATGGGCGCCCGCGTCCGCGCGGTGATGAACGAGCTCGCCGGCGAGAAGATCGACATCGTCGACTTCGACGAAGACCCGGCGACCTACGTCCGCAACGCTCTCTCTCCGGCGAAGGTCACCTCGGTCACCGTGATCGACGAGGTCGGCCGGGCCGTGCGCGCGATCGTCCCCGAGGCGCAGTTCTCCCTCGCGATCGGCAAGGACGGGCAGAACGCCCGCCTCGCCGCGAAGCTGACGGGCTGGAAGATCGACATCCGCCCCGATGCCGCCCCTGCTGAGGACACCGGCGCCTGAGCCGATGTGTCCCACGCCTCGCCGGTGAGGGCGGCGGAGTCGCGGTCCGCTACACTGGGGAGGCTGTTCGCCCAGGAGGGGCGCGGGTCCGTCCCGCACCGCGACCGGGCGGACGCGATCGGGACGGAGGTGTGAGGCGTGACCGCACGCACCGCAGCACAGCGTCCCGAGCGCACGTGCGTCGGCTGCCGTCAGGTGGCACCGCGCGAGCAGCTGGTGCGTCTGGTCCGGGAGCCCGCTCCCGACGGTGCCGCCCCGCGAGTGCGCGTGGATCCCACAGGGTCCGCGCCCGGCCGCGGATCGTGGCTCCATCCCGAGGCATCATGTCTCGACCTCGCCCTGCGGCGAGGCGGCTTCGCCCGGTCCTTCCGCGGCGCGGTCGACACCGGGCTGGTCGCCCGGGATCTCGAGGCCTCCGACCCCACCCGAGTGGAACAGGTAGAAGAACCCATGGACATCCGATGAGTACTCGCAAATGAGCACCCTCAGGAAGTAATGGTCCGAGCCCTCTTGTCGGCCGGACCGAGACAGGAGAAATGTGGCTAAGGTCCGCGTCCACGAGCTCGCCAAGGAGCTCGGACACCCGAGCAAGGTCGTTCTGCAGAAGCTGCAGGACATGGGCGAGTTCGTCCGCTCCGCCTCGTCGACCATCGAGGCTCCCGTAGCCCGTCGCCTCCGCGACGAGCTGCCCCCCAAGAACAGCGCCAAGAGCGCCCCCCAGAACTCCGAGGGATCCCGCGGCCCCTCCGCGCCCCGCACCGGTGGTGCGCCGAAGCCCGGCGCCGCCCCCAAGCCCGGTGGCGCGCCGAAGCCCGGTGCCTCCCCGGCCCCCGCCGCGGAGTCCCCCGCGGCCCCGGCTGCGTCGGCTCCCGCGCCGTCGGCCCCGGCGGAGCGTCCGGCCCCCGCCGCGCAGAAGCCCGGCCCGCAGAAGCCCGCCGAGCGCACCCCGTCGGCCCCCGCGCCGAGCGAGCGTCCCGCGCCCGCGGCGGAGTCCGCGGCCGAGCGTCCGTCGGCGCCCAAGCCCGGTGGTGAGCGTCCCGCTCCCCGCCCCGGTGCGGCGCGCCCCGGCAACAACCCCTTCGCCTCCTCGCAGGGCATGCCCCGTCCGGGCCGCAAGCCCGGCCAGGGCGGCGGCCAGCAGGGCGGTCGTCCCGCCCGCGAGGGCGGCCCGCGTCCGGGCGGTCCCCGTCCCGGCAACAACCCCTTCGCGTCCTCGCAGGGCATGCCCCGTCCGGGCGGTCCGCGTCCCGCGCAGCGCGACGGTCAGGGCGGCGGCGCACCCCGTCCCGGTGGTGCTCCCCGTCCGGGTGGTGCCCCGCGTCCCGGTGGCGCGCCGCGCCCCGGCATGCCCACCCCGGGCGTGATGAACAAGCACGCCCACGGCGGTCTGCAGGAGGCCGGCAAGCCCGGTGAGGGCGGTCGCGGTCGCGGCGGTCGTCCCGGCGCGCCCGGCGGCGCCCGTCCGGGCGGTGCCGGCGGTGGCGCCGGCGGCGGCGGTCCTCGTGGCGGCCGTGGCGGTCGCGGCAGCACCCAGGGCGCCTTCGGGCGCGGCGGCAAGCCCGCTCGCTCGCGCAAGTCGAAGCGCGCGAAGCGCCAGGAATTCGAGCAGCAGCAGGCTCCCGCGCCCGGTGGCGTCTCGCTGCCGCGCGGCAACGGCCAGGTCGTGCGCCTGCGCCGCGGCGCCTCGCTGTCCGACTTCGCCGATCGCATTGACGTCAACCCCGCGTCGCTGATCACGGTGCTCTTCGCGATGGGCGAGATGGCCACCGCCACCCAGTCCCTCGACGAGGACACCTTCGATCTGCTGGGCGAGGAGCTCGGCTACAAGATCGAGATCGTCTCGCCGGAGGACGAGGAGCGCGAGCTGCTCGAGCAGTTCGACATCGACCTCGACGCCGAGCTGGCCGAGGAGGACGAGGAGGACCGTCTGCCGCGTCCCCCGGTCGTCACCGTCATGGGTCACGTCGACCACGGCAAGACCCGCCTGCTGGACACCATCCGCAGCGCGAAGGTCGGCGCGGGCGAGGCCGGCGGCATCACCCAGCACATCGGTGCGTACCAGGTCTCCGTCGAGCACGAGGGCGCCGAGCGTCAGCTCACCTTCATCGACACCCCGGGTCACGAGGCGTTCACCGCCATGCGTGCCCGTGGTGCGGACGTCACCGACATCGCGATCCTCGTGGTCGCCGCGGATGACGGCGTGATGCCCCAGACCATCGAGGCGCTCAACCACGCCCAGGCGGCGAACGTGCCGATCGTGGTCGCGGTCAACAAGATCGACAAGCCGGACGCGAATCCGCAGAAGATCCGCCAGCAGCTCACCGAGTACAACCTGGTGGCCGAGGAGTACGGCGGAGAGACCATGTTCGTCGACGTCTCCGCGCGGGAGAACCTGCACATCGACTCGCTGCTCGAGGCGGTCCTGCTCACCGCGGACGCCGCCCTCGAGCTCAGCGCCAACCCCGACAAGGACGCGCGCGGCGTGTCGATCGAGGCGAACCTGGACCGTGGCCGCGGTCCGGTCGCGACCGTGCTGGTCCAGCAGGGCACCCTGCGGGTCGGCGACGCGATCGTCTGCGGCACCGGCCACGGCCGTGTCCGCGCGATGCTCGACGAGAACGGCGCGAACATCACCGAGGCGGGCCCGTCCCGCCCCGTGCAGGTGCTCGGCCTGACCTCCGTCCCCGGCGCGGGTGACAGCTTCCTGGTCGCCCCTGACGAGCGCACCGCCCGTCAGATCGCCGAGAAGCGCGAGGCGGCCAAGCGCGCCGCGGCCCTGTCCAAGGCCCGCAAGCGCATCAGCCTCGAGGACATCAACAAGCACATGGCCGAGGGCAAGATCGAGACCCTCAACCTCATCCTCAAGGGTGATGCGGCCGGTGCCGTCGAGGCCCTCGAGGAGTCGCTGCTGGGCATCGAGGTCGGGGACGAGGTCCAGCTGCGGATCATCGACCGCGGCGTCGGCGCCATCACGATGAACAACATCAACCTGGCCGTCGCCTCGGATGCCGTCATCATCGGCTACAACGTGCGCGCCGAGGGCCAGAACGCGGAGTACGCCGACCGCGAGGGCGTCGAGATCAAGTACTACTCGGTGATCTACAACGCCATCGACGAGGTCGAGCAGGCCCTCAAGGGCATGCTCAAGCCGGAGTACGAGGAGGTCGAGCTGGGCTCGGCGGAGATCCGCGAGATCTTCCGCTCCTCGAAGTTCGGCAACATCGCCGGTTCGATCGTGCGCAGCGGCCTGATCAAGCGCGGCGCCAAGGCGCGCATCACCCGCAACGGCGTGGTGGTCTCCGAGAACGTGGAGATCGCCGGTCTGCGCCGCTTCAAGGACGATGTCACCGAGGTCCGCGAGGGCTTCGAGTGCGGCATCAACCTGGGCTCCTACAACGACCTGCAGCTCGAGGACGTCATCACGACGTACGAGATGCAGGAGAAGCCCCGCAGCTGATCCGGAGGGTCCGGGCGCCGTCACCGCGGCGCCCGGGCCCCACGATCGGGAGGTGACCCGAGATGACCCGTGCGGTGCTGGCACTGCGCGCCCCCTCGGCGAACCGCGTCTACACCGCCGCCGCCGGGCCGCTGGTGCTGGCCGAGGCCCGCTGGGTCCTCGGTGCGCACCTAGGGCCCGGCGTCGTCGTGCGCGAGCGGACCGTCGGCGGGATGCACGCCCTCGAGGTCCGGGCGGACGAGACTGTCGACGACGAGCGGCTCGACACCCTGCTCGGGCTGCTCTCGTCGACCTACGGCCTGTTCGAGATCGCGGGGGACGGGCTGCTGCGCCCCCTCGTGGCCTCCTCGCCGCTGCGCCACCCCGAGGATCTCGAGACCATCCTCAAGTACCCCGGCAAGACCAACGAGCAGTTCACCGCGCTGCTGGTGAATCTCGCCGCGTCCCTCTCCACCCGGCGCTCCGGGCTGCTCGACGGCACGCTATCGCTGCTCGACCCGATGTGCGGCCGGGGCACCACCCTGAACCGGGCCGTCCGCCTCGGCCTCAGCCCGATCGGCGCGGACATCGACCGCAAGGACGTCGAGGCCTACCGGACCTTCCTGACCACCTGGCTGCGCACCCACCGGTACAAGCACCAGATCTCGAGCGCCTCCCTCACCGTGCGGGGAGAGCACCTCGGCACCCGCACGCTCGCCGAGCTCGCCCCCGACAAAGCAGCCCAGCGGGCGGGGCTCGCCCAGCAGGTGACCGTGCTCGGCTGCGACACCGCGCGGCTCGGCGAGGTGCTCGCCGACCGCTCGGTCGACGCGATCGTCGCCGACCTCCCGTACGGCGTGCAGCATGGCGCGCACGGCGGCGGGGGCATGCAGCGTTCTCCGCTCGAGGTGCTGCGCCGCGCCGCCGGGACCTGGAGGTCGCTGCTGCGTGACGGGGGCGGGATCGCCCTCGCGGTGAACCGGCATACCCTCGATCACGACGCCGCCCGCGAGGCCCTCGCCGCGGCCGGCCTGACCGTCCTCACCAGCGACGGTGCCTTCCGGCACCGCGTGGACCAGTCCATCGACCGCGACGTCCTGCTCGCGGTGCCCTCGAACCACCCCCGCCTCGAGCAGCTCGCCGCACTCGACGCCCTCCAGGAGGAGACCCCCACATGAGCGACAACCCTCGCGCCCTCCGGCTCGCCGACCGCATCAAGGTCATCGTGGCCACGATGCTCGACACCCGGGTCAAGGACCCGCGGCTCGGCTTCGTGACCATCACCGACGTGCGCGTCTCCGGCGACCTGCAGCACGCGACCCTCTTCTACACCGTCTTCGGCACCGACGAGGAGCGGGAGGGTACCGCCGCCGCGCTTGCGAGCGCCACCGGCATGCTCCGCCGCGAGGTGGGCCGCCAGACCGGTGTGCGGCTCACTCCGACTCTCGAGTTCATCGCCGACGCGATCCCTGAGAACGCCCGCGTGATCGAGGACCTGCTCAGCGAGGCCCGGGGCCGCGACGCCGAGCTCGCGGCCGCGAAGGAGGGCGCCAGCTACGCCGGCGACGCCGACCCGTACCGCGTGCCGCGCGAGGAGCTCGAGGACGAGGACATGGACGACGCCGACGAGGCGGAGGCCGAGGACGACTCCGAGGACGAGGCGCGCGAGGACGAGCGGGGCCCGGAGCACCGGTGAGCGCGCCCCACGGCATCCTGCTGGTCGACAAGGCACCGGACCGCACCAGCCATGACGTGGTCGCCCGGGTCCGCTGGCTGCTGGGCACGAAGAAGGTGGGCCACGCCGGCACCCTCGACCCGATGGCGACCGGTCTGCTGGTGCTCGGCATCGGCCAGGGGACGCGGCTGCTGACCCACCTGGTGGGCCTGGACAAGACCTATCTCGCGACGATCCGCCTCGGCCTCTCGACGACGACCGACGACCGCGAGGGCGAGGCGCTCGGCGAGGCCCGCGAGGCGACCGGGATCGGTGCGGACCGCCTCGAGGCTGCGCTCGCGGACCTGCGCGGAGAGATCCAGCAGGTGCCCTCCACCGTCAGTGCGATCAAGGTCGACGGCAAGCGCGCCTACGCCCGCGCCCGGGCGGGGGAGGATGTCGAGCTGGCCGCCCGCTCGGTGACGATCTCTCGCTTCGAGATCACCGCTCGACGCGAGGAGGGACCGTTCCTCGACCTCGACGCGATCGTCACCTGCACCTCGGGGACCTATGTGCGGGCCCTGGCCCGGGACCTCGGTGCCGCGCTCGGCGTCGGCGGCCATCTCACCGCGCTGCGCCGCACGGCCGTCGGCCCCTTCACGGTCGAGGAGGGGGTGCACGTGCCCGCGCGCGGCGAGGGCGACGACGTCGACCTGCCGCTCGCCGGCCTGGGGGCGACCGCCGCCCGCGTCCTCCCGGTCATCGAGGTCGACGCCGACGGGGCGCGCGAGCTCGCGGACGGCCGTCCCGTCCCGCGGGGGGTGGAGGGGCAGGAACTGTCGTCTGCCGGTGCCGGTGCCGGTGCCGGTGCTGGTGCTGTTGCTGGTGCCGCCGACGTCGACGTCGACGCTGACGCCGCGGTGGTCGCGGCGGTCGGGCCGGCAGGGGAGCTGTGCGCGGTGGTCCGGCCCGACGGGACGCGCTGGAAGCCCGTCCTCGTCGTGCCCGTCGACGCCCGCAGCTGACGCCGCGGCGCTCGCGCGGCCCGAGCCGATCGCGACGCCCCACCATCGCTGGCCGCGCGGCGACTGCTGCATCTGGACCGTCACCTGAGTGCTCGGCGCGGCGACTGCTGCATCTGGACCGTCACCTGAGTGCTCGGCGCGGCGACTGCTGCATCTGGACCGCTTCCGGGGGCGGATGACGGTCCAGATGCAGCACGCGGCGGGGAGGACGGGCCCCTCGTCCCCGGCAGGCCGCCCGCTGGCCGCCACCCCCCCCGACCGCAGACGGCGACGGGCCCCGTCCGGAACTCGTCCGGACGGGGCCCGTCGTCAGGGCTGCGGGGGAGCGGCGTCAGCAGCGGCTCACGGTGCCTTCCCCGGCGCTGCTCAGTAGTGCACCTCGACCCGGGTGCCGATGCTCGCCCAGTCGTACAGCCACTTGGCCTCGTGCGGCGGCATGTTGATGCAGCCGTGCGAGCCGGAGTAGCCGAAGGACGAGCGCCAGGGCGCGCCGTGGAAGCCGTAGCCGTTGTGGAAGTACTGCACCCACGGGACGTCCTCCGTGTAGTAGTACTTCTCGTGGCCGACCGGGTAGCGGGAGGCGTTGGTCATGTCCTGCATGTCGTACCGGAGGTAGATCTCGTACGAGCCGGTCACCGTCTCGTAGCCCTCCTTGCCGTCGACCATCGAGCGCGGGCCCCACACCGGGGTCGAGCCGACGTAGGCGGTGACGGTCTTCGCGGTGAGGTCCACGTCGATCCACTTCTCCCCGGTCGGGGCGTTCGCGGGATCGGTGGTGTCGGTCTCCTCCTCGGTGGGGGCGTCGACCTTCTCCACCTTGGCCTCGACGGTCTGGGTCTCGAAGGCCGCCTCGAGCGGGGTGGTGCCGGTCAGGGAGGCGATGACCTCGTCGGCCACGGCCTCGGTGTTGGTGACCTCGAGGCCGTCCTCCTTCTCGGCGACGACCTTGACGGTGGTGCCCTCGGCGTCGACCTGCTCGATGCCGTCCTTGACCTCGACGGAGTCCTTCTCGGCGCGCTCGGCGACCCATTCGCGCACGGCGTCCTCGTCGACGGTCACGGCCAGCGCCTGGCCGGTCTCGTCGGGCGCGACCGACAGCCAGGAGCTGCGGCGCTCGGAGGAGATCTCGTGCGTCTCGCCCTCGGGGCCCTGGATCGACATGGGCTGCTCGAGGAGCGCGGTGATCTCGCCGAGGGTGCCCTCGGCCTCCTCGGTGGTGATCGCCGGGGCGATCTGCTCGATCGGCTGCTCGACGGAGAAGCTCTCGAGCGAGGCGGCCTGCTGGTTCACGGCGTCCAGGAGGGGCTGCGGGTCGATGCCGCGGCCGTCGGTGCCCGGCACCGCGCTCCACTCCTCGGTCTCCTCGTCGAAGACCACCTGGGCGTCGACCGGCTCGGTCTCGTCGGCGGGGACGAGGCCCGTGGCGTAGGCGGTCACGGCGGCCTCGTCCACGGTCACGAGCGGCGCGACGGCGCGCTCACCGGACCAGCTGGAGGCGAGGACGCCGGTGAAGGACTCGTCGTGCTCGACCGCGGCGCGGGCGGTGCCCTCCGCGTCGACGCTCACGCCGAGATCCGCGAGCGGGACCTCGTGGGTCTCCTCGCCCGCGGTGACCGTGACGGTCACGCCCTCGGCGCGCTCGGTCACCAGGGCGGCGATCTCCTCGGGGGTCTTCCCGGCCACGTCCTGACCCAGCACGGTGGTCCCGGGGAGGGCCTTGCCCTCGAACTGCTTGGCGTACGCGAAGGCGCCGCCGGTGAGGACCACCGCGATCACGGCGAGGATCGCCACGATGATCAGCGCGAGGCGGCGGCTCCCGCGACGGCCGGAAGGTCGCGCGGGGCCTCCCAGTGAGGCCGTATCGGTCACGTTCGTCATGGTCGGTTCCGTTCTCGGCGGCCGTCGTGGCAGCTTCCGCGGCGAGGGCGGAAGGGCACAGGGGTACCTCCCCGGCGCCGCCTAACCCCCTCAGCGTATCGTGGTATGCCCGCGCGGCCAGGGAGCGGGGCCCCGAGCTTCGTCACAGATTCGTCACGCCTCGACCGGGGCTACAGTGTCGTGCGGCGTTCCCGCACCGCCCTGCCCGCCGGGCAGTCGAGCCCCTGTCCCGGAAGGACCTCCCCCGTCGTGAGCCGCCCCCTGATCTGGCACCGCGTCCAGGACGTGCCCGCCGACCTCGGCCCCACCGCGGTCTCGATCGGGAACTACGACGGCGTGCACCGCGGGCACCGGGCCGTGATCGACCAGCTCGTGCACCATGCCGAGACCCGCTCCCTCGCCCCCGTCGCGGTGACCTTCTGGCCCCATCCGCGCCACGTGATGGGCACCCCGGGCGACCCGCCGCTGCTCACCGGGCACGAGGACCGCGACCGGCTGCTGCTGCTCGCCGGCGTGCACGGGGTGCTCGACCTCGAGTTCACGCGCGAGTTCGCCCAGCACTCGCCCGAGGACTTCGTGCGGATCTTCCTGGTGGAGGTGCTCGGCGCCCGCTGCGTGGTGCTCGGCGAGGACGCCCTCTTCGGCCGAGCCAACGCCGGCACCATCGACACCATGCGCGAGCTGGGGGAGCGGTACGGCTTCGAGGTCGTGACGGTCGCCGACCACGGCCCGGACGGCGCCGGGACCGGTCGCATCTCGTCCTCGACCCTGCGCGAGGCGCTGCTCCGCGGGGACGTGGCGGCCGCCGCGGCGGGCCTGGGGCGGGCCCACACGGTGACCGACACCGTGCACCACGGCTTCCAGCGCGGGCGCGAGCTGGGCTTCCCGACCGCCAACCTGGGCCCCGTGCCCGAGGGCCTGATCCCGGCCGACGGGGTCTACGCGGGCTGGCTCTCCGTCGTCGCCCAGGACCCCGCGCACCGGGGCACCCCGCCGCTCGCGGGGGCGCCGGCGACGATCTCGATCGGCACGAACCCCACCTTCGCGGACGACGGGGCGCCGCGGCGCACCGTCGAGGCCTACGTGCATGACGACCACACCCTGGACCTCTACGGTGACACCGTCCGCCTCGAGTTCGTGGACTTCCAGCGGCCCACGCTGAAGTTCGACTCCGTCGAGGCGCTCATCGCGCAGATGGCCCTCGACGTCGAGGTGACCCGCCGCACTCTCGACCGCGCTCCCTCCCGCTCCGCGAGCGGCGACTGATATCCTGCTCGGGCCGTGAATTCGGCCGCGGAGAGCCCCTGCGCACATCCCTCGCCCCTTCGGCGTCGGGACGCGCGAACGGCTCGTCCAGAGAGCTCGGGGCACACGGCCCCGGAGCGCCGCGCAACGACACCCAGGAGAGCCATGGCCTTCGATACCGCCACGAAGCAGCAGATCATCAAGGAGTACGGGACCAGCGAGGGCGACACCGGTTCGCCCGAGGTCCAGATCGCCCTCCTGAGCCACCGCATCAAGTACCTGACCGAGCACCTCAAGACCCACAAGCACGATCACCACACGCGCCGTGGTCTGATGCTCCTGGTCGGTCAGCGCAAGCGCCTCCTGCAGTACCTGCAGGGCGTCGACATCGAGCGCTACCGCGCGCTGATCCAGCGCCTCGGCATCCGCCGGTGACACATCCCGCCGCTCGCCCCCTGGGCGGGCGGCGGTTCCATGTGCCCGTCACCTGCGGCTGACGGGCCCAGCACGACCCGCACCTCCCTCATCCAGTCCAGCCCCCGACCGGTTCGGTCCTCGGCAGCCGCCTTCGGAACGGATCCAGCAGATCCCGTTCCGCGCGCGACCGGCGATGACCGCGCCCCGGGGGCACCCCGATCCAGAGGAGATCCCCATGGCCATGGAAGGCCCCGACATCACCGCGACCACCGCCGTCATCGACAACGGCGCCTTCGGACGTCGCGAGATCCGCTTCGAGACCGGTCGTCTCGCCCAGCAGGCCGCCGGAGCCGTCGCCGTCTACCTCGACGACGACACGATGGTGTTCTCGGCGACCGCCGTCTCGAACCGTCCCAAGGACCAGTTCGACTTCTTCCCGCTCACCGTCGACGTCGAGGAGCGGATGTACGCCGCGGGCCGCATCCCCGGCTCGTTCTTCCGCCGCGAGGGTCGCCCCGGCACCGACGCGATCCTCGCCGCCCGTCTCACCGACCGCCCGCTGCGCCCCGCCTTCGTGAAGGGCCTGCGCAACGAGGTCCAGGTCGTCCTGACCGTCATGGCCTGCGGCCCGGACGACGCGTACGACGTCGTCGGCATCAACGGCGCCTCCGCCTCCACCCAGATCTCCGGTCTGCCGTTCTCGGGTCCGATCGGCGCGGTGCGCATCGCCCTCATGCCGACCAACGAGGGTGGCCAGTGGGTCGCCTTCCCGACCTTCACCCAGCTCGACGAGGCCGTGTTCTCCATGGTCGTCGCCGGCCGCATCGTCGGTGACGACGTCGCGATCATGATGGTCGAGGCCGAGGCCACCGACAACTCCTGGACCCTCATCAAGGAGCAGGGCGCGATCGCCCCCACCGAGGAGGTCGTGGCCGAGGGCCTCGAGGCCGCCAAGGTGTTCATCCGCTCGCTGTGCGTCGCGCAGCAGGAGCTCGCCGCGACGGCCGCGAAGCCGGTCCGCGAGTTCCCGCTCTTCCTGGACTATCAGGAGGACGCCTTCGGCATCGTCGACGAGGCCGCCCGCGGCCGCCTCGCCGAGGTCATGTCCATCGCGGCGAAGCAGGAGCGCGAGGAGCGCACCGAGGAGCTGCTCGCCGAGGTGCTCGAGGAGCTCGGCGCCGAGGGCAAGCCGCTCGCGGGTCGCGAGAAGGAGATCAGCGGCGCCTTCCGCGCGCTGACCAAGAAGGTCGTGCGCCAGAAGGTACTCACCGACGGCGTCCGCATCGACGGTCGCGGCCTGCGCGACATCCGTGCGCTCTCCGCCGAGGTCGAGGTCCTGCCGCGCGTGCACGGTTCGGCCCTGTTCCAGCGCGGCGAGACCCAGATCCTGGGCGTCACCACGCTGAACATGCTCAAGATGGAGCAGCAGATCGACTCGCTCTCCCCGGTGCACCACAAGCGGTACATCCACCACTACAACTTCCCGCCCTACTCCACTGGTGAGACCGGTCGCGTGGGTTCCCCGAAGCGTCGCGAGATCGGGCACGGCATGCTCGCCGAGCGCGCTCTGGTGCCGGTGCTCCCGGGCCGCGAGGAGTTCCCCTACGCGATCCGCCAGGTGTCCGAGGCACTGGGCTCGAACGGTTCCACCTCGATGGGCTCCGTCTGCGCCTCGACCCTCGCCCTGCTGAACGCGGGTGTGCCGCTGCGCGCGCCCGTCGCCGGCATCGCCATGGGTCTCATCTCCGACACCGTCGAGGGGGAGACCAAGTACGCGGCGCTCACCGACATCCTCGGGGCCGAGGACGCCTTCGGCGACATGGACTTCAAGGTCGCCGGCACCTCGGAGTTCGTCACCGCCATCCAGCTGGACACCAAGCTCGACGGCATCCCCGCCTCGGTGCTCGCGGGCGCCCTGTCGCAGGCTCGCGAGGCGCGCCTGGCGATCCTGTCCGTGCTCAACGAGGCGATCGACACCCCCGACGAGATGAGCCCGTACGCCCCGCGCGTGCTCGCGGTCACCATCCCCGTCGACAAGATCGGCGCGGTCATCGGCCCGAAGGGCCAGATGATCAACCAGATCCAGGACGACACCGGCGCCGACATCACCATCGAGGACGACGGCACCGTCTACATCGGCGCGACCGACGGCCCCTCGGCCGAGGCGGCCCGCGCCGCGGTCAACGCGATCGCGAACCCGCAGGTCCCCGAGGTCGGCGAGCGCTACCTCGGCACCGTGGTGCGCGTGGTCGACTTCGGCGCCTTCGTGTCCCTCACCCCCGGCAAGGACGGCCTGCTCCACGTCACCCAGCTGCGCAAGCTGAACGACGGCAAGCGCGTGGACAACGTCGAGGACGTCGCCAAGGTGGGCCAGAAGATCGAGGTGGAGATCCGTGAGATCGACGCCCGCGGCAAGATCTCCCTCGCGGTGATCGACGACGAGGCGGAGGCAGCGGAGAAGGCCGCGGCCGCCGTGTCGGCGGAGTCCGCCGAGGAGCCCTCGGGCGAGTGATCCCGCGCCGGTGACCCCGTGTCGCCGGACACCGCCAGGGGCGGCACCCTTCCGAGGGTGCCGCCCCTGCGGCGTGTGCGGGGCCGCCGCTGTGAGCGAACGCTCGGCCGAGCGCCCCTCGCCCCGTGGAACAATCGATCGATGCCTCTCGACCTCACCTACGACGACCCCGCCTCCGATGTCGTGCTCGACGCCGCCGCGGGGGTGCGCCGCAGCATCCTCCCGGGCGGGGTGCGCCTGTTGACGCAGACCGACCGCAGCGTGCGCAGCGCGACCCTGGGGCTGTGGCTGCCCGTCGGCTCCCGGGACGAGCGGCCGGAGCACGCCGGATCGACCCATGTGCTCGAGCACCTGCTGTTCAAGGGCACGTCCCGCCGCAGCGCCCTGGACATCGCCGCCGCCTTCGACGAGGTCGGCGGGGACTCCAACGCGGTCACCGCCAAGGAGCACACTCTCTACTACGGCCGGGTCCGCTCGGCGGACCTGCCGATGGCGGCGGACGTCCTCACCGACATGATCACCGCGAGCCTGCTCGAGGAGGAGGCGCTGCGCACCGAGCGCGAGGTGATCCTCGAGGAACTCGCGATGGCCGAGGACGACCCGACGGACATCGGGTACGAGACCTTCCTTGCCGAGGTGCTGGGCCCGGAGACCGCCATCGGACGGCCCGTCGGCGGCACCGAGCAGACGGTGACCGCGCTCGCGATCGAGGACGTGCGCGAGCACTGGCGCGAGCACTACACCCCCGAGAACCTGGTGGTCACCGCTGTCGGCGACCTCGACCACGAGGAGCTCGCGGGGCTGCTCGTCGCCGGGCTCCGCCGCGGAGGCTGGGAGCTCGCCGACGGCGCCCTGCCCACCCGCGGCCGACGCGAGGGGGCACTCGCGCCCGAGTCCGCGGCCGCCCTCGACGTCGCGGCGATCGCGCCGCACCGGCTGGTGCGCCCCTCGGAGCAGAACCACATCTACCTCGGCGGCCAGGGCCTGAGCGCTCTCAGCGAGGACCGCCACGCGCTGTCCGTGCTGATGAGCGTGCTCGGCGGCGGCATGTCCTCGCGCCTCTTCCAGAACATCCGCGAGCAGCGCGGCCTCGCGTACTCGGTGTACTCCTTCTCCGCCGGATACCGCGACGCGGGGCTGTTCGGCCTCTACGCCGCCTGCCGCCCCGGCCGCACCGCCCAGGTGGTCGAGTTGCTCGCCGAAGAACTCGAGCAGATGGGCTCCGGGGGCATCACCGCGACCGAGCTGGAGCGGGCCAAGGGCCAGATCACCGGTTCCTTCGCGCTCGGCCTCGAGGACACCTCCAGCCGGATGGGCCGCCTCGGCACCCTCGAGCTGGTCCACGGCCGGTACACGAGCGTCGACGAGACCCTGCGGCGCATCGGGGAGGTCGACGTCCGCGCGGTGCAGGACCTCGCCGCGCGCCTCGCCGCCTCCTTCTCGACCCGGGTCGAGGTCGGCCCCGAGAGCTGATCCCCGCCCCGCGCCGATCGTCCCGTCCCGCAACCCGCCCGACCCCGTCCGAGGAGCCTTCATGACCCGCACCCCCGATCCCGAGACCACCGCCTCCGCGCTCCGCGTCGCCGTCCTGGGGGCGGAGGGACGCATGGGCGCCGAGGCCTGCCGGGCCGTCGAGGCCGCCGACGACCTCGAGCTCGTCGCCCGGATCGGGCGCGGTGACGATCTCGAGGCCATCGCCGCGGCCGGGGCGCAGGTCGCGGTCGACCTCACCGTTCCCGCGGTCACCGCGCAGAACGTCGACTGGCTCGTGGACCACGGCATCCACGCCGTCGTCGGGACGACGGGATGGACCGAGGAGTCGCTCGGCGCGCTGCGCGAGCGCCTCGCGGGCGCCCCCGGCGTGGGGGTGCTGATCGCCCCCAACTTCGCGATCGGCGCCGTGCTTGCGATGCGCTTCGCCGAGGTCGCCGCGCGGTACTACGAGAGCGCCGAGATCATCGAGATGCACCACCCCGACAAGCTCGATGCTCCCTCGGGGACCGCACGCCACACCGCGGCGGCGATCGCGCGCGGCCGGGCCGCCGGGGGGCTCGGTCCGGTGCCGGACGCGACCGAGAAGGACCCGCTGGGAGCACGCGGGGCCGTGGTCGACGGGGTGCACGTGCACGCCGTGCGGCAGCGGGGACTCGTCGCCCACGAGGTGGTCCAGTTCGGCGGCCCCGGCGAGCAGTTCCAGCTCCGTCACGACTCCTTCGACCGCGGCAGCTTCATGCCCGGGGTTCTGCTGGGGGTGCGTGAGGTGGCGTCCCATCCGGGGCTGACCGTGGGTCTCGACGGCTACCTTGACCTCGGCACCGGCGACGTCGCCGACGCCGCCGACCGGGGCTGAGCGCCGCCGTGAGACAGCAGCTCCTCGTCGGGGCCCTCCTCCTGATCAGTGCCGCCTACTGCTGGGGCCTGGGCTGGATCGCCTGGGGCTTCGTGCGGGCCGGCACACCGCTCGGCTTCGGCCTCGCCGCCGCGGTGGTGGTGCTCCTCGCCCTCACCGTCTGGGTGACCTGGCGGGAGGGGCTCTTCGGACTCGCCGCGGGCCGCCTCGCCGCGCGCTACGCCGCTGAGCTCGTCCACGGGACGGAGGGCGAGCGTCCGCTCGCCCCGGCTGAGGAAGCCGAGCGCGCACCGACCGACGAGGAACGACGCGCCGAGTTCGAGGTCGCGCGCACCGCGGTCCAGGAGGGCGCCCAGGACGACTGGCGCGCCTGGTTCCGCCTCGCCCTCGCCTACGACGGGCTGCGCGATCGCAAGCAGGCGCGCTTCGCGACCCGACGGGCCATCGACGCCTCCCGGCGCGGCTGAGTCTCCCGCGCGATCCGCCGACACGCGCAGGTGCTGGCAGGCGCCCGTCGGCGCCGGTCAGGGACTCAGCGCCTCAGCTCCAGCCCAGCGCCCGCAGCACCGCCGCGGTCGCCGCCGCCCCGATCACCACCACGAGGAAGGGCGCCCGCAGGAGCAGCAGCACCGCCGCCGCGAGGAGAGCCACGAGCCGGGCATCGGCGACCAGCACGGTGCCCGAGGTCGCCGCCTGCACCGTGACCAGGGCCCCGAGCAACGCGATCGGCAGCAGCGCGGTGATCCGCGAGACGCGCGGCCGATCCAGCGTCTCGGAGGGCACCTGGTAGCCGATCCACTTCTGTCCGAAGGACACGAGCGAGGCGAGGACCACCCCGATCCAGAGCGCGCTCATCCCCGCACCTCCGGGGAGCGCCGGGGGAGCAGCCCCGCGATCACGGCGACCAGTGCCGCGGCGAGCACGGGCAGCCCCGGGGGCAGCGCGGGGGTGGTCACCAGGGCGACGAAGGCCGCGGCCACGGCGACCGCCACGGCCTCCCCGGAGCGCAGCCGCGGCCACAGCAGCGCGAGGAAGGCCGCGGCCGCCGCGGCATCCAGGCCCCAGGCGCCGGGATCGGCCACGTGCTGCCCGGCCAGCGCCCCGACCAGGGTGAACAGGTTCCAGAAGACGTACACCCACACCCCGGCGGCCCAGAACCCGGTGCGCTTCTCCTCGGTGGTGGTGCCGGACGCGGCGAGCGCCGCGGACTCGTCGATGGTCAGATGCGCGCGCAGCGGACCGCGCCAGCCCCCGCGCGGCAGGGACGGCGCGAGGATCACTCCGTAGAGGGTGTTGCGGATCCCGAGCAGGGAGGCGGCGAGCGCCGCGCCGAGCGCCGATCCGCCCCCGCCGAGGACGCCGATGAACGCGAACTGGCTGCCGCCGGTGAACATCACCGCCGAGAGCACCATCGCCTGCCAGACGTCGAGCCCGGAGGCGGTCGCGAGGGCCCCGAAGGAGATGCCGTACAGGCCGGTGGCCACGCCGATCGAGAGCCCGGTGCGGCGCAGAGAGCGCAGGCGCTCCGAGGCGGCGACGGACGGGGGCTCGGAGGGGACGCCGGGCGGCGGCGAGGGCGCGGGAAGTGCAGTCGACATGATGCCCACCACCATACGTTCACCTGCGCGGATGCGTCCTCGCGGTCCGGCGCGACTGTGAGATCGTGGGGGTATGACCGCGACTCCGGATCCCTCTGCGACGCCAGCCCCCGAGGCGCTGCCGCTGCGCGCCCAGGCCCTCCTGCTCGACATGGACGGCACCCTCATCGACTCCGGTCCCTCGGTCGAGCGCGCATGGGACACGCTGCTGGCGGAGCTCGGCAGCGACCACCGCTTCGGGCATGCCGAGCACGGGCGTCCCGCGCGGCAGATCCTCGCCGAGATCCTGCCCGGGCTCACCGCGGAGGAGCTCGACCGGGCCCATGCGCGCATCGAGGAGCTCGAGATCGCGGACGTCGCCGGCATCAGGACCCTCCCCGGCACCGAGCGGCTGCTGCGCGAGCTCGACGCCGCGGCCGAGCAGCTCGGCCGCCCCACCTGGACCATTGTCACCTCCTGCACCCGGCCCCTGTTCGAGGCCCGTTGGGCCCGCACCGGCCTGCCCACCCCGGCGGGCCTCGTCACGGCCGACCAGGTCGCGCACGGGAAGCCGGATCCCGAGCCCTATCTCCTGGGCGCCGAGCGGGTGGGGGCGGACCTGGCGGAGACCATCGTGCTCGAGGACTCGGTGGGCGGCCTGCGCTCCGGATCCGCGGCCGGCGCGCGGACCGTCGCCGTGACCACCACCACGCCGGCCGCGGAGCTCGCCTCCCGAGCGGATGCTCTGGTCACCTCCCTCGACGACCTCGAGGTGAGCGTCGCGGACGGCGCGCTGCGCCTCGCCCGCCGCGGAGCCTGATCCCCGCCCCGCATCACGTCGCGCCTGAGGGGGCGGACGAGCGCCGATTGATACGCTCTGTCGGCCGCGTCCCGCGCTCGAGAGGGCACGTCGCGGAGCACAGACCCCGTCGAAAGGACCCGTTCATGAGCGCGATTCTCGGCAGCCTCGGACTCGGAGCCGAGGGGGAGGAGACTCTCCGCCGGATGCGCGCGGCGCAGACGGGCGAGTCCGTGCACGCGACCAGCGCCGACGGCCGTCGCACCCTGCTGCTCGACGCCGAGCTCCGCGATCGGTCCGAGCTGCGCGCCGCTCTCCGGGCCGCGGGCGTCGACGTCCCCGTCGACCCGGCGGCGCAGGACGGCCCGGCGGATCCCGCCGCCGATGCCGCGCTCGTCCTCGCGGCCTACGAGGCCTGGGGGAGCGAGGCCCTGGACCGCCTCGACGGCGGCTTCGCGCTCGCCCTCCACGATGCCGAGGCGGGCACCTGGACCCTCGCCCGGGACCCCTTCGGACTCCGCCCCCTGCACTACTGGGTCGAGGAGCACCCGGCGGGCGAGGGAGCGGCGGCGCTCCTCGCCTCCGAGGTGCGGACGCTGCTGGCCAGCGGACGGGTCGAGCGCAGCCTCGACGAGGCCGCCGTGCACCGCTTCCTGCTCGACGGTGTCCTCGAGGACGGTCCCCGGACCCTCGTCGCCGGGGTGCGACGGGTGCAGCCCGGCGAGCTCGTCACCCTCTCCGCCGACGGGGTGCGGACCGACCGCTTCTCCCATCTCCGGGAGGAGCTCGAGGCGATCGCCTCGCGGCCCGGCCGACCCCTCGACCAGGGCACCGCCGCCGAGGTGCGCCGCCTCCTCGCGGACGCGGTGCACCGCGCCCTTCCCGGGGACGGTCCCGTCTCGACGACCGCGACCGGCGACCTGGCCTCGGCCGCGCTCGCCGGCACCCTCGCGTCGGCGTCGGCAGCCACCTCGGGCTCCGGGGAGTCGGACCGCCCGCAGCCGCGCGCCGCCCTCCTGCCCGGCACCGACCCCGGCGCGGCCGAGCACCTCGACGCTCTCGCGGCGGCGACCGCGGGGCGCCTTGAGACCCGCCTGGTCGCGCTCGACCCGCAGCGTTTCCTCGCCGAGGTGCAGGACCTCGTGCTCCTCCTCGACGAGCCCGTCGCGGGCCCCGAGGCCTACGCCCGCTGGGCGGTGCTGCGCGGCGCCGCCCCCGGCGGTGTCGAGCTCAGCGCTCTCGGCGGCGACGAGGCGACGGGCGGCCTGCCCGAGCACCTCGCCGTCCACCTGCGCGCGCTGCGGTCCGGGCGCCGCCTCGGCACCCTCGCCCGCTCCGCCGTCGGCGCCCGGACCGCCCTGCGCGAGGCGGCCTCCGAGACCCTCGCCGCCCGCACCCCTGTGCCCGCCGCGGCCCTGCTGGACTCCGGCTTCGTCGCCGCCCACGAGCGGGTGCGCCCGTCCGCCGCCGCGCAGGACCTCTCGGCCCGCCTCGTCGGAGACGTCTTCGGCGATGCGCTGCGCACCCGGCTGCGCATCGAGGACCGCCTGTCCCGCGCCGCCGAGATCGAGAGCCGGGCTCCCTTCCTCGACCGTCGCCTGCTGACCCTGCTCCTCTCCCTCGAGGATTCCGCTCACATGGACGGCGGTCGCCCCCAGCGGATCCTCCGCGAGGCGGCCGCGGGCCTGCTGCCCGCCGCCGCTCTCGGGCGGAGCGGCGGCGGCGCCACGGTTCCCGCCGGTGCGTGGCTCGTCGCCCTCGCCCCGGCCGTGCGCGAGATCTTCGCCTCGGACGCCTTCGACGCCCGGCCCTTCACCGACTCCCGGTCCGTGCTGGCCCTGTTCGACGACGCGGTCGCTCATCCCGAGCACCATCGCACCGAGGTCCTGTGGCGGCTGCTGTGCCTCGAGCTGTGGCTGCGCGCCGTCCTGGACGACCCCGACGCCGCCCCCGTCGCCCAGACCCCGGTCGAGCAGGAGGACGAGCGGCCCAAGAGCGACTACGACGCCAACCCCGGCAAGCAGCTCGACCTCGTCTCTGAGGCCGACGGCATCACCTGGCGCCGCTTCCCGCTGCAGACCGCCCTGGTCGCCCGCGGGGACGACGTCGAGGCGATCGCCCGCGAGCGCGTCGAGGCCTTCGCCGGCGGACTCCCGGACGGCGCCCTGCCCGCCGGTGCCCCGTGGTACTTCGTGATCAGCGAGAAGATCATCGCGATCACGCAGGGCCGGTCGTGGTTCACCTGGGAGATCCACCCCCGCCCCGCCGCGAAGATCCTCAGCCGCTTCGTCACCCGCACCCCGGCCGGCATCGGCCTCGGCGACCCGACCACCATGGAGCTCGCCCTGCGGGAGGTCGGCCTGCCGCGCGTGGTGCTCGCCTCCGCCGCGGGCGCCGCCGGCAAGCTGCTCGGCCGACGGGGCGTGTTCTACGAGGTCGTCGGCGCGAACGTGCGCGCGATCGACGGCCCCACCCCGTACTCGGCCTTCCCCTCGAACGTCTCCGCGAAGCTGCCGCCGAAGGATCCAGATCAGGTCTCGGCGCGGATTTCCGCGGCGATCCGGGCCTCGGACCTGCCCGCCGCCGTGCGCGACGCCTTCGTCGGCACCGTGGTGATGGACGCGAACGACATCGGCCGCAACGTGCTCGGCACGGACGTGGACACCCCGCGCGAGCGCCTCGAGGCCACCTTCGCCGACAACCCCCTCGGCCAGGGTCGCCAGCGCACCCCGCTCGCGATCCTCGTCGACCTGGGCACCACGGATCCGCGCTGAGCGCACCGCTCCCGCTAGGATCCATGCAGCACAACCCTTCCTGGAGGAGACCATGAGCAGCAGCGGTACGCGGCCCTTCGGCGCAGTGGGGGTCGCGATGGTCACCCCGTTCACGACCGACGGTTCCGCCGTCGACCTCGACGCCGCCCAGGCGCTCGCGGTGCACCTCGTCGAGCACGGCAACGACCTGCTGGTCGTCTCCGGGACCACGGGGGAGGCGCCGACGCTGACCGACACCGAGAAGCTCGATCTCGCGCGCGCCGTCCGGGAGGCCGTCGGCCCCGGGACCACGGTGGTCGCGGGCGTCGGCACCTACGACACGGCGCATTCGGTGCAGGCCGCGCGCGATCACGCGGCCCTCGGCCTCGACGGCCTGCTCGTGGTCACGCCGTACTACTCCAAGCCCAGCCAGGCCGGGGTCATCGCCCACACCGAGGCGATCGCCAACGCCACCGACCTGCCGGTGATGCTCTACGACATCCCGGGTCGCTCCGGTATCCCGCTCGCCGAGGAGACGCTGCTCAGGCTCGCCGAGCACGAGCGGATCCTCGCCGTGAAGGACGCCAAGGGCGACCTGCACCAGGCCACCCGGGTGATGGACCGCACCGGCATCGCCTACTACTCCGGCGAGGACGCGCTGAACCTCCCGTGGCTCGCCGTCGGCGCCGTGGGCGTCGTCTCCGTGGTGGGGCAGGTCGCGGGCGAGCTCGAGCGCGCGATGCTCGAGGCGACCGATCGCGGCGATCTCACCGCAGCCCGCGCCGCCCACGTCGCTCTCGTCCCGCTCGTCGAGGCGATCATGAATCGCATGCCCGGGGCCGTCGCGGCGAAGGCCGCGCTGTACCTGCAGGGCGTGCTCCCGCACGCGGCGATGCGCGGCCCGCTCCTCCCGGCCGATGCCGACCAGCTGCGCGAGCTCGCGGCGGCCCTCGAGCAGGCCACCGGCATCCCCGCCCTCGACGGGGCCCGGAGGCCGGCATGACCGCGGGGACGGCGTTCACGGAGCGTCTGGCCGCCCCGCCCGCACTTGCCGCGGGCACGCTGCGCATCACCCCGCTCGGCGGGCTGGGCGACGTGGGGCGGAACATGTCGGTCCTCGAGTACGAGGGCCGCCTGCTGATCATCGACTGCGGGGTGCTCTTCCCCGAGGACGCCCAGCCGGGCGTGGACCTGATCCTCCCGGACTTCGACCTCATCGCGGACCGGCTCGACGACGTCGCCGCGATCGTCCTCACCCACGGCCACGAGGACCACATCGGCGCCGTCCCCTACCTGCTGCGGCAGAAGCCGGACATCCCGCTCGTCGGCAGCCAGCTGACCCTCGCCTTCATCGAGGCGAAGCTCCGCGAGCACCGCATCACGCCCTACACGCTCGCAGTGAAGGAGGGCCAGAAGGAGTCCTTCGGCCCCTTCGACTGCGAGTTCGTGGCCGTGAACCACTCGATCCCGGACGCGCTCGCCGTGCACGTGGCCACCCCGGCCGGCACCGTGCTGCACACCGGCGACTTCAAGATGGATCAGCTGCCGCTCGACGGCCGCATCACCGACCTGCGCGCCTTCGCCCGCCTCGGCGAGGCCGGCGTGGACCTGTTCATGACCGACTCCACCAACGCCGAGGTCCCCGGGTTCACCGTCGGCGAGCAGGAGATCGGCCCGGTCCTCGACGCCCTCTTCGCGAAGGCACGGCAGAAGATCGTCGTCGCCTCCTTCTCCAGCCACGTCCACCGCGTCCAGCAGGTGCTCGACGCCGCCGCCGCGCACGGCCGCCGGGTCGCCTTCGTGGGGCGCTCGATGGTGCGCAACATGGGGATCGCCGCGGACATGGGCTATCTCGACGTCCCCGCGAACACCCTCATCGACGTCAAGCGGATCGACAGCCTGCCGGATGACCAGGTGGTGCTGATGTGCACCGGCAGCCAGGGCGAGCCGATGGCGGCGCTGGGCCGCATCGCGAACCGTGACCACCGTGTGAGCGTGGGGCCCGGCGACGTCGTCATCCTCGCCTCCTCCCTCATCCCCGGCAACGAGAACGCGGTCTTCCGCGTGGTCAACGGGCTGATGGCGCTCGGCGCCGAGGTGGTCCACAAGGGCACCGCCAAGGTCCACACCTCGGGGCACGCGAGCGCCGGCGAGCTACTCTACTGCTACAACATCGTCCGGCCGAAGAACGTCATGCCGATCCACGGGGAGGTCCGCCACCTCATCGCCAACGGGCGCATCGCCGAGGCGACCGGCGTGCCGCGCGAGCGGATCATCCTCGCCAAGGACGGCCATGTCGTCGACCTGAAGGACGGCGTCGCGACGGTCGTCGGCGAGGTCCCCAACGGTTACGTGTACGTGGACGGCTCGAGCGTCGGCGAGATCTCCGAGGCGGACCTCAAGGACCGTCGGATACTCGGGGACGAGGGCTTCATCTCCCTCTTCGCGGTGGTGAACTCCGAGACCGGCGCCCTCATCGCCGGACCCGAGATCCACGCCCGGGGCGTGGCCGAGGACGACGAGGTGTTCGAGAGGATCCGCCCCGAGATCATCAAGGCCCTCGAGCAGGCCGTCGCCGACCAGTCCAACCGTCGGGACACCCATCAGCTGCAGCAGGTCATGCGCCGCGTGATCGGCCGCTACGTCTCCCAGCGCCTGCGCCGTCGGCCGATGATCATCCCGGTGGTCATCGAGGCCTGATCCCCGGCGTGTGATCACCGCCCGCCCGCGCCTCCCCGGTCCGGGAGGGGTCCGGCGGTACCCTGTCAGGCATGGCGACACGTACGTCTTCCCCCGCACGTGCGTCGAAAGGCTCGTCCCGGACCTCGTCCGCCGGTTCCTCGCGGACCGTCGCGGCCACGGCCCACGACCCGTCGACGCTCCCGCTGCCGGTGCGCGCTGTGCGCTCCGCCTATCTCGCGATCGCCCGCATGGTCGGTGGCCTGGTCCGCTCGATCGGCGTGGCCCGCTGGGAGGTGGCTCCCGAGCAGCGGCGTGACGGCTACGCCCTGCTGCTGATGCTCGTCGCGGTGATCGTCGCCGTGGTCGAGTGGTGGCAGTCCGCCGGGCCCGTCCTCGGGGCCGTGCACACCGTGGTCGCCGGCACCTTCGGCATCTCCTCGATGGTGATCCCGCTGCTGGCCGCCGGCTGGTCGCTGCGCATGTTCCGCCGCCCGGACCAGGTGCGCGCCAATACCCGCATCGCCTTCGCGATCACCATCCTGCTGGTCGCGATCTCCGCGATCGCGACGGTCTCGGCGCGCTTCCCCGCCCCGGCCGACGGGATCGACGCCCTCGCCCGCGGGGGCGGCGTGCTCGGCTATCTCGCCGCGGCGCCGCTGGCCGCCTTGCTGCCGCCGGTCGCCGTGGTGGTCATCCACGCGGCGCTCATCGCCTTCGGCGTGCTGGTCCTCACCGCGACCCCGATCGAGTCGATCCCCGCCCGTCTGCGGGGCGTCTACGACGTGCTCGTAGGCCGCAGCGATGAGGAGGAGGCCGAGCGGGCCGCCTTCGGGCTGCGCCCCCGCCGCGTCGATCCGGCCGTCCACGAGCAGGACACGACGGTCCAGCCCACGGCCAGGTCCCGCCGCCGCACCCGCAAGGAGAAGGCCGCCGAGGAGGCCGCCGCGAGGGACCATGAGGCCTTCGGCTACGTCGGGGACGAGGCTTTCGAGCAGGGGATCTCCGAGGAGGGCGCCCCCGAGGCCGCCGCCGGCGGGAAGAAGGCCCGTCGCGGAAGCGCCCGCCGCGGCGCCCCCGCCGATGCCGACGAGGTCTTCGACGTGATCGAGGACGAGAACCAGCGGGCGAAGTCCTTCCCCGCGGGCGGTGCCCGCGGTGCGGAGGACGCGACCGCGGCGCTGCCGTCGGCCGCCGCGAAGCCGGCGCCCACCCGCGCCGAGAAGTCCCCGGCGGCCGCCTCGCGTGCCGCCGCCGCTGCCGCTGCCGCGGCGGAGGAGGAGCCGGAGCTGGTGCACCCACCGATGGGCGACCTGCCCCGCGCGGGCGAGCAGCTCGAGCTCGCCGGCGACATCGTCTACACCCTCCCCGAGTCCTCGTTCCTGCTGGAGGGTCCGCCGCACCGCACGCGCTCCGAGGCCAACGACCGCGTGGTCCACGCGCTCGAGGAGGTCTTCGAGCAGTTCAACGTCAATGCGGAGGTCGTCGGCTTCACCCGCGGGCCGACGGTCACCCGGTACGAGGTCGAGCTGGCGCCCGGCACCAAGGTCGAGAAGGTCACGGCCCTGGACAAGAACATCTCCTATGCCGTGGCCAGCTCGGACGTGCGCATCCTCTCGCCCATCCCGGGCAAGAAGGCCATCGGCATCGAGATCCCGAACGCGGACCGTGAGACCGTCGCGCTCGGCGACGTGCTGCGCAGCCAGGTGGCCCGCCGCAACGAGCACCCGATGGTGATGGGCGTGGGCAAGGACGTGGAGGGCGGGTACGTCGTCGCGAACCTCGCCAAGATGCCGCACATGCTGGTCGCGGGCGCCACCGGTTCTGGCAAGTCGAGCCTGGTCAACGCGATGATCACCTCGATCCTCATGCGCGCCACCCCCGAGGAGGTGCGCATGGTGCTGGTCGACCCCAAGCGCGTCGAGCTCACCATCTACGAGGGCATCCCGCACCTGATCACCCCGATCATCACCAACCCCAAGAAGGCCGCCGAGGCGCTCGAGTGGGTCGTCAAGGAGATGGACGCCCGCTACGACGACCTCGCCGCCTTCGGGTTCAAGCACATCGACGACTTCAACAAGGCCGTCCGGGCCGGGGAGGTCGAGGTACCCGCAGGCAGCGAGCGCCGCCTCGCCCCGTATCCCTACCTGCTGGTGGTCGTCGACGAGCTCGCCGACCTGATGATGGTCGCCCCCCGGGACGTCGAGGCCTCGATCCAGCGCATCACGCAGCTCGCCCGCGCCGCCGGCATCCACTTGATCCTGGCGACGCAGCGGCCCTCGGTGGACGTGGTCACCGGCATCATCAAGGCGAATGTGCCCAGCCGTCTCGCCTTCGCGACCTCCTCGTTGCAGGACTCCCGCGTCATCCTGGACTCCCCGGGCGCCGAGAAGCTGATCGGTCAGGGCGACGCCCTGTTCCACCCGATGGGCAAGGCGAAGCCGCTGCGCGTCCAGGTGGCGTGGGTCAACGAGTCGGAGATCCACAAGGTCGTCGACCACGTCAAGACGCAGATGAAGCCCAACTACCGCGAGGACGTCGCGGTCGTCGCCGCCGCCAAGCAGATCGACGACGACATCGGCGACGACCTCGAGGTGCTGCTGCAGGCCGCGGAGCTGGTGGTCACCACCCAGTTCGGCTCCACGTCCATGCTGCAGCGCAAGCTGCGCGTCGGCTTCGCGAAGGCCGGTCGCCTCATGGACCTGCTCGAGTCCCGCGAGATCGTCGGGCCGTCCGAGGGGTCCAAGGCTCGCGACGTGCTCGTCCACCCCGACGATCTCGGGGAGGCGATCGCGCGCATCCGCGGGGAGGAGCCGCCGGCCCCGGCGGCCGCCCCCGCCGCGCCCGACGGGGGAGAGGACCGCTACGGCTCCGATCCGCTCGAGGACGACGGCTCCGAGCCCGCCGTCGATTACTACGACGACGACGTCGAGGACGCCGACAGCGAGGACGCCTGGAGCCTCACCGGCCGCTGAGCGTCCCCGTCCCCGAGCCGTCCCGGCTCCACCCCACCGCCCGCCTCGCAGATCCCGGAGCAGCCATGACCACCGACCGCACGGACCCCGTCCCGCTGTGGAACATCGCGAACATCCTCACCATGGTGCGTTGCGCGATGGTGCCCCTGTTCGTCGTGCTCGCGGTGCTCTACGCGGAGTCCGTCGGCGGGCGCCTGGTGATCACTGCGGTGTTCGTCCTCGCGATGATCACCGACTTTCTCGACGGGTACCTCGCCCGCAGCCGGAACCTGATCACCGACTTCGGCAAGATCGTGGACCCGATCGCCGACAAGGCGATGACCGGCGCGGCCTTCGTGATGCTCTCGGTGTGGGAGTACATCCCGTGGTGGATGACGATCCTGATCCTGGTGCGCGAGTTCGGCATCACGATCATGCGCTTCACGATCCTCAAGTACGGGGCCCTGCCGGCGAACATGGCCGGCAAGGCGAAGACGATGGTGCAGACCATCGCGATCACCTTCTGCCTGCTGCCCTTCGAGCTGTGGTGGTCCCCGGCTCGCTGGATCGGCTGGTCGCTCGTGCTGCTCGCCGTGGTGCTCACCGTGTGGTCCGGGCTCGTCAACCTCAAGGACGGACTGCGCCTGCGCCGAGAGGCCCTCGCCGGCGGCGCGTCGTGACCGGGTCGGCGCCGGTCGATCCCCGGGTCGTCATCGACGCCGCGCGCGCCGCGGGGCTGATGCTCGCGACCGCCGAGTCGCTCACCGCGGGGGCCGTGGTGGCGCGCCTCGTGGACGTCCCGGGTGCCTCCGCCGCGGTCGCCGGGGGCGCCGCCTGTTACTCGTACACGGCGAAGCAGCGGGTGCTGGGCGTGGACCGGGACCTGCTCGAGCGGACCGGGGCGGTCACCGAGGAGGTCGCCGCGGCGATGGCCGACGGGGCCCTGGCCCTCTACGACGCGGACTTCGCCGTCTCCACCACCGGGGTCGCGGGACCGGGCCCGGATGCGCGGGGCGTCCCCGCCGGCACGGTCGTCCTCGGCCTCGCCCGGCGCGGCGTGCCCACCCGCACCCGCGTCCTGCACCTCGAGGGCGATCGTGTCGCCCTCCGCGCCGCGACCGTCGACGCGGCGATCGCCGAGCTCGCCGCGGCGCTCGACGTCCTCCGCGACTGAGCGCGGGCGATGGAGGGCGGGCGACGGGCAGGGTCCCGGTCCGTCTTCTCGTCGGTCTCCTGAGCGTCCTCCGGGACCGGGTCCGGTGCTGTTCCCGGGGGTCTCTTCTCGCGATGCACATCTCACAGGCGTGTGGCGGCACCGGCCACTACACTCTGGGGAACACTTCGGCCCCCCGGTGCGTTGTGCTGTCCGTGATGATGACTCCGCACCGCACCTCCGAGGTGCACCACCCGTTCAACCAGAGGAAGGGAGGCAAGGCCATGGTCCTGTTCCGTCAGGAGCTCGGCGACGTCCTGCGCGACGCCCGTCGCTCTCAGGGGCGCACGCTGCGGCAGGTTTCCTCCGACGCCCGTGTGTCCCTGGGGTACCTCAGCGAGATCGAGCGAGGCCAGAAGGAAGCGTCGAGCGAGCTGCTGGTCTCCGTGACCGACGCCCTCGGTCTCCCGCTGTCCTTCGTCCTGCGCGAGGTGTCCGACCGCATCGCCGTGCAGGAGCACGTGACGATCCCCGACACCGTGCCCGAGGGCCTCGTCGACGGCACCGGCCCGCTGGTCGGCGCGCGCTGAGGTGCGCCGCAGCGAGTTCACGGAGCTCGCCGAGCACGTCTTCGGACCGGCTCTCGCGAGCACCTACACCCGCGACCTCGTGCTCGAGGCGGCCGGCGGCATGACCGCCGAGCAGGCCCTCGAGCGCGGGGTCGCCGTGCGTGCGGTGTGGACCGCGCTGTGCGATGCGATGGACGTGCCCGAGTCCCGTCGCTGGGAGATCCCGGACGCGCAGCGCCGCCGCTGAGCGGTGCACTGAGAGAAGTCGAGACACGCCGAGCCGGAGTTCCGCGTTCGAACGTCTGTTCGGTACACTCGGACTCGACGGTCTCCCCGGCACCACCGACCGATTCCGCCGTTCCTCCCCAACGCCGCGCCATCCACAGCGGCCGCAGGAGGGACTCGCGTGTCGGGGGCCGCGCCTAGTGTGGCCGCAAGGTCAAGACGTCGGCACCCCCGGCCCCCTGGAAGGAACGCAGCTCATGCCCGCACCGAAGTCCGCCGCGAAGGATCGCGGCTCCTCTCTCGAGAGCGCCCTCGCCCAGATCGACCGCCAGTTTGGCAAGGGATCGATCATGCGGCTCGGGGATGACACCCGCCCGCCGGTCGAGGTCATCCCCACCGGGTCTGTCGCGCTGGACGCCGCGCTCGGCATCGGCGGTCTGCCCCGCGGCCGCATCGTCGAGATCTACGGCCCGGAGTCCTCCGGCAAGACCACCGTCGCCCTGCACGCGGTGGCCAGCGCCCAGCGCAACGGCGGCATCGCCGCCTTCATCGACGCCGAGCACGCCCTGGACCCGGAGTACGCCAAGAAGCTCGGCGTGGACACCGACGCCCTCCTCGTCTCCCAGCCGGACACCGGCGAGCAGGCCCTCGAGATCGCGGACATGCTGATCCGCTCGGGTGCCCTGGACATCGTGGTCATCGACTCCGTCGCCGCACTCGTGCCCAAGGCCGAGATCGAGGGCGAGATGGGCGACTCCCATGTCGGCCTCCAGGCCCGCCTCATGTCGCAGGCGCTGCGCAAGCTCACCGGTGCGCTCTCCGCCTCCGGCACCACCGCGATCTTCATCAACCAGCTGCGCGAGAAGATCGGCGTGTTCTTCGGCAGCCCGGAGACCACTACCGGCGGCAAGGCTCTGAAGTTCTACGCCTCGGTGCGGATGGACATCCGCCGCATCGAGACCCTCAAGACCGGTACGGACGCGGTCGGCAACCGCACCCGCGTCAAGGTCGTCAAGAACAAGATGGCCCCGCCCTTCAAGCAGGCCGAGTTCGACATCCTCTACGGCGAGGGCATCTCGCGCGAGGGCGGTCTGATCGACCTCGGCGTCGAGCACGGTGTGGTGCGCAAGTCCGGTGCCTGGTTCACCTACGAGGGGGATCAGCTGGGCCAGGGCAAGGAGAACGCCCGCCAGTTCCTCAAGGACAACGTGGACCTCGCCGCGGAGATCGAGGAGAAGATCCTGCGCACCCTCGGCGTCGGCAAGTACGCCGCGGAGCAGGCCGCCCCGGAGGCGGAGGCAGCGCCCGAGGCGCTCGGCGAGGACGAGTTCCTCGACGAGGACGTCCCCGCGACCATCTAATCGTGGTGCAGCAGGTCCCCGGTGATGCCGGCGCCCGCACGGGCGTCGGCGTCGCCGCATCCGACCCGGACAGTCATCTCCGCGCTCGCCTCGAGGCCCGCACCCGGGACATCCTCGAGCGCCCCCGCGCGGAACCCGACCCGGAGCGGGCCGAGCAGGAGAAGGTCGTGGTCCGCGAGTGCCGCTATCTCCTGCGCCTGCTCTCCACGCGCCGCCGGTCCGAGGGGGAGATGCGGCAGCGGCTCGCGGAGCGGGAGGTGCCCGGCGCCCTCGTCCATGAGGTGATCGCGCGCATCGACCGTGCCGGGCTGCTCGACGATGCGGCCTTCGCCGCGGAGTGGGTGCGGCAGCGGCGCGAGCTGCGCGCCCTCGGCGACGAGGCACTGCGCCGTGAGCTCGAGCGCAAGCGGGTCTCCCCGGCGCACATCGAGGCGGCTCTTGCCGCCGGGGCGGATGATGAGGAGGAGCGCTGCCGCGAGCTGGTGCGCTCCCGCATCGCCGAGACGGACCGTCGGCGGCTGCGCGCGGAGCGGGACGGCGCGCACCGCCGGCGGCTCTCCCGCCGTCTCGATGCCCTCCTCACCCGCAAGGGCTATCCGGGCGACCTCGCGGTGCAGGTCATCTCCTCCGAGCTGCGGGAGGCCGCGCGCTCCTGAGCGGCGAGGAGCCGGTCGGTGCCGCGCTCAGGGGAGCGGCGGGGCGCCCGGGACCCGGGCCGGGGCCCGCCGCGCGAAGCTGCTGCGACGCTGCACCCACACCGCCACCCGGGACAGAGAGATGTTCAGCGTGATGTACACGGCGGCACCGACGGTCAGCAGCGGCAGCAGGTACTCGGCGTTGGTCAGGGCATCGGCGACGCGGGAGACGCTGCGCAGCAATTCCGCGTAGCCGACGATGTACCCGAGCGAGGAGTCCTTCACCAGCACGACGCCCTGCGCGATCAGCGAGGGGAGCATCATGCGCACCGCCTGCGGCAGCTGCACGTCGCGGTACGTGAGGAAGGGGCCCATGCCCAGGGACTCGGCCGCCTCCGTCTGGCCCTTCGGGAGCGCCGTGATCCCGGCGCGCAGGATCTCGGCGAACACCGCCGCGTTGTAGAGCACCAGCCCGAACACGACCGCGAAGAGCTGGGTCGCCCCGGGGAGCACGAGGATGCCGAAGAACATCACCAGCACCACCGGGAGACCGCGGAACACCTCGATCATCCCGGTGACCAGCCAGCGCACCGGAGCGATCGGCGAGGAGCGCAGGGACACCAGCAGCACGGCCAGCAGCGCCGCCAGGGGCAGGGCGATCACCGCGGCCAGGAGCGTGTTGCCGAGGCCCCGGGCCACGGCGAGCCACACGTGACGGGTCTCGTAGCCCGCGAAGTTCATGGGCACGTCCACCAGCACCAGCCAGCGGTCGTTGAACGCGCCGTTGCGGACGAGCAGCACGGCCACCGTCGCCGCCGCCGCGAGGAGCACGCCGCCGAGCACGAAGGAGATCAGCCGCTCCCGCCGCTTCTCCTCGGGGCCGGCGACGTCGTAGAGGACAGGTCCGCTGCTCATCGGGCGAACGCCACCTTCCGCTCGAGATGCCCGGCGAGCTGGCCGAGCGGGATGCAGATGATCAGATAGCACAGCGCCACCCCGATGAGGATCGCGATGACGTCCGCCGAGTAGACGTTGGTGAGTCGCCGCGACATGGCGAACAGCTCGAAGACGCTGAAGGCGCCGGCCACCGAGGTGTTCTTCACGAGAGCGATGAACACGCTGATCAGCGGGGGGATCGCGGTGCGGAACGCCTGGGGGAGGACCACGATGAACAGGTTCTGCCGGAAGGACATCCCCAGCGACCGCGCCGCCTCGGCCTGCCCCACGGCGACCGAGTTGATGCCCGAGCGCACCGCCTCCGCCACGAAGGCGGAGGTGTAGCAGCTCAGCGCGATCACCGCCGCGACGCGGTAGCTGAACGTGAATCCGATCGACGGCGTGACGAACACGTAGAAGAAGAACACGACCGTCAGCGGGGTGTTGCGCAGGAACTCGGTGTACGCCGTGGCGACGGAGCGCAGCGGCAGGTACGGGGAGACCCGCAACGCCGCGATGAGCGTGCCCAGCACGAGGGCGATCACGCCGGAGAGCGCGGCGAGCGTGAGCGTGGTGCTGAAGGCGTCCCACAGCATGTCGCGCTCGATGAGGAAGGTGTCCATGGCGGCTCCAGGCAGGGCGTCGGGCCGACTCCTGGAGCCGGCCCGACGGGGGAGGGCGGATCAGCGGATCAATAGCGGTCCACGGCCGGCGGCTCCGGGGTGGGCAGCACGGTCCCGGCCGTGGCCTCCCAGGCCTCCGCCCAGGCGCCGTCCTCGTAGGCCGCCTCGAGGGTGTCGTTGATGAAGGTGCGGAAGTCGTCGTCGCCCTTGGCGAGGCCGATGCCGTAGGGCTCCTCGGTGAAGGTCTCGCCGTCGCCCACGAGCTTCAGGTTCTCCTCGTCCGCGGCGACGAAGCCCGCGAGGATCACGTTGTCGGTGGTGACCACGTCGACCTGGCCGTTGATGAGGGCCGTGACGCAGTTCGAGTAGGTGTCGAAGGTCTGCAGCTCGGCATCGGGGTGGTTGTCGAGGATGTACTGCGCAGGGGTGGAGCCCTCGACCGAGGCGACCTTCTTGCCGGCCAGGGAGTCCTCGCCGGTGATGTCCTCGTTGTCGATCAGCACCATCAGCGCCTGTCCTGCGACGTAGTACGGGCCCGCGAAGTCGATGACCTCCTTGCGGGTGTCGTTGATGGTGTAGGTCGCCACGACGAGGTCGACCTGACCGTTCTCGATGAAGGGCTCGCGGTTGGCGGAGACGGTCTCCGTCCAGGTGATGTTGTCGGGGGAGATGCCGAGGGCGCCGGCGACGATCTTGCCGATCTCGACGTCGAAGCCGACGGGGGTGCCGTCGGGGCCGGCCTGGCCGAACAGGGGCTGGTCGAACTTGGTGCCGATGGTGATCGCTCCGGCCTCGGCGAGGGCCGCCATGGTGGAGCCCTCGGGGAAGTCGGCGGTGTCGACCTCGGCGACCTCGGGCTCATCGCCGCCGCCCCCGCCACAGGCGGCGAGGGTGGCCGCGGCGGCGGTGCCGAGCGAGGCGGAGAGGAAGAGGCGGCGGTTCAGCGGGTTCGTCATCGTGCGCTCCTGGGAGTGGGATCGGTCGGGGTCAGTGGTGGAGGATCTTGCCGAGGAAGTCCTTGGCCCGGTCTGTCTCGGGGGCGGAGAAGAAGTCCTCCGGGGCCCGCACCTCGACGATGCGGCCGGAGTCCATGAACACCACGCGGTCCGCGGTGCGCCGGGCGAAGCCCATCTCATGGGTGACCACGATCATGGTCATGCCGTCCTTCGCCAGGTCGGTCATCACCTCGATGACCTCGCTGATCATCTCGGGGTCGAGAGCGGAGGTCGGCTCGTCGAAGAGCATCACCTTGGGCTTCATGGCCAGCGAGCGGGCGATCGCGACGCGCTGCTGCTGCCCGCCCGAGAGCTGCGCGGGCAGCTTGTCGGCCTGGTTCGCCACGCCCACGCGCTCGAGCAGGGCCATGCCCTCCTCCTCGGCCTGCCGGCGGGGGACGCCCTTGACCTTGATCGGGGCGACGGTCACGTTCTGCAGCACCGTCTTGTGGGCGAAGAGGTTGAAGGACTGGAACACCATGCCCACCTCGGACCGCAGTCGGGCCAGTCCCGCACCGGAGGTCGGCAGCAGCTCGCCGTCGATCCGGATCTCTCCCTCGTCGATCGTCTCGAGGCGGTTGATCGTGCGGCACAGCGTGGACTTGCCCGAGCCGGAGGGACCGAGCACCACCACCACCTCGCCCGGCGCGACCTCGAGCTCGATGTCCGCGAGCACGTGCAGGTCCCCGAAGTGCTTCTGCACCCCGGTGAGCTGGACGAGGGGCTGCGAGGCCGGCCCGCCGGCAGGCGGACGAGCAGAAGTGGTCTGGGTCATAGGGGAAAGGTAGGCCAGGTCGCCCGGAGCCGCGGGCTGAACAGCGGACCGTCACCCAAGCGTGACCTCGCCGCCGCGGCGTGAGATGCCGCCGATCCGTCCGCGGCGGCGTGCCTCGGCCCCTCCCGTCGGCACCCCGCGCCGTACCCTGGAGGCACCATGACGACCCCCGCCGCCACCACGTCCCCCGCTGCCGCCGCGTCCCCTGCCGACCACCTCGACCCCGCCGCGCCCAGCGCCCGAGGTACCTATCAGGTGCGCACTTTCGGCTGCCAGATGAACGTCCACGACTCCGAGCGCCTCACCGGCCTGCTCGAGGAGGCCGGCTTCACCGCCGCCCCCGCCGACGCCGATGCCCGCCGCGGCGAGGTCGACGTAGTCGTCTTCAACACCTGCGCCGTGCGGGAGAACGCGGACAACAAGCTGTACGGCAACCTCGGGGCGCTGCGTCCCGCGAAGGACGCGAACCCCGGCATGCAGATCGCCGTCGGCGGCTGCCTCGCGCAGAAGGACCGCTCGACGATCGTCGAACGCGCCCCCTGGGTCGACGTCGTCTTCGGCACCCACAACATCGGCTCGCTGCCCGTGCTGCTGGACCGCGCCCGGCACAACGCCGAGGCGCAGGTCGAGATCGTCGAGTCGCTCGACGTCTTCCCCTCGACCCTGCCCACCCGCCGCGAGTCGTCCTATGCGGCGTGGGTGTCGATCTCGGTGGGCTGCAACAACACCTGCACCTTCTGCATCGTCCCGGCGCTGCGCGGCAAGGAGAAGGACCGCCGCCCCGGCGACATCCTCGCGGAGATCCGCGACGTGGTCGACCAGGGAGCGATCGAGGTGACCCTGCTGGGGCAGAACGTGAACTCCTACGGCGTCGAGTTCGGTGACCGCGGCGCCTTCGCGAAGCTCCTGCGCGCGTGCGGCGACATCGACGGGCTCGAGCGGGTGCGCTTCACCTCCCCGCACCCTGCGATGTTCACCGACGACGTGATCGACGCGATGGCGGAGACCGCGAACGTCATGCCGCAGCTGCACATGCCGCTGCAGTCCGGCTCCGATGACGTGCTGCGACGCATGAAGCGCTCCTACCGGGGGAAGAAGTTCCTCGGCATCCTCGACCGGGTGCGGGACCGCATCCCCGAGGCCGCGATCACCACCGACATCATCGTCGGCTTCCCGGGCGAGACCGAGGACGACTTCCAGCGCACCCTCGAGGTGGTCGAGGCCTCTCGCTTCGCGAGCGCCTTCACCTTCCAGTACTCGATCCGCCCCGGCACCCCCGCCGCGACGATGGCGGACCAGATCCCCAAGGAGGTCGTGCAGGAGCGCTTCGAGCGTCTCGTCGCCCTCCAGGACCGCATCACCCACGAGGAGAACCAGAAGATCGCCGGCCGCACCGTCGAGATCCTGGTCGCCGAGGGGGAGGGCGATCGCGACGCCGAGACGCACCGTCTCTCCGGCCGCTCCCGCGATCACCGCCTCGTGCACTTCTCGCTGCCGGGCGACCTCGAGGAGTCCGCGAGGCCCCGTCCGGGCGATCTGGTCACCGCGACCGTCACCCACGCGGCACCGCACTACCTGCTGGCCGACAGCGCCCGGGAGGCCCCGCTCGCCGGCCTCGCCCCCGAGCAGTTCTCGATCCGCCGCACCCGCTCCGGCGACGCCTGGGAGGCGGGGGTGACCGGTCTCGATGCCGGCTCCTCCTGCGGCACCGGCGCCCCGGCCGTCTCCGGGCCCGTCACCCTGGGGATGCCGAGCCTCCGTCGGCGCTGAGCCGCGGGCATCCGCCCCGTCGGACGCCGACGGGCCCGCCCTCCGCAGCGGAGGACGGGCCCGTCGATGGTCCTGGTGGACGTGGTCCCCTCGGGACCGCCTCGCGGGGAGATCAGCAGTCGAGCTCCTCGAGCTCGGCGCCGAGCCGCTCCTCGAGGCTGTGGAAGAAGGCGATCACGGTCGAGAGGCCGCAGCGGATCGCGTTGTCGATCTGGGAGTCGAGGGCGCCGGCGCGGAAGTCCGCGGCGAGCTCGCCGTACACGCCGAGCAGGCCCTCGGACTCGCGGCGCACGTACACCTTGGGCCAGATGCGGTTCATGTTCCACTCGTTGCAGAGCTTGATCATCCCCACCTTGCGGGAGATGTCCACCGAGTGGCTCCAGCGGCCGCGGGTCTGGAGGATGCCGTGGTCCTCGCCGGAGAGCATGAACTGGAAGCGGTAGTCGTCGAAGCGGGCCCGCAGGATGTCGGGGTGCTCCTCGTCCTCGACGAAGGCGTACCCCTGCAGGGAAAGGCGCTCGCCGATTCGCTGCAGGGACAGGGGGGCCAGTGCGTCGGCCGAGTCCGTCGTCGTGGGGGACTCGTTCGGTGCGGTCACGTCCAACCTCGGGATGTCGCGGGAGTCGAGGGCGCCGACCAGGCGGTCGGGCCGGCCCTCACCATACTCCCGCGCGATGGGAATGCCAGGGGAGCCGAGGGTGATCCCGCTGACCCCGCGGCGCACGGGCTCGGGAAGCCCGGCCCGGCCCGGTGCGGCCGGCCCGGCTCCGGACGGGGTCCCCGAGTACAGTGCGGGCATGCCCGAACCCGCCCCCGTCGCCCCGCTGCTCGCGGTGGTCGGCGCGACAGCGACCGGGAAGTCCGATCTCGCGATCGCGCTCGCGGAGCACCTCGACGGAGAGGTGGTCAACGCCGATGCGCTGCAGCTCTACCGCGGTATGGACATCGGCACCGCCAAGGTGACACTCGCCGAGCGGCGCGGCGTGCCCCACCACCTCCTCGACGTCCTCGACGTCACCGAGGAGGCGAGCGTCTCCGTGTACCGGGACGCCGCGCGCGCCGAGATCGCCGCGATCCGGGACCGCGGCCGCGTCCCGATCCTCGTCGGCGGCTCGGGGCTGTACGTGCGCGCGGTGCTGGACCGGATCGAATTCCCCCCGACGGACCCCGCGGTGCGCGCCGCCCTCGAGGCGCGCGCGGCGGCCGAGGGCGCCGCCGCCCTGCACGCGGAGCTCCTGGCCACCGACCCCGAGGCGGCGGCGATGATCGGACCCGGCGATGCGCGGCGGATAGTCCGCGCCCTCGAAGTGAGGCGGCTCACCGGCCGCCCGTTCAGCGCCTTCCTGCCCCGCCCCGACTACGCCGTACCGGAGGCGGTGCAGATCGGGCTGCGCACCGAGCGCGCCACCCTCCACGACCGCATCGCCCGGCGCGTCGGGCGCATGGTCGAGGCCGGTCTGCTCGAGGAGATCCGCGCCCTGCGCGAGCAGGGACTGGATCGGGGCCTCACCGCGCGCCGGGCCATCGGCTACGAGCAGGGGCTCGCCGTGCTCGACGGCACCCTCACCTGCGCCGAGGCGATCGAGGCCACGGTGGTCGGGACCCGACGGCTGGTCCGCAAGCAGGACACCTGGTTCCGTCGCGATACGCGGGTGCGCTGGATCGACGCGGATCCGGCCGGCGGCAGCGGCTCCGTCCTCGAGCAGGCGCTCCGGGTCCTCGCGACCCCGGTCACGGCCCCGGAGGGCCCCGCGGCTTAGGCTTCGCCCATGACCGAACCGCTGCGCTTCACCAAGGGACACGGCACCGAGAACGACTTCGTGATCCTCGACGACCCGGACGGGGAGCTCGCGCTCGACGCCGCCGCGGTCGCCGCGCTCGCCGATCGCCGGGCGGGCATCGGCGGGGACGGCGTGATCCGCGCGGTGCGGACCCGGCACGCGGGGATCGACGCCCCCAAGGACGCCCCCGAGTGGTTCATGGACTACCGCAACGGCGACGGCTCCCTCGCCGAGATGTGCGGCAACGGAGTGCGGGTCTTCGCCGCGCACCTGCAGCGCGCCGGGCACGTCCACGAGGACTCCTTCCCGATCTGGACCCGCGCCGGCGTGCGCACCATCGAGGTGCTCTCCCGTCCCGCGGCCGGCGACCCCGCCGTGTGGAGGGTCCGTGTCGGCATGGGGCGCAGCCGCAGCGAGCGCAGCGGACGCACCGTCGAGATCGCCGGGCATCGCCTCGACGTGCTCGACGTCGACATGGGCAACCCCCACGCCGTCGCCTTCCTCCCCGCGGGTCTCGCGCTGGAGGACCTCGACCTCACCCGCCGCCCGGCGCTCGATCCCGAACCGGCCGACGGGGCGAACATCGAGCTGGTCGCCGAACGCGGCGATCACCACGTGGCGATGCGTGTCCACGAGCGCGGAGTGGGGGAGACCCGCTCATGCGGCACCGGCGTCGCGGCGGTCGCCGTCGCGAGCGCTCTGCGCGCGGGGGACACCGACGCCCGACCGTGGATCGTCGACGTCCCCGGGGGACGCCTCGAGGTGAGCTGGGGGGTCGACGGCGAGGTGCTGCTCACCGGGGCGGCCGAGCTCGTCGCCGACGGGACGCTGCTGCCGCGACCCTGAAATCATGCTGCTCAGGTAGCTCAGCCAGCTCAGACGGAGGGGCCCACCTCGAGCACCCGGAAACCCTTCGCGCTCGCGACCTTCCGGACCTCCCGCTCGGGGAGCTGCTCGCCGAGCCAGCGGGCGAGCGGGTCGGCGCCGAGGTTCTTCCCGACCACGAGCGCCGCGGTGCCCTCCGGCGAGAGCCGAGCCGTCCACTGCAGCAGCAGGGCGTGCAGCGCCTCCTTGCCGATGCGGATCGGGGGGTTGGACCAGATCGCGTCGAAGCGCAGCTCTTCGGGGACGTCCTCGGGCGCTGCGACGACGAGGTTCGCGGCGCCGCTGCGGCGGGCATTCTCCGCCGTCAGCTCCCGGGCGCGCTCGCTGACGTCGATCGCCCACACCTCGGCCGAGGGATCCCGCAGCGCGGCGGTCAGGGCGATCGGACCCCAGCCGCAGCCGAGGTCGAGGATCCGCGCCCCCGCCGGCGGCTCAGCGATCTCGTCCAGCCGGTCCAGCAGCACCGCCGTGGCCTTGTCCAGCCCGTGCCCCGAGAACACCGAGGCGCTCGAGACCAGGTCCAGGTCCTGGCCCGCGAGCCGCACGCGCAGCGGCAAACGGCGGTCGGAGGTCCCGGTCGAGGCGGAGAAGTAATGCTCGGTCACCCGGGCAGGATACGGATCCTCCGCGTGATCCGGGATGCGCCGAGGGCAAAATCCCTCGACCCCCTCCCGTCGGCGTGGGATTCTGGGACGATCCCGCGGCCGGGACCTCCCGCCGCCGGGCGACCACAGCCCCCGCTTCCGAGGAGTTCGCCGATCGTGCCCATCGCCTTCCATCCCGACCCTGCCGACGCCGCCGTCGAGGGAGCCGACACGGGAGAGGCCGGCACCCCCGCACCCGCCCGGGACGAGCACGGAGCGAGCTCCGACCATGAGCAGCACCGCGCCGCTGGGACCCCCGAGCCCTCCGCTCCCGCTCGGCGCCGCGATCCGCTCACCGAGCGGATCCTCGCCCGCGGCGACGCCTCCGTCTCCTCGGTCACCTACGCCTCGGAGTCCGACGGCGAGCAGCTCGACCTCGCCGACCGCCAGGCTCTGCGCCGTGTGGCCGGCCTCTCCACCGAGCTCGAGGACATCACCGAGGTCGAGTACCGCCAGCTGCGCCTCGAGCGCGTGGTCCTCGCCGGCCTCTACACGAGCGGCAACATCGAGGAGGCCGAAGTCAGCCTGCGCGAGCTCGCCGCCCTCGCCGAGACCGCCGGCTCCGAGGTGCTCGACGGCGTCCTCCAGCGCCGTGCCCATCCCGACCCGGCGACCTTCCTCGGCAAGGGCAAGGCCGCCGAGCTCGCGGACATCGTCGCCGCGACCGGCGCCGACACCGTGATCGCCGACGGCGAGCTCGGGCCCAGCCAGCGGCGTGCCCTCGAGGACATCGTCAAGGTCAAGGTCGTCGATCGCACCGCCCTGATCCTCGACATCTTCGCGCAGCATGCGAAGTCCCGCGAGGGCAAGGCCCAGGTCGAGCTGGCGCAGCTCGAGTACCTCCTGCCGCGGCTGCGCGGCTGGGGCGAGTCGATGTCCCGTCAGGCCGGCGGCCGTGTCGCCGCGGGCGGTGCGGGCATGGGCTCGCGCGGTCCCGGTGAGACCAAGATCGAGCTGGACCGTCGACGGATCCGCGACCGCATGGCCAAGCTGCGCCGCGAGATCAAGGCGATGACGCCGGGGCGCGACGCCCAGCGCGCGGATCGCAAGCGTCATCAGGTGCCGTCGGTCGCGATCGCCGGATACACCAACGCCGGGAAGTCCTCGCTCCTGAACCGCCTCACGAGCGCCGGTGTGCTGGTCGAGAACGCTCTCTTCGCGACCCTCGACCCGACGGTGCGCCGGGCCACCACCCCGGACGGCCGCGAGTTCACCTACGCGGACACCGTCGGCTTCGTGCGCCATCTGCCCACGCAGCTGGTCGAGGCGTTCCGCTCGACGCTCGAGGAGGTCGCCGACGCGGACCTGCTGCTGCATGTCGTCGACGCCTCCCATCCGGACCCGGAAGGGCAGATCCGCGCGGTCCGCACCGTGCTCGGGGAGATCGACGGCTTCGACGTCCCCGAGGTGATCGTGCTCAACAAGGCGGACATCGCCGAGCCCGAGACGATCGCCCGCCTGCGCAGCCAGGTGGGCGACTCGGCAGTGGTCTCCGCCCGCACCGGCATGGGCCTCGAGGAGCTGCGCGAGCTGATCGCCGAGCGACTGCCCCGCCCGGCCGTCGAGGTCGACCTGGTCGTGCCCTACTCCCGCGGCGACCTGGTCTCGCGGGTCCACTCCACCGGCGAGGTGCTCGCCGAGGAGCACCTGATGGACGGCACCCGGCTGCACGCGCGGGTCGATGAGGCGCTCGCCGCAGAGCTCCACGGCGCGGCCTGACGGGGCGGCGGTGGCCGCGCGGATACCCTGATCCGATGACCACCGCCACCCACCCCGAGGCCGCTCCCGGAGCCGCCGGGATCGACCTGTCCACCCTCCTGGACGCGGCGGTCGGCGCGATCGGCGGGTCCCCGCGACCGGGTCAGCAGGCGATGGCCGAGGCGGTGGACACCGCCATGTCCGGCGGCCGCCACCTCCTGGTCCAGGCCGGGACCGGCACCGGCAAGTCCCTCGCCTATCTGGTCCCGGCGCTGCGCCATGCGCTCGTGAGCGGTCGGCCGGTGGTCATCTCGACAGCGACCATCGCGCTGCAGACCCAGATCGTGCGCAAGGACCTGCCCCGTCTGGTCGAGGCCCTCGCGCCGCATCTCCCGCGCACCCCGACCTTCGCGCTTCTCAAGGGGCGCGGGAACTACCTATGCCGGCACAAGATCGACGGCGGTTATCCGGTCGAGGATCCGGGGGCCCTCTTCTCCGGGGCCGCGGCGGGCGGGGACTCCGCCACCGGTGGCTCGGAGCGTCTCGGCGACCAGGTGCGCCGACTGCGCGCCTGGGCGGAGGAGACGGAGACCGGGGACCGCGACAGCCTCGACTCCGCGGTCTCCGACCGGGCCTGGCGACAGGTCTCGGTGCTCGGCAACCAGTGCCTGGGGCAGACCTGCCCGGTGGTCACCTCCTGCTTCGCCGAGCGCAGCCGCGAGATCGCCCGCGAGGTCGACGTGGTCGTCACCAACCACGCGCTGCTCGCGATCGACGCCTTCGACCGTCACGGGATCATTCCCGAGCATGACGTGGTCGTGTTCGACGAGGCCCATGAGCTGACCAGCCGCGTCACCGGGGCGGTCACCGAGGTGCTCACCCCGGGCATGGTGCGCGGCACCGTGCGCGATCTGCGCTCACTCGGCGTCGCGGCGACCGCCCTCGACGATGCAGGAGAGGAGCTCCGCGAGGCGCTCGCCCTCGTGTCCGACGGGAGGGTGATCGGGGACCTGCCCGAGCGGCTCGGCGACGCCGTGACCCAGGTGCGCATCGAAGCGCGCACCGCGCACTCCGACGCGAAGGATGCGGGGGAGGAGGCGGGGGCCAGCACCGCGGGCACGCGCAAGACGGTTCGGGCGACCCTGCAGGAGATCATCGACGTGTGCGAGCGGCTCGGCTCGCCCGGCGAGGACGATGTCGTCTCCGTCTCGCACTCCCCGGTGACGGGGCGATCCAGCCTCCAGGTCGCCCCGCTCAGCGTTGCGCTCGCGATGCGCTCGGCGATCCTCGAGGATCGCACCGCGATCCTGGCCTCGGCGACCCTCGCCCTCGGCGGCCGCTTCGAGCCGCCCGCCGGAGAGGTGGGCCTCGCGCGCGCGGCCCGTCTCGACCCCGCCGCGATCCCCCCGGCGCGCGACGCCGGGGCGTGGGCGGCGCTCGATGTCGGCAGCCCCTTCGACTACCCGCGCCAGGGGATCCTGTACACCGCCCGCCATCTTCCGCCCCCCGGGCGGGAGGGGCCCCAGGCCGCGATGCTCGACCACCTCACCGAGCTGGTGGAGGCCTCCCGCGGCGGGGCGCTGTGCCTGTTCTCCTCGCGACGGGGCGCCGAGCTCGCCGCCGAGCACGTCCGCGCCCGTCTGGACCTGCGGATCGAGGTGCAGGGGGAGGACTCGATGGCGAACCTCGTGCGCCACTTCCGCGAGGACGAGGACTCCTCGCTCTTCGGGACTCTCACGCTCTGGCAGGGGGTCGACGTGACGGGGCGCTCGCTGCGACTGGTCACCATCGACCGCATCCCCTTCCCGCGGCCCGACGATCCGCTCGCCTCGGCACGGCAGGAGCGCATCACCCAGCGCGGCGGGAACGGCTTCATGGCGGTCTCCGCCCAGCACGCGGCGCTGCTGCTGGCTCAGGGTGCCGGACGACTGATCCGCACGGTGGAGGACCGGGGAATGGTCGCGGTGCTCGATCCCCGCCTGTCCACGGCGCGCTATGGCGGGTTCCTGCGGGAGGCGATGCCCCCGCTCTGGCCGACGACCGATCCCCAGGTGGCCCTCGGGGCACTGCGGCGGCTCGCCGACGCGGGCTGAGGGCTCACCCCTCTGCGGGCGCTGCCGCCCCGATGCCCCCTCGCCCGGGCGTGCCGACGCGGAGAGCGGGGAGGCTCAGACCGCGCGCAGCACCGCGACGACCTTGCCGAGGATCTCGGCATGGTCGCCGAGGATCGGGGCGAAGGCCGGGTTGTGCGGCATGAGCCAGACGTGGTCGTCCCGCATGACGAGGGTCTTGACCGTCGCCTCGCCGTCGATCATGGCGGCGACGATCTCGCCCTTCTCGGCGGACTGCTGACTGCGCACGACCACCCAGTCGCCATCGCAGATCGCGGCGTCCACCATCGAGTCGCCGACCACCTGCAGCAGGAACAGCTCACCGCCGCCCACGAGCCGCTCCGGCAGCGTGAAGACGTCCTCGACCTGCTCCTCCGCGGTGATGGGGATGCCTGCGGCGATACGTCCCACGAGCGGGACCGAGACCGAGGCGGAGCCGATCTCCGGGGCGGGGGTGGGTGCGGGGGCGTCGTCCTCCTGCGGCATCACCACCTCCATCGCGCGGGGGCGCTTCGGATCCCGGCGCAGGAAGCCCTTGCGTTCGAGGGCCTGCAGCTGATGCGAGACCGAGGACGAGGAGGTCAGCCCGACGGCGTCACCGATCTCGCGCATGGTGGGCGGGTATCCGTGCGCGGCGATCGCGGACTGGATCGTCTCGAGCACGAGCCGCTGGCGACGGGTCAGGCCCGCCGTGGCCTCGTCGCCCGCGGCGTCGCCGCGCGAGGGGATGGGCTGATCGGCGGTCGGGATCATCTCTCGGGCCTCCTGGCTCGGGTCGTCTGTCGGACCCTCGCGGTTCCGTAGTCCTCGCAGCCCACAGTAGGCGGGCACGGAGCGGATTCCAAACAGGTGTTCGAGATTCCTCTTGCGTGTCGCGGCCGGATCGGGCTACAGTCGCACAGACATTCGATCGAACAGGAGTTCGGATATGAGCACCCAGTCGGCCACGGTCCTTCCCTTCCGCCCGACCACGCAGGTCGAGCGCACCCGACGCACGGCCCCTGCTCGTGCGGGCGTTCGACTCGAGGCGACCCGGCGCGGCCGCCGCCTCGCCGTCGCCCTCGCCTTCCTCCTCGGCCTGCTTGTGGCCGGCATCGCCCTCCTCGTCCTCGACGTGCCGGCGGCGCTCGCGGGCGCCGAGCCGCAGGATCGGGTGACGGTCACCGTCGAGGCGGGGGACACCCTCTGGGAGTACGCCGAGGAGTATGCCCCCGAGGGCGCCTCGCCAGAGGCGTACATCGCGGAGGTGCGCACGCTGAACTCGCTGCCCACCGGCCGCCTCACCGCGGGCCAGGAGATCGTGCTGCCCGTCGCGGGCTCGGCGGAAGCACCGCTCGATCGCTGACCCCCGGCAGGATCGGTATCCTGGGCGGATGCACTGCCCGTTCTGCCGACATCCCGACTCGCGTGTCGTGGACTCGCGCACGTCCGACGACGGCGCGACCATACGGCGTCGACGCCAGTGCCCCAACTGCTCGCGCCGCTTCTCCACCTCAGAGACCGCCTCGCTCTCGGTCCAGAAACGCTCCGGGGTGAGCGAGCCGTTCAGCCGCGCGAAGGTGATCTCCGGGGTGCGGAAGGCTTGCCAGGGCCGTCCCGTCACCGACGATCAGCTGGCGATGCTCGCCCAGCGTGTCGAGGAGGACATCCGCTCGAGCGGCGTCGCCGAGATCGACGCCCACCAGGTCGGGCTCGCGATCCTGCAGCCCCTGCAGGAGCTCGACGTCGTCGCCTATCTGCGCTTCGCGAGCGTGTACCAGGACTTCGAGTCCCTCGAGGACTTCGAGGCCGCGATCGAGCGGCTGCGCGCCGAGGCCGGCGCCGTCGGCTGACCCGCCTCCAGCCGCCGCTCGGGGTCCCGACGGGCTCGGCGCCCGCTCCGCACCAGCTGGACACCTGGGTAGTGCCTGGACGTTCGGTGAACATGGTCGGAAACACGCTCCGACTGTGCATAGGATGTCCCTCGTGCCCCGCGAGGGTGCACGCCGATCGGCGGTCGCGGAGGGGAAGCCGCGGCCGCCGATCCCTTTCCCCGCGCCCCTCCTCAGGACTCCGGGGCGATCCCCGCCGGCAGCGGCGCCGCGTGGACAACGCCCAGGTGGCGGGTGGTGCGGGTCATCGCCACGTACAGATCGCCGGCACCGTGCTCCGCGAGCACCTCGGCCGGCTCGAGGATCACCACGCCGTCGAACTCCAGGCCCTTGGCATCCTGCGCGGTCATCACCGCGATCTCGTCGTCCACGCCGGAGGAGCCCGCACCGATCGTCGGCAGGGCATCGAAGGTGCACAGGCTCGCGATGACGGCGTCGCGGCGGGACGAGCTCGTGATGACGGCGAGGCGCCCGATCCCTTCGGCGTGGAGAGCGGCGACCGACGCGGCGACGCGCTCCTCGAGCGCGGAAGCGTCGACCTGCTCCACGAGCGGATCGCGGTCGCCCTCGCGCACGGAGGTCACCGGGGTGACGGGGAGGTCATGGGCGCGCGCCATCGCGAGCGCGCGGTCCATGATCCGCGCCGGGGTGCGGTAGTTCACCGAGAGGTGCTCGATCTGCAGGCGATCCTGCACGTAGGGGGAGAGCGCCTGCTCCCACGAGGAGGAGCCGCCCGCGGAGGAGGTCTGCGCGACGTCGCCCACCACGGTGAAGGACTTGGTGGGGGCGCGGCGCATGAGGGCGCGCCAGCTCATCGCCGAGTGCTCCTGCGCCTCGTCCACCACCACGTGGCCGTAGGTCCAGCCCCGCTCCGAGGACGCGCGCTCGGCGAGGGTGCGCCCGTCGCGGATCCGGGTCACCTGATCGGCGAGGTCCTCGGCCCGGACGATGCCCGAGGTGTCGAAGTTCTCGATGACCTTCCGGGCGTAGTCGACGTCGGCCTCCCGTCGGCGCGCGGCCTCCTGGGCGCGGGCCTCGGCGGGCGCTGAGTCCTCGCCGAGCAGCTCAGCGACCTCGTCGAGCAGCGGCACGTCCTCGACCGTCCAGGGCGCGTCCTTGGGGCGGACCAGGAGATGCAGCCGGTCGGCGAGCGACCGCGGTGCGGCGCTGCGGAGACGATCCTCGCGCGACAGCAGGATCCGCAGGAACCCCTCGGGGGTGTACGGCAGCCAGGCGAGGTTCAGGGCGCGCCGGACATCGGGGTCGTGACGCAGATCGGCCAGCAGATCGGGCCGATCCTCGGGGATGATCGTCTGCCCCCGGGCTCGCAGCGCCTTCTCGTAGCTCTCCACGAGTCGGTCCATCGCGGCCCGCACGAAGATCGAGCGCGCGGCGTTGTGCGGCTTGTGCGTGGCGCGGGCCTCGCGGCGCGCGGACCGGATGGCGTCCCGGGTGAGGGTGATCGGGGTGCCGTCGATCCGGAAGCGGACGTCCTTCTCCGGCACCACCTGGCGCTGCTTGACGGCGCGCGCGAGTAGCTCGGCCATGGCGATGTCGCCCTTGACCCGGGCGGTCTCGTCGTCGTCGTGCACGAAGGTCTCCACGCCCGGGAACATCTCGCCGGGGGTCAGCATCACCACGCCGGACTCGCCGAGGCTCGGGAGCACCCGCTCGATGTACCGCAGGAAGCCGGGGGTCGGGGCCATGATCAGCACGCCGGTGTGCTCGAGGCGCCGGCGGTGCGTGTAGAGGAGGTAGGCGGCGCGGTGCAGGGCGACCGCCGTCTTCCCGGTGCCGGGCCCGCCCTGGACGACGAGCACACCGCGGTTGTCCGAACGGATGATGCGGTCCTGCTCCGACTGGATGGTCGCGACGATGTCGCCCATGCGTCCGGTGCGCTGCCCGGAGACGGCGGCCAGCAGCGCCCCCTCGCCGTGGAGGACGACGTCCTCGCCGGACTCCTCGAGGACGCTCTGGTCGAGGACGTCGTCCTCGAGGCCGACCACCGTCCGGCCCCGGCTGATCAGGTGCCGGCGCAGGCGCACCCCCTGGCGGTCGGTGCTGGTGGCCTCGTAGAAGGCGGCGGCTGCCGGGGCGCGCCAGTCGACCAGGAGCTGCTCGCGTTCCGCGGTGAACAGTCCGATGCGGCCGATGTAGTGGCGAGCGTGGTCGTCGGTGTCGAGCCGGCCGAACACGACGCTGCGGGCGACGGAGCGCAGAAGCGCGAGCCGGTCCTCGTACAGCGCCATGAAGGCGTCGCGCTCGGAGCGGTTCTGGTGGGTCGAGGCGTGCTGCGAGCCCTGGATCTCGTCGAGGTTGCGTTCGACCTGGGCGATGAGCTCGTCGAGACGGGCGTAGAGCCTGTCGGCGTAGCTCTGCTCCCGGGCGACTTCCTGAGCGAGCTTCTTCTCAGAATCGTCCACGGACCTGCTCCCCCTGACGGTTGACCGGACACCGCGCCGTGCCGAGCGGACCCGGGACCTCTCCGACGCGGTGGTCCATTATGGTGGACGGGCCTGGATGCGCGCGCCATCCGGGCGGTCGCGAGGGAGGAGACGGCGATGCGAGACCCGCGGGACCTCTACCGGTTCGAGTCCGCCGACGTGCTGGCAGCCGTCCCCCGGAACGGACTGACCCTCGTCACCGCGCTGCCGGGCCTCGTCGACGCCGGCAACGCCTGCCGCATCGCCGCCACCTACCTGCGCGATGAGCTGCGGCATCTGCCGCTGGTCACCTTCGACGCCGACGAGCTGCTGGACTTCCGCGGCTCGCGACCGCAGGCCGTGTTCGACGGCACCTCCTATACGCGGGTCGAGATCCCCGAGGTGACGCTCTCCCTCCTGTACGACGAGTCCGACCGGCCGTTCCTGCTACTCGACGGCCCCGAGCCGGATCTGCAGTGGAACCGCTTCGCCGAGGCGCTGATCGACCTCGTGGAGTTCTTCGAGGTCGAGCGGGTGGTGGGGATGCAGGCGGTGCCCATGGCCGTCCCGCACACCCGACCCATCGGACTGTTCACCCATGCCAACGATCCCGCGCTGCTGGGTGATCCGGGGGCGCGTGCGATCCCGGCTCCGGGCACCGATCCCTCCGGCGAGGAGGGGACCGAGATCGTGGTGCCCGCGAGCTTCGGGGCGCTCCTCGAGCTCCGGCTGGGCAAGGCCGATCATCCGGCGATGGGGTACGCCGCCCAGATCCCGCACTACCTCACCCGCACCGACTTCCCAGCCGGGGCCCTGGCTCTGCTGCGCCGCGTGAGCGAGGCGGCCGGTCTCGACCTCCCGCTCGTCAACCTCGGCGATCTCACCGATGCCGCGACGACCGCCCTCGAGGGGACGCTCGCGCAGAACGCCGAGGTGCGCCAGATCGTCGCCGCGCTCGAGGAGCAGTACGACTCCCTCGCCGAGAACGACGAGGGGTCCCCGATCGCGACCACCATGGACCTGCCCACCGCCGAGGAGCTCGGGGACCACTTCGAGCGGTTCCTCGCCGATCAGGGTGACGGAGACGGGAACGGGACCGCGGACCGCTGAGGCGGTCGCCGGAGCGGCGGCTGAGCGCCCGGGACGCCCGGTTCGTTATGTCTTCGTGACCGGCCGGGGACGAAGTCCGTGTGAAGCGGGCCACGCTCGTGTCATCATGGGGTCGTTGCGGTGATGCAGGTCCAGCAGGACAGTCCGTCGAAGGTGCCTCGGCACAGCGATACGGCTTGCACCTGACGCCACCCGCTCCGGCGGGGGACGGCACACGCGGCACCGCGGTCGCGTTCCGCGACCGTTGATGGACGACACAGAAGGTGACAGGAATGGCACAGGGCTCGGTCAAGTGGTTCAACGCCGAAAAGGGCTATGGATTCATCGAGATCGACGGAGGCGGCGCAGACGTCTTCGTGCATCACAGCAAGATCGACATGGACGGCTACCGCGCCCTCGACGAGGGTCAGCGCGTGGAGTTCGAGGTCAGCCAGGGCGACAAGGGGCCGCAGGCCGAGCAGGTTCGTCCCCTCTGATCGTCGGGCACCCCGAGATCTCACGGACCGGGCAGGAGCTGAGGCTCCTGCCCGGTCCGTCGTTCGTGCGCCACCGCAGCGCGGCAGGACGCGTCCCGAGCGCGGCGGGGAGTACGGGATCCGGACGAGCCAGGGCGCCGGTCCGCACGGGATGAGCCGACGGCGTCGAGCGGCCGCTCAGCGCGGGACGATCACGCTGCCGGTACGGGCGAGGGCACGGACCCGGTCCTCCGGGGCGAGCCGCACCGAGACGGCGTCCGAGCGCAGCGCCCGGTCGAGGCCCTCGGGCAGTGGGCGTTGCGAGGCGACCAGCACGCAGTTGCCGCGGCGCTTCCCGCTCAGATGGGACGGCTCGGCGATGACGCCGACGTGGGCGAAGGTCGCTGCGAGAGTCGCGACCTCGTCCGCGAGCAGGCTCGTGCCGGGGGGAGCGGCGCAGTTGGCCAGATAGAGGCCGTCCTCCCGGAGGACCCGATCGACCTGGCCCACGGCCGCGGCGTCGGTGAGGGCCCGCGGCGTCACGACTCCGGCGAAGACGTCGCGGATCACCACGTCGAAGCGGTCCTCCCGCCAGGAGTCCAGCGCCTCCCGGGCATCGCCGATGCGCAGTCGCAGCTGGGGGGACCGGGGGAGGTCGAACCAGGTCCGGACCCCGTCGGCGAGCAGCTCGTCGAGCTCGACCACGATCTGGCGGGAGCCGGGGTGGGCGGAGGCCACGGCGCGCGGCAGGGAGCAACCCCCGCCCCCGAGGTGCGCGAGCTGCGGCGCGGGGGCGTCCGTCCCGCGCTCGGCCAGGTGGAGGTCGATCACCAGCTGCATCCACCGCATGTACTCGAACACCAGGTGCTCGGGGTCGGGGTGCAGGTGCGAGGACGGCACCCCGTTGACCTGGAGAAGCACCGACCCGTCGTTCTCCCGGCTCAGCCGGGCGCTCCCGGTCGAGATGGGGAGCGGGACATCGAGGGCGGGAAGGTGCTCGAAGGGGAGGGAGCGGGAGCGCTCTCGCGCGCGGCGGGCCATCGGGCCACTCTAGAAGACGCGTGCGATCGTTCCTCCCCAGGGCGTCCTCGTCCCCAGCGCACCGGCACCGGCGTCATCCGTCGGACCCCCTCCCTAGCGTGGGATCACCACAGCACGACAGCACGACAGCCCGACAGCACTAGAGCACCGCGGCGCACCGCGCGGCGGCGAGGCACGGAGGAGGGACATGATGACGACCATGACAGGACGAGGCGCGAGGGCGATCCCCGCCGCCTCCGGTGCGCTCACCCTGCGACGCCGTCTGGCGCTGCTCGACCAGGACCAGGCGGATCTCGAGCGGGCCCGGCAGCTCCTGGCCCAGGCGCGGATCGCCGCGCCGCTCGCTCCGCGCGAGGCCTTCGAACTGGCGCATCGCTCCGCTCTCCGCGGTGCGGGGATCCTCGTCGCCCGGGCGAACCGGGAGCGCAAGCGGAAGCTGCCGCTGAACGTCTGGGCGGCGCTCGACAGGCTCGGACCGGTCGGCCGGGACCGCGCGGCGGCGCTCGCCCCGCTCGTCGCCGAGCGCGCGCGACTCGATCGCAACCTCGCGGCCCAGCCGGATCCGGGACTCCTGGAGCAGCATCTCGACGGGACCGCCGCACATCTGGATCTCGTCGCCGCGGCCCTGCTCGACGATCTGCCGCCGCACCTGACCGCGCTCGCGGGCTGAATTCTGCGCGGAGCCGGGCCGGCCGCGCCGCAGCACGGGACCGGTACAGTTCCGCCACGGAGGAGGTGTCGCGTGATCCGAGAGCAGGCGGCGGGGGACGAGGTCTCCGGGATCCTCCACCTCGACATGGATGCCTTCTTCGCCTCGGTGGAGATCCGCGACGACCCCTCGCTGCGGGGGCTGCCCGTGGTGGTCGGCGGAGCCGGAGCGCGCGGCGTGGTCGCCGCTGCGAGCTATCCCGCCCGCAGCCGGGGGATCCGCTCGGCGATGCCCATGTCCACCGCCCGGCGCCTGGCGCCCGACCTCGTGATCGTCCCGCCCCGCATCGACCACTACCGGCGCGTGTCCGCCCGGGTGATGGAGCTGCTGGGCACCGTGGTCGCGGACATCGAGCAGATCAGCGTCGACGAGGCCTTCCTCGATGCCCGCCCGGCCCGGCGTCTGTTCGGCGAACCCGCGCAGATCGCCTCCCGGCTGCGGCTCCTGATCCGGGAGGAGCTGGATCTGCCCTGTTCGGTCGGCGGCTCCGTCTCCCGGCCGGTCGCGAAGATCGCCTCGGCGCGGGCGAAGCCCGACGGGATGCTCATCGTCCCCGCCGCGGAGACGGCGGCCTTCCTTGCGCCCCTCCCCGTCGGAGCCATCTCGGGCATCGGACCCAAGGCGGTCGCCGCGCTCGAGAAGCTCGGGGTCGACACCATCGGCAGCCTGCGCGAGCTCCCTCCGTCGGTGCTCGCCCGGGTGCTCGGCCCGCGGGCCGCCGAGATCGCCCGCCTCGCCGACGGAACCGACCGCACCGGGCTCGGCCACCGCACCCGCGACCGCTCCCTCGGAACCGAGCGCACCTGGGACGAGGACCTCACCGATCCCGACGAAGTGCGCCGCCGGATCACCCAGATGGCTGACGACGTCGCCCGGCAGCTGCGCGGCAGCGGCTTCACGGCGCGCACCGTCGTGCTCAAGCTCCGGGCGCCGGACGGCACCACCCTCACACGCTCCTCGACCCTCGACCTGCCCACCGACTCGGGCGAGCGGATCCGCGAGCACGTGGTGGCGCTGTGGGAGAGAGAGCGCCCGCGGATGCCCCGCGTGCGGCTCGCCGGAGTGCGCGTCACGCAGATGCAGCCCGCCCGCGGCGGCCCCGCACAGCACGAGCTCGTGGGGCGGACCACCGGGTGGCAGGACCTCGAGGCCGCCATGGATCGCGCCTCCGCCCGGTTCGGGGTCGACTCGCTCCGCCGCGGGTCGACCCTCGCCCCGGGGTCGTCGGCAGCTCCCGGAGCGGCCGCGGCCGGGTCGTCCCCGCGAACCCCCGACGAGCCGCCCGAGGACTCCGGCCCCGCGGTCGCCCCGGGTCTGTGGTGAGGCGTGGCCCGGACTGTTCACAACACTCAGCGCGGGGATCTAGACTGTGCTGACCGCCGACGATGGCCGGGATCCTCTCCGGATCCGAGATCGGCGACAGTGCGCCCGACGGCGCGTGAGGACGGGGACAAGGAGCGGGATCATGCCGCTGTCTGAACACGAACAGAAGATGCTCGACGAGATGGAGCGCCAGCTCTTCGCGGACGACCCGCGACTCGCCCGGGCATTCGCACCCTCGCGCGGTCCGCGACGCAGCGGCCGCCGCATCCTGATCGGTCTCGCCGGAGTCGTCCTCGGACTCGGCGTGCTCGTCCTCGCCGTCTCGCTCAACCTGATCTGGCTGGGCGTCATCGCCTTCCTCGGGATGCTCGGCGGTGCCCTTTTCGCGATCACCGGACCCCGCTCCTCGGTCGACCCCGGCGGCGCGGTCCCCGGTGACGGTGACGGCGGCTCCCGACCGACCGCGCCGCGCGGTGGCGGCGACGACTTCCTGCGCAAGATGGAGGAGCGCTGGGAGCGGCGCTCGGGGGACGACCCCCGGGTCTGATCCCTCCCGGTCCGGGCCCCGACCCGAACTGCTGACCTGATGCCCCGGCTCCCGTGAGCCGGGGCATCGTCATGTCCGGACTCCGCCGCTGCGCTCCCGGGCGTTCCCCCGATCCGCCACTCCGCTCTCGGACCGTCCGCCACATCGCTCCCCGGGCATCCCCCACATCGCTCCACCGGCGCCCTCCTTCGCTCTCCACCGCCCTCCCCGTCGACCCTGCCCTCGCCTCCATCCCGCTCTGACCTGCGAGTTCCCCCTAGCGGATGCGGGGGAGGGGAGGGCGACCCCGGCGCCGGGGCGCTGCGGCGCGCCCGACGTCGCTCCCGGCACGCAGATTTCCCTCCACCTCACACCACCCCTGTGACCTGCGGACTCGCAACACTCACAGGGTGATCTGGCGCATTCTGAGGGCAATGGTGGGGAGTGGTGGGGTAAAGTGGAGCGTGTTGGGAGGAGATGGAGTCCGGATCGCGAGTCGTGGTGAGCGAAGGAGGTCGAGATGTTCCTCGGCACCTTCACGCCCAAGCTCGACGAGAAGGGCCGCCTGATCTTCCCGGCGAAGTTCCGCGACGAGCTCGCCTCGGGACTGGTCATGACTCGTGGGCAGGAGCACTGCATCGCCGTGTACCCGCTCGGAGAGTTCCGCCAGAAGCTCGAGGAGGCCCGTCGGGCGCCCACCACCGATCGGCGCACCCGCGACTACCTGCGTGTGCTGCTGTCCGGCGCGGAGGACGTCATCCCGGACAAGCAGGGCCGCATCACCATCCCGGGCCACCTGCGCACCTACGCGGGCCTGGACCGGGAATGCGCCGTCATCGGCGCGCTCGACCGGCTCGAGGTCTGGTCCCTCCCGGCGTGGGAGACCTACCTCGAGCAGAAGGAGGAGGGCTTCGCGGAGACCTCCGAGGAGGTGGTCCCCGGCCTCTTCTGAGCTCGGCTCCCCGGACCTCCGTCCTGTGAGACCTCTCGTCGTTCCCGCCCCGAGGCACCTTCCCCGGCGGCGGGTCGGGAACGACGGGGAATCTGGCAGGACGGGACCGCGCCCAGGGCGCACCCGGAGCCGCGCACGACGACAGCCGACAGCACACGGAGAACGCACGGACCCAGGGGAGGGGTGACATGGACGAGACGACCGACGCCAGGCCCGCCGAGGAGCGGCACCTGCCGGTGCTCCTGGCCACCTCCGTCGACCTCCTCGTCCCCGCGCTCCAGGAGCCGGGCTCGGTGTACCTGGATGCGACCCTCGGCATGGGCGGCCACGCCGCCGCCGTCCTGCAGGCCGCCCCGCAGGCCCGCCTGGTCGGCATCGACCGCGACCCCCAGGCCCTCGAGCTCGCCCGGCAGCGGCTGGACCGCGCCGGCGTCGGCGACCGCGCCACCCTGGTCCACGCGACCTATGACCGGATCCCCGAGGTGCTCGAGGAGCTCGGCCTCGCCGGCGTCCACGGCGTGATGATGGACCTGGGGCTCTCCAGCTTCCAGATCGACACCTCCGAGCGCGGCTTCTCCTACTCGGTCGACGCGCCGCTGGACATGCGCATGGACCCCTCCTCGGACGCTCCCTCCGCCGCGGACCTCCTGCGCGACCTGCCCGAGTCCGAGATCGCCCGCATCCTCCACGAGCTGGGGGACGAGCGCTTCTCCCGGCGGATCGCGCGACGCATCGTCGAACAGCGCGAGATCGCCCCGCTCACCCGCAGCGGCGAGCTGGTCGAGCTGCTGGACCGGGCGATCCCCGCGGCCTCCAAGGCGAGCGGCGGGCATCCCGCCAAGCGCACCTTCCAGGCGCTGCGGATCGCCGTCAACGAGGAGCTCGAGATCCTCGCCTCGGCGCTCGAATCCGCCCTCGACGCCCTGCTGGTGGACGGGCGGATCCTCGTGGAGTCCTATCACTCCGGCGAGGACCGCCTGGTGAAGACCGCCTTCGCGCGCCGCACCCGCTCCTCGGCCCCGCCCGGGCTGCCGGTCGAGCTGGAGGAGCACAGACCCACCTTCGCCCCGCTCGTGCGCGGGGCCCTCCAGGCCGATGAGGTCGAGCGGGAGGGCAATCCCCGCGCCGCCTCCGTCCGACTCCGTGCCCTGACCCGTACCCGACCCGCGAAGAGAGCTCACTGAGATGGCCAGCACCTCCGCCGTTCACGCGCCCGCGGTCCGTCCCGCCCGGGGGAAGCGGAACGCCGCCCCCCGTCCCCGACTGACGGTCGTCGCGTCCCCGCGCACCGCCCGCGGCCCGATGCCGTTCACTCTGCTGTGCACGCTGATCGTGGTCGCGACCCTCGCCGCCCTCCTGTACCTGAACATCCAGATGTCCGGGGCCAGCTACGAGATCACCCGACTGCAGAACCAGTCCCAGCGGCTCACCGAGGAGCAGCAGGCCCTCGCCGAGACCGACGAGCGCCTCGGCACCCCGCAGGAGCTCGAGCGCCAGGCCCGCGAGATCGGCATGGTGCCCGTCACGGATCCCGCATACATCGACCTCGACACGGGCGAGGTCATCGGCCAGACGGCGCCGGCGGCGCAGACTGAGGCCAACCCGGAGCTGGCGGCGGTCCCCGCAGAGGTGGCCGTGCCGCCGGCGCAGATCTACGAAGAGCCCACGACCTACCACGGCATGGGCAACGAGGGAGCCTGACCATGGCGCGGTCCCGCACCACGCGCACCCGCCGCCCCGCCCGGGGCGGTGCCCCCCGCGTCCCCCGCGCCCGCGTCGGCGCCCCCGCCGTCCGCCACCGCCTGCTGCTCTGTATGATCATGGTGGCGGTGCTGACGCTGTCCGGTCGCCTGATCTGGGTGCAGGGACTCGACGCGAGCGCCCGCGCCCAGGAGGCGGTCGAGCAACGCACCGTCACCCGCACCATCCCCGCCCTGCGCGGCGACATCCTCGACCGCAACGGCACCGCGCTGGCGAGCTCGGTCCAGCGCTACGACCTGTGGGTCGACCAGCGCCAGGTCGACGAGTACCTCAAGAACTCGACGTCCGCCGACGTCAAGGGCGTCGAGGCCGCCGCCCGGGACCTCGCGCCGGTGTTCGGCTGGACCGTCGAGGAGACCGAGGAGGCGCTGACCGGAGACAAGGGATTCAAGTACCTGGTCAAGAACGTCGAGCCGAAGGTCCGTGACGCGGCGCTCGCGCTGAAGATCCCCGGCGTCGGCTCCGACGCCGTCGCGGACCGCATCTACCCGGCGGGCTCCGTCGGCGGCAACGTCCTCGGCTTCGTGGGCGGCGAGGGCACGGCGCTCGCCGGCGTCGAGCTCTCCTTCGACGAGGAGCTCAGCGGCGCCGACGGGTCGACCACCTACGAGCGCGGCGCCGCCGGCCAGATCATCCCCACCGGCAAGCAGGAGACCACCGCCGCGGTCGACGGGCAGGACGTGGTCCTCACCCTCGATCGCGACTTGCAGTGGAAGTCCCAGCAGGTGATCGCCGCGGCAGTCGAGCAGTGGGGTGCCGAGGGCGGCAGCGCGATCACCTACAACGCGCGCACCGGCGAGGTGCTGGCCCTGGCCGAGTACCCGACCTACGACCCCAACGATTTCGCGAACACCGATCCCGAGGATCTGGGGAACCGGTCGATCTCGAACGTCTTCGAGCCGGGCTCCACCGGCAAGCTGTTCACCGTCGCCGCCGCCCTCGAGGAGGGCACGGTCTCGGTGGACGACCAGTTCGAGATCCCCTACGAGATGTACTTCGACGGGCACCGCATCAAGGACTCCCACGTCCACCCCGATCAGCAGCTGACCCTCGCCGGGGTGCTCAAGAACAGCTCGAACGTCGGCACGGTGCAGATCTCCGAGGAGCTCGACCCCGAGGTGCGCTACGACTACCTGCGCGCCTTCGGCATCGGCCAGCCCACGGGCATCGAGCTGCCGGGCGAGTCGGCGGGCGTGCTCCACCCTGCCGAGGACTGGAACGGGCGCACCCGCTACACGACCTCCTTCGGCCAGGGCTACAGCGTCAACGCGCTGCAGATAGTCGCCGCGATCGGCACCTTCGCGAACGACGGGGTGCGGGTCCAGCCCACCCTGATCGCCGGGGTGCAGGAGGCGGACGGCACGATCAGTCCGCTCGGCGAGCCCGAGCAGACCCGCGTCATCTCCTCGGAGACCGCCGCGACGATGCTGCAGCTGATGGACAACGACGTGGACGACGAGACGTCCGGCGCGGCCGTGACCGGCTACGCGGTCGCGGGCAAGACGGGCACCGCCCAGACGGCCGACGGCCAGTACACCGCCTCGTTCATCGGCTTCGCCCCGGCGGACGACCCGGAGATCGTCACCGGCGTCTTCATCTTCGGCCTGGACACCTTCATCTCCGGCGGCCGCGCCGCGGCACCGGCCTTCTCCGAGCTGACCACCTACACGCTGCAGAACCAGGGCATCGCCCCGACGGGCGTTCCCGGCCGTGAGCTCGAGAACGAGTGGGGCCAGGAGTGAGCGGCGCCGGCCCCCTCGCGGACCATCCCGCGGAGATCACCCCCGAGCCGGCCCGCCCGCGTCGCCCCCTCGGCGCGGACGCAGCGGACCTCGCCCGCGCCCTCGGAGCCCCCCTCCCCGAGGGCGCGGAGCGGGTGCGCGCCCAGGGCGTCACCCTGGACTCGCGCGGCGTCGCGCCCGGCGACCTGTGGTGCGCGCTGCCCGGCGCGAACGCCCATGGCGCGGACTTCGCCGCGCAGGCCGCCGGCCGCGGAGCAGTGCTCGCCCTCACCGATGCCGCGGGGGAGGAGCGCTGCCGCACCGCCGGACTGCCGGCGCTCGTCGTCGAGGATCCCCGCGCCGCGACCGCCCTCGCCGCCGCCGCGGTCTACGGGCATCCGGCGCGCCGCCTCAAGACCGTCGGCGTGACCGGCACCAACGGCAAGACCTCGATCACCACCGTGGTCACCGCCGCGCTCACCGCCCTGGGCCGATCCACTGGCGTCATCGGCACCTCCGGCACGAGCTACACGGGGGCCGACGGGACACCGCACCGCATCGCGACGGTCCGCACCACCCCCGAGTCGCCCGAGCTGCACGGCATCCTCGCCCGCATGGTCGAGGACGGCACGGAGGTCGCCGCGATGGAGATCTCGAGCCACGCCCTCGTGCTGCACCGCGCCGACGAGGTGGTCGTCGACGTCGCCTGCTTCACCAACCTCACGCAGGACCACCTGGACTTCCACGGCACCATGGAGGCCTACTTCGCGGCGAAGGCCCGGCTGTTCACCCCGGAGCACTCCGCGGCGAGCGTGATCTGCGTGGACGATGCCTGGGGGCGCCGGCTCGCCGCCGAGGCGAGCGTCCCGGTGATCACCTATGCCACGCGCGAGGGCGTCGACGCCGACCATCGGGCCCGCGACCTGCGCGCCGACGGCTACGGCACGACCTTCACCGTCGACGGCCCCGACGGGGAGCGCACCCTCCACGCCGCGCTGCCCGGCCGGCACTACGTCGCCAACACCCTCGCCGCCGAGCTGATCCTCGACCGTCTCGGACATCGCGGCCCCGCCGTGCGCGCCGCCCTGGCCGAGGCCGGGACCGTCCCCGGCCGGATGGAGCTCGTGGCCGAAGCCCCCGTGCGCGGCGTCGTCGACTACTCCCACACCGCCGACGCCCTCGAGCAGGCGCTCGTCACCCTGCGCGGCGTGCCCGGGACCCGTCGCCTCATCGCGGTGATGGGCGCGGGCGGCGACCGGGACCGGACCAAGCGCCCGGCGATGGGCGAGGTCGCCGCGCGCCTCGCGGACGTGGTGATCGTCACGGACGACAATCCGCGCTCCGAGGACCCCGCCGCGATCCGGCGCGAGGTCCGCTCCGGCATCCCGGCGGGCGCATCGGCGCAGGTCCACGAGGTCGACGGCCGGGCCGCGGCGATCGCCCTGGCCGCCCGGATCGCCGACGTGGCGGACACCATCCTGGTGGCGGGCAAGGGAGCCGAGACCGGACAGACGATCGGCGGTATCGTCCATCCGTTCGACGATCGCGAGCAGCTGCGCGAGGCCCTCGCGGCCGCGCACCGCCCGCACCCCGACCCGACCGACGGAGGACGCTGAGGATGCTGCAGACCACGGCCCGGGAGATCGCCGACCTCACCGGCGGCTCCCTAGTGGGGGGTGCGACCGGGGCGGAGACCGTGACGGGCGCCGCCCGCATCGACTCGCGCGCCGTCACCCCCGGTGACCTGTTCGCGGCCTTCGTCGGCGAGCACGCCGACGGGCACGACTTCGTCGCCCGCGCCCTCGAGGACGGCGCGGGGACGGTCCTCGTCTCCCGGGATCTCGGGCTCCCCGGGGTGCTCGTGGAGGACGTCCGCGAGGCGCTGTCCACTCTCGCCCGCGCCCAGCTCGAGCGCGCCCGCGCCGAGAACCCCGATCTCGTGGTCCTCGCCGTCACCGGCAGCGCCGGCAAGACCGGCACCAAGGACCTCCTCGGCCTCGTGCTCTCCGCCGCGGGGGAGACCATCGCCCCCGTCGGCAGCCTCAACAACGAGCTGGGCCTGCCGCTGACCGTGCTGGGTCTGCAGCCCACCACCCGCTTCCTGGTCCTCGAGATGGGCGCCCGGGGCATCGGTCACATCGCCCACCTCACGGCGATCGCCCGCCCCGACGTCTCCCTCGTCCTCAACGTCGGCAGCGCGCACCTCGGCGAGTTCGGCGGCGTCGACGCCATCGCGCGCGCCAAGGGCGAGCTCGTCGAGGCCCTCGCCCCCGAGGGGCGCGCCGTGCTGAACGCCGAGGACCGCCGGGTCGCCGCGATGGCCTCCCGCACCTCCGCCCCCGTCCTCGACTGGGGCTTCTGGTCCGGCACCCTCCGCGGCGAGGACCTCGACCTCGACGAGGACGCCCGACTCTCCTTCGCCCTCGTCGTGCCGGAGGGCCTCACGGCGCTCAGCGGCGCCCCGATCCCCGCCGGCCGCTTCCCGGTGCGCCCCGACCTCCTCGGGGAGCACCAGGCCGCGAACGTCCTGGCCGCGCTCACCGGCGCCCTCGCCGCCGGGGTCGACCCCGCCGCGGCGACTGCGGCACTCGACGGCGCGCGCCTCGCCTCCCGGCAGCGCATGGAGGTGCACCGCGCGGGCGGGGCCCTCGTCGTCGACGACGCCTACAACGCCAACCCGGACTCGATGCGCGACGCGCTCAAGACCCTCGCCCATCTCGGCCGGAGCCACCGCACGATCGCCGTCCTCGGCGAGATGCTCGAGCTCGGGGACGATGCCGTGCGCCTGCACGACGAGATCGGCCGCCTCGTGGTCCGCCTGAACATCGACCACCTGATCGTCGTCGGCGACGGCGCCGCGCCGATCCACCACGGGGCCAGCCTCGAGGGGAGCTTCGGCGGCGAGTCCGAGTTCGTCGACACCGTCGAGGAGGCGATCGCTGTGCTAGAACGTACGGTGATGCCCGGCGACGTGGTGCTCCTGAAGTCATCGCGCGACGCCGGACTGCGGCGGATCGCCCGACCGCTGGTCGCGCACCTCGAGCGAGCAGGAGAGCCCGACCCGCGGGCGGACGGAGGGGATCACGCATGATCGCGATCATCATCGCGGGAGCCGCGGCGCTGCTGCTGTCGATCCTCGGCACACCCCTGTTCATCAAGCTCCTGGTGAAGAAGGGGTACGGCCAGTTCATCCGGGATGACGGCCCCACCTCGCACGCGACCAAGCGCGGCACCCCCACCATGGGCGGCGTCGCGATCATCCTCTCCACGCTCCTCGCCTACGGCCTCACCCATCTGGTGCTGTGGACCAGTCCGAGCGTCTCGGTGCTCCTCGTGCTCTTCCTCATGGTCGGGCTCGGCGTGGTCGGCTTCCTCGACGACTACCTGAAGATCTCGCAGCAGCGCAGCCTGGGCCTGCGGCCGCGGGCGAAGCTTATCGGTCAGTTCCTCGTCGCGACGGTCTTCGCGGTGCTGGCGCTGCTCTTCCCGGACAGCGACGGCAACACTCCCGCGTCCACGAAGATCTCCGTGGTCCGCGACGTGGAGTGGCTGGACCTCTCCTTCCTCGCGGATCTGCTGCACTCCGCGGCCGGGATGAATCTCGCCGTGATCGGCTCGGCGCTCGGCTTCGTGCTCTTCGCCCTCTGGGCGAACTTCCTCGTCGCCGCGTGGTCCAACGGCGTGAACCTCACCGACGGCCTCGACGGACTCGCGAGCGGCGCGACCATCATCTTCACCACCGCGTACCTGATCATCTCCTTCTGGCAGTGGCGGCAGGTGTGCAGCGTCGACCTCGACGCCGGCGGGGTCGTCCAGTGCTACACCTCGCGGGACCCGCTCGACACCGCCGTGCTCTGCGCCGCGATCATCGGCGCCTGCGTCGGCTTCCTGTGGTGGAACACCTCGCCCGCGAAGATCTTCATGGGCGACACCGGATCGCTCGCCCTGGGCGGGGCGATCGCGGGCCTGACCATCGTCTCGCGCACCGAGGTGCTCGGCGCGATCATCGGCGGCCTGTTCGTGATCATCTCGCTGTCCGTGATCATCCAGGTCACGAGTTTCAAGCTGACCGGCAAGCGGGTGTTCCGGATGGCGCCCCTGCAGCACCACTTCGAGCTCAAGGGCTGGAACGAGGTGACGATCGTGGTCCGCTTCTGGATCGTGGCCGGGATCCTCGCCGGAGTGGGCCTCGGCATCTTCTACCTCGACGCCCTCCCGAGGCTCAGCTCATGACCTCCGCGGACGCAGCGGACCTGGTCCTGCCGGTCCAGCAGCGGCCCTGGCCCGGGCTCGACGTGACGGGCGTGCGCATCCTGGTCACCGGCTTCGGGGTGTCCGGGTACGCGGTGGCCGACCAGACCATGCAGCGCGGCGCTCGTGTGCTCGTCGTCGATGGGCAGGACACCCCCGAGCTGCGTGAGCGGGCGCAGATCCTCGAGGTGCTCGGGGTCGAGGTGCGCCTCGGCGCCGAGCACACCGCGGCCCTCCCCGCCGACCGCGAGATCGACCTCGTCGTCACCTCCCCGGGATGGCGCCCCACCCAGCCGCTCCTCGCCGAGGCGGCCGCGGCCGGCATCCCCGTGTGGGGCGAGGTCGAGCTCGCGCGCCGCATGCAGTCCGCCGACGGGCCCGCGTGGCTCGGCGTCACCGGCACCAACGGCAAGACCACCACGGTCACCATGCTCGAGTCCATCCTGCGGGCGGCCGGGCTGCGCGCCGTCGCGTGCGGGAACGTCGGGCTGCCCGTGATCGAGGCGGCGCTCGACCCGGAGGGCTACGACGTGCTCGCGCTCGAGCTGTCCAGCTTCCAGCTGCACTGGACCGAGCACCTGGACTGCGAGGCCGCGGCGGTGCTCAACGTGAGCGCCGACCACCTCGACTGGCACGGAGGGGCCGAGGAGTACGCGCGCGCCAAGGGCCGGATCTTCGAGGGCGTCCGCACCGCCTGTATCTACAACACCGCCGACGAGGTCACCCGCCGCCTCGTCGAGGAGGCCGACGTCGTCGAGGGCGCGCGTGCCGTCGGCCTGACGCTCGGGACGCCGGGCCCCTCGGAGCTGGGCCTGGTCGAGGACATCTTTGTCGACCGTGCGTTCCACCCGGACCGGCATCGTGCCGCGGCCGAGCTGGGTCGGCTCGAGGACCTCGCGCATCTCGGCGCCCGGGGCGCCGGCCCCCACGTCCTCCTCGACGCCCTCGCCGCGGCCGCCCTGGCACGCGCCCACGGGGTGCCCGCCGCCGCCGTCCGCGACGGGCTGCGCGCGTACCGGATGGGCGCCCACCGGGCGCAGGTCATCGCGACCGTCGACGGCGTGACCTTCGTGGACGACACCAAGGCCACCAACCCCGCGGCGGCCGAGGCGTCGCTGCGCGCCGCCGAGAGGATCGTGTGGATCGCCGGTGGGGACACCAAGGGGGCTGACGTCTCCGAGCTCATCGCCGCCTCCCGGGAGAGGCTCGTCGGCGCCGTGCTGCTGGGTCGGGATGCGACGCCCTTCACCGAGGCCTTCGCGCGACACGCTCCCGAGGTCCCCCTCCGACGCATCGATCCGGGCGAGACTGGCGATGCCGCCGGACGGTCCCGCCTCATGGAGGCCGCGGTGCAGGCCGCCCGCGACCTCGCCGCGGCGGGGGACGTGGTGCTGCTGGCACCCGCCGCCGCCTCGATCGACCAGTTCCGTGACTACGCGGAGCGGGGGGATCTGTTCGCGGCGGCCGTGACCCGACTGCCAGGAGCGAACGCATGACCAGGGAGAAGGCATGACCGTGGAGGAGACCCGACGGCGGTCCACCGGTGTCGTGCGCCCCGACGAGGAGCAGCCGCTGGGCAACATCTCCGGCCGCGTCCGCGACGGCGTCGGCTCCTGGCTGCGGTCCCCGGCCCTGGACTTCTACGCCCTCATCGTCCTGGGCACCCTGCTGATCGGCGTCGGACTGGTCATGGTGCTCTCCTCGTCCTCGGTGCTGAACATCGCCCGCGGCGAGTCGGGCTTCGCCGGCCTCTTCCGCCAGGGCACCTTCGCCGTGATGGGCCTCGTCCTGCTGGTGGTCGCCGCGATCCTCCCGCCCGGCTTCTACCGGAAGGCCGCCTGGCCCCTGTTCGGCCTGGGCATCGCGCTGCAGCTGCTCGTGCACACGCCGCTCGGCGTGGACGTGGCGGGCAACCGCAACTGGATCGAGATCGGCGGCCAGCGGCTGCAGCCCTCCGAGTTCCTCAAGCTCGCCCTCGCCGTCTGGCTCGGGGCGCTGCTCGCCACGAAGCGACCCCTGCTGAACCGGCCCGCGCACCTGCTCTTCCCGCTCGTCCCCGGGGTGGGTCTCGCACTGGGACTGGTGGTCCTCGGCCACGACCTCGGCACCACGCTGGTCATGTGCATGCTCGTCGCCGGGGCCGTGTGGGTCTCCGGTGCACCGCGCCGCTGGTTCGCCGCGGCGGCCACCGTCGGCCTCGCCGGGGTGATCGCGCTGACGGTCACGAGCTCGAACCGCATGGCGCGCATCGAGAACTGGCTGCAGGGAACCTGCGAGGGCGACTCCTGCTTCCAGTCCGACCAAGGGCTGATGGGGCTCGCCGAGGGCGGCTGGTGGGGTGTGGGCCTCGGCGAGTCTAGGCAGAAGTGGGGCCGTCTGCCGGCGGCCGAGGACGACTACATCTTCGCGATCATCGGCGAGGAGCTGGGGCTGATCGGCACCCTGGGCGTCCTCGCCCTGTTCACCTGTCTCGCGCTGGTGATGTTCCGGATGATCACCCGCATCGACGACCACTTCATGCAGATCACCATCGCGGGCCTGAGCGCCTGGCTGCTCGGTCAGGCCTTCGTGAACATGATGGTGGTCACCGGTCTGATGCCGGTGATCGGCGTCCCGCTGCCGTTCATCTCCGCGGGCGGCTCCGCGCTGCTGGCCTCGATGACGGCGCTCGGGGTGCTGATCTCCTTCGCCCGGCGCGAGCCCGGCGCCGCCGAGGCGATCAGCGCCCGGATGGGTGCTGTCCGCCGCTCGATCACCGTGCTGCCCGCACCTCGTGACGCCTCCGCGGGCAGGACCGGCGCCCCGAAGCGCGGCCGGTCCTCGTCCCTGACGCGGGGCTCGGGTCGGTCACGCAGCCGCACCGGTCGCAGCTCCCGCACCACCCGGAAGGGATGACATGACCACCACCACCCCGCCGCGGATCCTCCTCGCGGGCGGCGGCAGCGCGGGCCACGTCTCGCCGCTGCTGGCCACCGCGGACCGGCTCCGCACCCTCGCGCCCGGCGCCGAGATCGTCGTGCTCGGCACCCCCGAGGGCCTCGAGACCGATCTCGTGCCCGCCGCCGGCTTCGAGCTGGTCACGATCGACAAGGTCCCCTTCCCGCGTCGGCCGGACGGGGCGGCCCTGCGCTTCCCCGCGCGCTTCACCGGTACCCTGCGTGAGGTGCGGGCCCTGCTGCGGGAGCGCCGCATCGACGTGGTCGCGGGCTACGGCGGGTACGTCTGCCCGCCCGCCTATCTCGCCGCGGCCTCGGCGAAGGTGCCCTTCGTGGTGCACGAGGCGAATCGGCGGCCGGGCCTCGCCAACCGCCTCGGAGCCCGCCGCGCCGCCGCCGTGCTCACCGCCTTCGAGGGGTCGACCTTGCCCGGCGCCCGCCGCATCGGCATGCCCATGCGCCGCGCCGTCGCCGAGCTGGACCGCGCGGCGCGCCGCGACGCGGCGATCGCCGGCTTCGGCCTGGACCCGACCCGCCCCGTGCTGCTGACCACCGGCGGCTCCCTCGGGGCGCAGCGCCTCAACGCCGCCGTCGCCGCGGCCTCCGAGGACCTGCTCGCGGCCGGGGTGCAGATCCTCCAGGTCACCGGGCGCGGCAAGAACGAGGGCGTGACCCCCCGCCCCGGCCACGTCGTGCTCGAGTACGTCTCCGCGATGGAAGACGCCTACGCCGCCGCGGATCTCGCCCTGACCCGCTCCGGAGCCGGGACGGTCTGCGAGCTGAGCGCCGTGGGCCTGCCCGCCGTGCTGGTCCCGCTGCCGATCGGCAACGGCGAGCAGGCCCTCAACGGGGAACAGCTCGTCGCGGCCGGAGGCGCCCTGATGGTCGAGGACTCCCGCCTCGACGCGGACTGGCTGCGCGCGCACGTGCTGCCCCTGATCACCGACCCGGCGGCGCTCGCCCGGATGGCCGAGGCGTCCCGCACGGCGGGCATCACCGATGCCGCCGAGGTGATGGCGGAGGTCGTGATCGGCGTCGCACGCCGAGCCTGACCCGACGCGATCCGCGCCGAGGCTACCGTGGCCCCATGACCTCCCAGCCCGTTGCCTCCGCCCCGTCCGCCGCGCCGGAGCCGCGCACGATCCTGCGCCCGGGCGCGGTGATCACCCGCCCGGACTGGCCCGCGGAGGCGAAAATCCGTTCGCTCCACGTGGTCCGCATCGGCGGGGCCGGGATGTCCGCCGTCGCCCGGCTCGCGCTCGAAGCCGGTCTCACCGTGAGCGGTTCCGACTCGCAGGACGGGCAGTTCATCGCGCCGCTGCGCGCGGCCGGTGCGCGAATAGGCATCGGCTTCGACGCGGGCCTGCTGGCCGAGGACGTCGACCTGCTCGTCGTCTCCACCGCGGTCCGCGCCGACAACCCCGAGGTGATCGCCGCTCGCGAGCGGGGCATCCCCGTGATCCACCGGGCGGCCGCGCTCGCGGGCCTGCTCGGCGGGCGCTCGCTGATCGCCGTGGCCGGCACCCACGGCAAGACCTCCACCACCGGCCTCGCCGTCATGGCGCTGCGTGGCGCGGGCCTGGACCCGGCCTGGGCGCTCGGTGCCGCCGTCCCGGACCTCGGCCGCAATGCGGGCTTCGCCGCGGCGGATCCGACGGACCCTCTCGCAGCGGCCCCGGCGGAGGAGAGCGCCGTGGAGGGTGCCGCCGACGACTCGGGCGTCGCCCCCGCACTTCCGCAGGCCGGGGGGCTCGCCGTGGTCGAGGCAGACGAGTCCGACGGCTCCTTCCTCGCCTTCGCCCCGCAGTCGCTCGTGGTCACGAACCTCGAGCCCGATCACCTCGACTTCCACGGCGATGCGGAGACGCTGACCGCCGCCTTCGACGCCCTCACCGCACGTCTCGTGCCCGGCGGCACCCTCGTGGTCTGCGCTGACGACGCTGGGGCGGCCGCCCTCGGCGACCGGGCCGCGGAGCGCGGGCTCCCGGTGATCCGCTACGGCGTCGGGGCCGGGGCCGACTGGCGGGTGCTCGAGGAGCGCGGCGGCGCGACCGGTGCCCGCGTGCGCCTCGCCACGCCGCACGGGCCTCTGGACCTCTCCCTCGCCGTTGCCGGGCACCACAACGTGCTCAACGCCGTCGGTGCCCTCGTGGCCGTCCGCGCCGCCGTGCCGGAGGCCGACCCTGCGGCCCTCGCCGGTGGGCTCGCCCGCTTCACCGGCGCCTCGCGCCGCTTCGACGTCGCCGGGGAGGCCGGCGGGGTCACGGTCGTGGACGACTACGCGCACCATCCCCGGGAGGTCGCCGCGACCCTCTCCGCCGCTCGCGGCATCGTCGAGGCCCAGGACCGCGGCGGCCGCGTGCTGGTGGTCTTCCAGCCCCACCTCTACTCGCGCACGCGGCTGTTCGCCGAGGACTTCGCGACGGCGCTCACCGCCGCCGACCAGGCCTGGGTGCTGCCCGTCTACGGGGCGCGCGAGGACCCGGACCCGCAGATCACCGCCGCGACCATCACCGCCCACGCCCCGCTCGGCGTGCTCCCCGTGGCCGATGACGCGCCGGAGGGCGAGCTCGCCGCGGCCGTCGCCTCGACCGCGCGCCCCGGCGACCTCGTGCTCATGCTGGGGGCCGGCGATATCGTCGAGCTCACCCCGAGCGTCCTCGCGGCGCTCGGCGGGACGGGGGAGGGGGACTGATGGCGACCCGCCGCCCCGCCGCTCCGCGACCCCGGCCCCGCTCCGGCGAGTCGGCGAGCTCGGCGAGCTCCGCGGGTCAGACCGCGCGCCCGGTGCCGCGTCGCACCGCCGCCCCGTCGGCCTCCTCCACGACCCGCCGCTCCGCGGCCCCGGCACCCACGCGCCGGAGCGCCGGCACGTCCTCGACCTCTTCCTCGGTGAAGCCCGACGCGGCGGGGTCGGGAGCGTCGGCTGCGTCGGCGACGTCGTCGGGGTCCGCGAAGTCAGCCGCTCCGTCGGCGCCGTCCGCCGCCTCGGGGGTTCCCACGGCGTCCACCGTGTCCGCGGGCTCGGCCGCCTCGGCGTTCCCCGCCCCTGCGCGCGCGACGACGGCGCCGGGACGATCCCGCCGCGCCGTCGGCCGCCCCGCTCCGGCAGAGGATCCCGCCCCCGCCGCCGGGGAGGGACGGGTCGTCCAGGCCGCGGACCGCTTCCGTGCGTTGGTGGTCGGACGCCCCTGGCGTCGACGCCGTCGCGCGATCCTCGCCTCCCTCGCCGGGGTGCTGGCCCTGCTGCTCGTCGCCGCCGGCACCGCGATCTACCTCCCCGCCCTCCAGGTCGACCGGGTGGAGATCTCGGGCCTGGGCTATCTCGCGGAGGACCAGGTGCGCGCGGTCGTCGAGGAGCACGACGGCGACAGCGTGCTGCTGCTGCGCACCGGCCGGATCCAGCAGGAGCTGCTGGCGCTGCCCGGTGTCGCGAGCGCCGAGGTCGAGCGGTCCTGGCCCGACGGCGTCTCCGTGACGGTCACCGAGACCGCTCCTGTCGCGGTGCTCACCCGCGCCGACGGCAGCACCGCCGTGCTCGACGCGGCGGGGGAGGAGCTGCCGGCCGCCGCGGCGGAGGGCGCGACCCTGGTGCCGCTCTCCGTCGGCGCGGGCGCTTCCGACCCGGAGGGTGCCGCCGTCGCCATGAGCGAGGTGGTCGGCGCGATCCCCGAGCCGCTGCGGAGCTCGGTCCGCTCCGTGACCGCGACGACCCCGAGCGATGTCACCCTCGAGATCGCCCTCGAGGACGGCACCGTGAAGACGGTCATCTGGGGCGGCGCGGCCGACAGCGCCCTCAAGGCCGAGGTGGTGCAGGCACTCATCTCCCAGCCCGGCACCGTCATCGACGTCTCCTCGCCGGTCGCACCGGTCACGCGCTGAGCAGCGGGCCCGGACCCTCGATCCGCCCGGGTTCACGGCCGACACGCGCCGACGGTGTTTGCACGGGCGCGTCCTCGTCCCTAGCGTCGAGGGGAAGGAGAGGTGCCCCGAAGTCACAACCTGAAGTAGAGGTTGAGAGTTCGACCGGGTGTCGGGACCAGCCCGAGGCGGCCCCTCTCCGCAGGTGAACGACAAGAGCAAGGACCAAACGTGGCCGGAACCCAGATCTCCCTCGCAGTCATCAAGGTCGTCGGTGTCGGCGGCGGCGGTGTCAACGCTGTCAACCGCATGATCGAGTCGGGCCTCAAGGGGGTCGAGTTCATCGCGATCAACACTGACGCCCAGGCCCTCCTGATGTCCGACGCCGACGTCAAGCTCGACGTCGGCAAGGAGATCACCCGCGGTCTCGGCGCCGGTGCAGATCCCCAGGCTGGCAAAAAAGCCACCCCAGGACCCGCCGAGGAGATCGAGGAGGTCCTGCGCGGGGCCGACATGGTCTTCGTGACCGCCGGCGAGGGCGGCGGCACCGGCACCGGCGGCGCGCCCGTGGTCGCCAAGATCGCCCGCAGCCTCGGCGCCCTCACCATCGGCGTCGTGACCCGCCCCTTCACCTTCGAGGGGCGCCGTCGCTCCACCCAGGCGGAGTCCGGGATCGCGGCCCTGCAGGCCGAGGTCGACACCCTCATCGTGATCCCCAACGATCGCCTGCTCTCCATCGCGGACAAGCAGGTCTCGATGCTCGACGCCTTCAAGAGCGCGGACCAGGTCCTCCTCTCCGGTGTCCAGGGCATCACCGACCTGATCACCACCCCGGGCCTGATCAACCTCGACTTCGCCGACGTCAAGTCGGTCATGCAGGGCGCAGGCAGCGCCCTCATGGGCATCGGCTCGGCGCGCGGCGAGGACCGTGCGCTGCAGGCCGCCGAGCTCGCGGTCTCCAGCCCGCTGCTCGAGGCCTCGATCGACGGCGCCTACGGCGTGCTGCTCTCCATCCAGGGCGGCAGCGACCTCGGCCTGTACGAGGTCTCCGAGGCGGCGCGCCTGGTGCAGGAGGCCGCGCACCCGGACGCGAACATCATCTTCGGCTCGGTCATCGACGACGCCCTCGGCGACGAGGTGCGGGTCACGGTCATCGCCGCGGGCTTCGAGTCCGGCGGTCCCGCCCCCCGCACCGATCTCGCCGCGCGTCCCGCCCCGCGCCCCGAGCCGGTGCGCCCGGCCGAGCGCCCGGCGGCGAGCCGTCCGGCCGCGACCGGTGCCTCGGCGAACGCCGCTCCCGCCGCGAACGGCGCCTGGGGCCAGCCGCAGACCGCCTTCTCGCCCTCGCGGCCCAGCGCCGCGGAGCCCGAGACGGAGGTGCTCGACGCCGCCGAGGCCGAGGACCCCCGCCCCGTCGGCCAGCAGGTGCCGCCGCGTCCCGCTCCCCGCACCCCCGAGCAGCAGCAGCCCCCGCGGCCGCCGCACATCGAGGAGCCCCCGGCGGACGACGACGATCTCGACCTCCCGTCCTTCCTCAAGTGACGACCTCCCTCTCGGCACGGGCTCCGCAACTTCGCGGGGCCCGTGCCCTGTTCACGGGTCGCTCCGGCGGGGTCAGCACCGGGGACCACGCGAGCCTGAACCTCGCCCTGCACGTCGACGACGATCCGGCGGCGGTCGCGCGGAACCGGGACCTCCTCGCCGCCGAGGTGGGGGTGCGCGCCGTCTTCGTCGACCAGGTCCACTCCACCCTCGTGCACGTGCTACCGACGGCGGGGGACTCCCCGGTAGTGACCGCCGACGCGCTGGTGACGGACCGGCGGGACGCGGCGCTCGCGATCATGGTGGCCGACTGCCTGCCCGTGCTGCTCTCGGATCCGGTAGCAGGCGTGATCGGAGCGGCGCACGCGGGCCGGCGCGGCCTGCTCGACGGCGTACTCGAGGCGACCGTCGAGGCGATGACGGCGCTCGGAGCGCAGCCCGCCGACCTCACCGCCTCGATCGGCCCCGGGATCTGCGGCGCCTGCTACGAGGTGCCGGCAGAGATGCGCGAGGACGCGGCGGCGCAGCTGCCGGAGACGGCCGCGACCACGAGCTGGGGCACCCCCGCCCTCGACCTCCGGGCCGGGGCGGCGGCGATCCTCGCCCGGCTCGGCATCCCCTCCGGGGCGATCGACGCCGACCATCCCTGCACCCTCGAGGACGAGTCCTTCTTCTCCTACCGCCGCAGCGCCCAGACCGGCCGCTTCGCCGGGGTGATCCGGAGGGCCTGACGAGGTCCGACGAGGCCTGACGCCGTCCGGCACACCGCCCGGCATACCGTCCGACACGCCGACCGACACGCCGGGCGCCTCCCGGGGCGCCCTGCGACCCTGCGGTACTTTCGATGCACGGGCTCCCACGCACTCCCCGTGCTTCCCCGGAGCCCAGGTCAGCGCGAACAACACACGGGAGATCCACGATGGGCAACTGGCGCAACGCCATGGTCGCTCTCGGCCTCGCCAACGAGGTCGACGACGAGTACTACGAGGACGAGCGGGTCCGACAGGACGAGCCTGCCGCTCCGGCCCGACGCACCGAGCGCGGCCCCGAGCCCGCTCTCGAACGGGAGGCTCAGGTGACCCCCATCCGCCAGCGGTCCAACGTCGTGGCGATGGCCCCGGCAGTGGAGGACTCGATGCACCGCATCACCACGATCCATCCCCGTTCCTACAACGACGCCAAGGCGATCGGCGAGTCCTTCCGTGACGGCATCCCCGTCATCGTGAACCTCTCCGACATGCAGGACGGCGACGCCAAGCGCATGGTCGACTTCTCCGCGGGCCTCGTCTTCGGCCTGCGTGGCAGCATCGAGCGCGTCACCTCCAAGGTCTTCCTGCTCTCGCCCGAGTTCGTCCAGGTCGACGGGGACACCACCGCCGACGAGGGCAACTTCTACAACCAGAGCTGAGGTCCCGTGCAGCTCGTCGCCGGGGTGCTGTATCTCGCAGTGTTCCTGTACATGCTCCTGCTGCTCGCGCGGCTGGTGATCGACTGGATCCGCGGGTACGCCCGCGACTTCCGGCCGACGGGGCTCGTGCTGGTGCTCTTCGAGGTCGTGTTCACGCTGACGGACCCCCCGGTGACGTTCCTGCGCCGCCTCATCCCGCCGCTCCGCCTGGGGCCGGTGGCCCTCGACCTCAGCCTGATGCTGCTGCTCGTGGCCTGCTGGGTGCTCATGGCGGTGCTCTCCTCGCTCGCGTGAGCTCCGGTGAGCTCGCATGGGCTCCCCGGTGTCCGGCTGATCGGCCGGGACGTCCGGTGAGCGCGCCGGATCCGCTAGGCTGTCCGCACTGCGCCCGGCGCAGAGACCACCCCAGACTGACGAGAAGGTGACCCATGGCTCTGATGCCCGATGACCTGCTGCACAAGCGGTTCACACCGGTTCGGTTCTCCGAGGGCTATGACATGGACGAGGTGGACAACTACCTCGACAACGACATCCTGCCGCGCCTCCAAGAGCTGATCGACGAGAACAACCGCCTCACCAAGGAGCTGGAGGAGGCCCAGAACCGCATCGCGGAGCTGGAGTCGGCCCCGGCCGCGGCCGCCGCCGATGCGGCCCCGGTGGAGGACGACGCCGAGCTGATCGACGCCGCCCCCGTCGCCGAGGCGCCCGCCGCGGATGTCGACACCACGGCCCCGCAGGCCGTCGTCGAGCCCGAGGCCCCCGCCGAGCAGCCCGCGCCCGCCGCGGCCTCCTCCGCGCCGACAGACGCGGCCGGCATCATCGCCCTCGCGAACCGCCTGCACGACGAGTACGTCAAGAACGGCGAGGACGAGCGCGACCGCCTCATCGCCGAAGCGAACGACGAGCACAAGCGCATCGTGGGCGAGGCTGAGGAGAAGTCCCGCACGACCCTCGCGGAGCTCGAGTCGAAGAAGGCCGAGCTCGACAAGACCATCGAGGGCCTGCGTACGTTCGAGCGCGACTACCGCAACCGTCTGCGCAACTATCTCGAGAACCAGCTCCGCGATCTCGACACCAGCGAGACGCAGGACAAGCAGGCGAACTTCGGCCTGTGAGCCGCCACGCCACCACGTCGACGAGCGCCGGGCCCCAAGGGTCCGGCGCTCGTCGCCGTCTCCCCCTCCCCGGGATCCTCGGCATCATGGTCGTGCTCGGCGCGATCCTGCTCGTCCTCGACCAGATCACCAAGAACTGGGCCGAGGCGAACCTCGAGGAGCTCGTTCCCCAGCCGTTCCTCGGCGAGTTCCTGCAGCTGACGCTGCTGTACAACTCGGGCGCCGCCTGGGGCATGGGCTCCGGGATCACGCCCGTCGTCACGTGCCTGCAGATGCTGATCGTCGTAGGCGTCCTCGTCTTCGCCGTCACCACGGTGCGCTCGCCCTGGTACGCCCTGGCCCTCGGGATGATCCTCGGCGGCGCGCTCGGCAACATCCACGATCGGCTGTTGCGTCCGCCCGCCCCGTTCCGCGGGGAGGTCGTCGACTTCCTCGAGCTGCCCAACTGGCCGGTGTTCAACATCGCCGACATGGGCGTGGTGGGCGGCGCGATCCTCGTGGTGCTGCTCAGCGTGATCGGCCTGCACACCGATCCTTCCGCGGCCGAGGCGGAGAAGCCCGCGGCAGCCGAGACCGAAGCGCCGGAGGAGCGGAAGGCGTGAGCGGCCACCGCACCCTGATGGTCCCCGACGGCCTCGCGGGGGAGCGGGTCGACGCGGGCCTCTCGCGCCTGCTGGGCCTCTCCCGCACCCGCGTCGCCGATCTCGTGGACGACGGGCACGTGCAGATCGACGGTCGCGTCCCGGCCCGCTCGCAGCGACTCGAACCGGGCGCTCTGCTCAGCGTCGAGATCCCCGACGAGCGCCCCGCGACCCAGGTGCGGCCGCAGATCGCCGAGGGCATGAGTCTCGTCCACCAGGACGAGCACATCGTGGTCATCGACAAGCCCGTCGGCGTCGCCGCGCATCCCAGCGCCGGCTGGTCGGGGCCGACGGTCCTCGGCCATCTCGCGGCGGCGGGGGTGTCGATCCGCACCAGCGGCGACCCCGATCGGCAGGGCATCGTCTCCCGCCTCGACGTCGGCACGAGCGGGCTCATGGTGGTCGCCCGCACCGAGCTCGCCTACACCACGCTCAAGGACGCCTTCCGCGCCCGCGAGGTGGACAAGGTCTACCACGCCGTCTGCCAGGGGACCCCGGACCAGCCCGAGGGCACGATCGAGGCCCCGATCGGCCGGTCCCCGAACCACGACTACAAGTTCGCGGTGCGCAGCGACGGCAAGCACTCCGTCACCCACTACTCGACGCTCGAGGCGCTGCGCGGCGGGACCCTGCTGCGGGTCAAGCTCGAGACGGGCCGCACCCATCAGATCCGCGTGCACATGGCGGCGCTGAAGCACCCTCTCGTCGGCGATCCGCTGTACGGCGCGGACCCGACCCTCGCGGAGCGGGTCGGACTGATCCGGCAGTGGCTGCACGCGATGGAACTCGGCTTCATCCACCCCGCCACCGGGGAGCAGGTCACCTTCTCCTCGCAGTACCCGGCGGACCTGCAGCAGGCCCTGGACCGGCTCAGGGAGCGCTGAGCGGGCGCAGCAGGATCGGGGTGTCGGCGTGCATCGGCCCATCCTGTCAGGCGATACCGTCGAGCCATGACCGACGAGCATCTCCCCGGCGCCCTCACCCCCACCCGCTCCGCGGCCCTGTCGCGCCCCGATTTCCCCGTCGCCCGTGTCGCGCGCCGCCTGGGCCTGGACCCCGCGGGCGCCGAGGTGGCGCTGCGGAACGACGAGGCGATGCGGGCGGCGATCGCCCGCGCGGTGGAGGAGTTCCTCGCGGCCGACGACGAGCGCCGGTCCGGTCGCGCGTCCACCTCCGCCCTGGCCCAGGATCCCGACTTCCCGACGGGGGTGGGGATGGCGCTCGTCGGCGCCGCGGTGCTGTGGGAGGCACGGGAGCTGGTCCCGCGGGTCGCTCTGCGCGTCGCCACCGACCACTACGAGGACGGGGCTGACGAGCTCGCCGCGAGCTACGTCGCGCTGGTCCTCGAGTCCGTCGAGCCGGGGGAGGACCGGGACGACGACGCCCTCGCCTGGGCCGCCCAGTCCCTGCTCGTCGCCGTGCTGCAGCGCTCGGGCGAGCCGGCCCGCGCGGCAGAGATCGCCGCCGACCTCGCCGCCCACGCGATCCCCCTGGACCTGTGGCGCGACGAGGACCCGACCCTCCCGGACGACTCGCTGGCCTGGCACGGCGGCGCCTTCGTGGGCGGCATCCCGCCGCGCCGCGACGAGCGCTCCTTGAGCTACGAGGACGTCCACGACTACATGGACCGCCTCCTCGCCGACATGCGCCGAGAGCGCGAGGCGGAGGAGGACGGGGCGTGAGCGGTCCCGCCGAGCAACTGCTCACCCACGCCGGGGGCTCCGACCCCCGCTGAACAGCCGCGGCAACGTCCCGACGCGCCCCCGGATTCCCGACACGCCGGACGCGCCGGGGTGACCTCTCCGACCCCGCGCCGAGCCCCTCCGCGGGGCGTCCCGGACTACCCTGGAGCGCATGGCTTCTGCGGGCACCGATGACTTCGTCCACCTCCACGTCCACACCGATTACTCGCTCCTGGACGGGGCCGCGAAGATCGACAAGCTCGTCGCGGAGGCGGCGAACCTCGGGCAGAGCGCGGTCGCGATCACGGACCACGGGTACCTCTTCGGCGCCTACGAGTTCTACGCCGCGGCGACCAAGGCGGGCGTGAAGCCGATCATCGGCATCGAGGCGTACGTGACCCCGGGGACCAGCCGCCACGACCGCACCCGCGTCCAGTGGGGCACCAAGGAGCAGCAGGCCGCGGGCGACGACGTCTCCGCGCGCGGTGCCTACACCCACATGACCCTGCTGTCGAAGTCGACGGAGGGCATGCACAACCTCTTCCGCCTGGGCTCGGCCGCCTCGCTCGACGGGCAGATGGGCAAGTGGCCCCGCATGGACCGCGAGATCCTCGCGAAGTACGCGCCGGGCCTCATCGCCACCACCGGCTGCCCCTCCGGCGAGGTGCAGACCCGGCTCCGCCTGGGCCAGTTCGACGAGGCCGTGAAGGCCGCTGGCGAGTTCCAGGACATGTTCGGACGGGAGAACTACTTCATCGAGCTGATGGACCACGGACTGTCCATCGAGAAGCGGGTCACCAAGGACCTCCTCGAGGTCGCCAAGGCGATCGGCGCGCCGCTGGTCGCCACCAATGACCTCCACTACGTCACCGAGGAGGACGCCACCATCCAGGACGTCCTGCTGTGCATCAACTCCGGCTCGAAGCTGAACGACCCGGACCGTTTCAAGTTCGACGGCTCCGGCTACTTCCTGAAGTCCGCGCAGCAGATGCGGGAGCTGTTCCGCGAGTTCCCCGAGGCCTGCGACAACACGCTGCGCATCGCAGAGATGTGTGACGTCTCGTTCACCACCACGAACGAGGGCGCGAACTACATGCCGCACTTCCCGACCCCCGGCGGAGAGGACGAGGAGTCCTGGTTCGTCAAGCAGGTGCAGGACGGCCTGCACTACCGCTACCCCTCCGGCATCCCCGACGAGGTCCAGCAGCGCGCCGACTACGAGGTCGGGATCATCCTGCAGATGGGCTTCCCCGGCTACTTCCTCGTCGTCTCCGACTACATCAAGTGGGCCAAGGAGCAGGGCATCCGCGTGGGACCGGGCCGTGGCTCCGGCGCCGGCTCGATGGTCGCCTACGCGATGCGCATCACCGACCTCGACCCGATCGAGCACGGCCTGCTCTTCGAGCGATTCCTGAACCCCGACCGCGTCTCCATGCCCGACTTCGACGTCGACTTCGACGATCGCCGCCGCGGCGAGGTCATCGACTACGTCGAGCAGAAGTACGGCGACGACAAGGTCGCCCAGGTCGTCACCTACGGCGTCATGAAGACGAAGAACTCCCTCAAGGACGCCGCGCGCGTCCTGGACTACCCCTTCGCGATGGGCGACCGGATCACCAAGGCCCTGCCCCCGGCGGTCATGGGCAAGGACATCCCGATCAACGGCATCTTCGACCCCGAGCACAAGCGCTATGCGGAGGCCACCGAGTTCCGGCGGATGCACGACGAGGACCCGGACGTCCAGAAGGTCGTCGGCATCGCCAAGGGCGTCGAGGGCCTGACCCGCGGCTGGGGCGTCCACGCCTGCGCAGTCATCATGTCCAGCCACACGCTGACCGACATCATCCCGATGATGCGCCGGCCCTCCGACGGCCAGATCATCACTCAGTTCGAGTACCCGACCTGTGAGACCCTCGGCCTGCTGAAGATGGACTTCCTGGGGCTGCGGAACCTCACCGTGCTCTCGGACGCGGTCGAGAACATGACCCGCAACGGGAAGACCCCGCCGGATCTCGAGACCCTGCCGTTCGACGACCAGAAGACCTACGAGCTGCTGCAGCGCGGCGACACCCTCGGCGTGTTCCAGCTGGACGGCTCCGGCATGCGCACCCTGCTCCGCCAGATGAAGCCCGACCAGTTCGGTGACATCACCGCGGTCTCCGCGCTCTACCGCCCGGGCCCGATGGGCATGGGCTCGCACACCAACTACGCGCTGCGCAAGAACGGCCTGCAGCCGATCACCCCGATCCACCCGGAGCTCGAGGAGCCGCTCTCCGAGATCCTCGGCGAGACCTACGGCGTGCTCGTCTACCAGGAGCAGGTCATGCAGACCGCGCAGAAGGTCGCGGGCTACTCGCTCGGCGAGGCGGACATCCTCCGCCGCGCCATGGGCAAGAAGAAGAAGGCGGAGCTGGACAAGCAGTACGTCTCCTTCGAGGCGGGCATGAAGGGGAACGGCTACTCCGACGCCGCGGTCGCCGCCCTCTGGGAGACCCTGCTGCCCTTCGCCGACTACGCCTTCAACAAGTCGCACTCGGCCGCCTACGGCGTGGTCTCCTACTGGACCGCCTACCTCAAGGCCAACCATCCCACCGAGTACATGGCCGCGCTGCTCACCTCCACCCAGGAGAACCGCGACCGGCTCGGCCTGTACCTCGGCGACTGCCGCCACCGCGGCATCACCGTCCTCCCGCCCGACGTCAACGAGTCGGACCTCTACTTCTCCGCCGTCGGCGAGGACATCCGCTTCGGCCTCTCCGCGATCCGGAACGTCGGCGCCAACGTCGTCGAGGAGATCATCAAGGCGCGCGAGGAGAAGGGCGCCTTCACCTCCTTCACCGACTTCCTCGACAAGGTCCCCCTGACCGTCTGCAACAAGCGCACCATCGAGTCGCTCATCAAGGGCGGCGCCTTCGACTCCCTCGGCGCGAACCGGCGCTCCCTGGTGCTGGTCCACGAGGACGCCGTCGACTCCGTCGTGGACGTCAAGCGCAAGGAGGCCCAGGGCCAGTACGACCTCTTCGCCGACGTCTTCGCCGGGGTGGGGGAGGACGGCGAGACCATGGCCTCGGGCTCCGCCGCGACGATCACCATCCCCGACCTGCCCGAGTGGGACCGCAAGCAGAAGCTCGCCTTCGAGCGGAACATGCTGGGCCTGTACGTCTCGGACCACCCGCTCTACGGGCTCGAACACGTCATCGCCCAGAACTCCACCACCTCCATCAGCGCGCTCGCCGACGAGGGCGCGGTCGAGGACGGCCAGATGGTGACGATCGCGGGCCTGGTCACGACGCTGCAGCGCAAGACCACCAAGAAGGGCGACATGTGGGCGATCGCCACGGTCGAGGACCTCGAGGGCTCGATCGACTGCCTGCTCTTCCCCTCCACCTATCTCACGGTCGCCGGCGAGCTCGCCGAGGACCTGATCGTCTCCATGAAGGGACGGGTCGACACCTCCAAGGGCATGCCCGAGCTGCGGGTCATGGAGATGTCGATCCCCGAGACCGGGGGCGGGGCCGACGGGCCCGTCGTCATCGCCCTGCCCGCCCTGCGCGCCACGAACAAGGTGGCCGAGCAGCTCCGCGGCGTCCTCGAGGACAACCCCGGCTCGAGCGAGGTGCGGCTGCGTCTGCAGGAGCCGGGCCGCACCACCCTGATGCAGCTGGACAAGCGGCTCTCGGTCACCCCGTCCGCTGCCCTGTACGCCTCCCTCAAGGCACTGCTGGGACCGGGCTGCCTGCAGTGACGCCCCCGGCACCCGGCCCGGTGGCGGCCCCCTGGAGGGTCGCGACCTGGAACATCCGCCATGGGCTGGGGGCCGACGGGCGCGTGGACCTCGTGCGCACGGCGCGGGAGATCGCCGCGCTCGGGGCCGACGTGATCGGTCTGCAGGAGGTCGACGTCGCCTTCGGCGAGCGGTCCCGCGGGGAGGACCAGGCTGCGCGGCTCGCCGCGCAGCTCGGTCTGGAGGTCGCCTTTGGCGCCGCGCTCGAGCATCCGCCGACGACGGTGGGCGCACCGCCGCGCCGCTACGGCGTCGCTCTGCTGACCCGGCATCACCTCGAGACGGCGCAGCACCATCCGCTGCCCGACCATCCCGCCGCCGCCCCGGGAGAGCCCCGCGCGGTGCTCGTCGCGCGCGTCCGGCGAGCGGACGGGACCGCGCTCGACGTGCTGGTCACCCATCTGGATCACGCCGATCCGCGGCACCGCACCGCACAGGTGCAGGGGCTCGTGCGCCGCACCGACGAGCTCGATCCCGAGGTGCCCGCCGTGCTGATGGGGGACCTGAACGCCGACCCCGCCGCGCCCGAGCTCGCCGCCCTCGCCGCGACCGGCTGGCGGGAGGCCGCCGGCTCCGTGCGCGCGGCCGACGAGTCCCGACCGCCTGCCTCGCGTCGGCGCGACCTCCTCGCCCGCCGTGCCCGGACCGGGCGCGCTGCCCGGGTCGCCCGGTCGCTGGCGCGTCGTCTCGGGCTGGTCCTCCGCGGCGGCCTCCCCGGCGCCCGGACCGGCCGTCCCCCCGCCCCGGACGCCCCCACCCATCCGTCCCGTCTGCCCCTGCGCCGCCTCGACTCGATGTGGGTGCGCGGACCGATCGAGGTCCGCGCGGTGCGGGTCGGCCCGCGCGGATCCTCCGACCATCGCCCGGTGCTCGCCCTCCTCGCCCCGCGACGCTGAGACCCCGCTCTCGCCCCCAGCTCCCGTCGGCGGACGTGGACTAGCGTTGAGCCCATGAGCTTCGCAGAGGACCTGCTGCCCGATGACCTCCTCGAGACCTTCCGCGAGCGCGCGGCGGTCCACGACCGGGAGAACACCTTCCCCGAGCTGGACCTGGCCGACCTGCGCGAGCGCGGCTACCTGCGGTTGCTCGTGCCGACCGTGCTCGGCGGGCTCGGGGCGAGCCTGCTGGACGCCTCCCGGGTGCAGCGGCGCCTCGCCCAGGCCGCCCCGGCCACGGCCCTCGCCCTGAACATGCACCTCGTGGTCACCGGCGCGGCGCTGCACGCGCATCTCGTCGGCGCCGACGCGGGGGAGCGGGTCCTCGCCGGCGCCGCGGAGGACCTCCTGTTCGCCTTCGGCATCTCCGAGGCCGGCAACGATGCGATGCTCTTCGACGCCTCGACCCGCGCGGATGCCCGCGAGGACGGCGGGTACACCGTCACGGGGACCAAGATCTTCACCTCCCTCGCGCCGGTGTGGGACCGGCTCGTGGTCCACGGACGCCTCGCCGATGCCACCGAGGTCGACCCCCGCCTCGTGTTCGGACTGCTCGAGCGCACCGACGCGGTCGAGGTCCTCGACGACTGGGACACCCACGGCATGCGCGGCACCCAGTCCCGCACCACCCGCCTGCACGCCGCACCGATCGCCGCCCAGGACGTCCTCACCCTCACCCCCGTCGGACCGAACCCCGACCCGCTCGTGCGCGGGATCTTCGGTGCCTTCGAGCTGCTCATCGCCTCGGTCTACACCGGCATCGCGGAGCGGGCGCTCGCCGTGGGCGTGCAGGTCGCGACCACCCGCCGCTCCGTCACCCGCGGCATCGTCCACGCCGACGACCCCGACATCCGCCGCCGCCTCGCCGCCGCCGCGATCGGGATCGACGGGGCGATCCTGCAGATCGAGAAGGTCACCGCCGATCTGGACGCGCTCGGCACCGGCTCCACGGGGCCCGGGATCACCGACCACGGCGCCCGTTGGTTCCTCCACTTCTCCGGGGTGAAGTCCCGCGCGACCGAGGCCGCGATCGCGGCCGTGGACCAGGTGCTCCGCGCGAGCGGCGGCTCCCACTTCTTCCGCCGCAGCGAGCTCGAGCGGCTCTCCCGCGACGTCCGAGCGGGCCTCTATCACCCGTCCGACGAGGAGTCGGTCCACGCGTCCTACGGGAAGGCGCTGCTGGGCGAGGTCGGCTCCGCCGGCTGAGCGGGGCCGCGCGGGATCCCGTCAGCGTGCTCCGCCGGCTGAGCGGTGGGGCCCGTCGGCCTGTCAGCCGAAGAGGATCTCGACCTCGTCCCAGCGGGACTGCGGCACCTTCTTCGTGGAGTCGATCGCGTCGCTCAGCGGCACGTCGACGATCTCGGTGCCACGCAGCGAGACCATGCGCCCGTACTTGCTGCCGTGCACGAGGTCCACCGCGGCGGTGCCGAGGCGCGTCGCGAGGACGCGGTCGTAGCCCGTCGGCTCGCCGCCGCGCTGGATGTGGCCGAGCACGGTCGCACGGGCCTCCACGCCGAGCCGCTCCTCGATGATCGGGGCGAGGGCCGCGGCGACCCCGCCGAAGCGGGGACGGCCGAACTCGTCGAGGTCGTAGTCCATGAAGCCCTCGGGGGCGTCCTGCGGGATGAAGCCCTCGGCGACCACCACGAGCGGCGCCCGGCCGCGGTCGAAGGCGGACTTGACGTAGCCGCAGATCTCGTCGATGGTCAGCGGGAACTCGGGCAGGCAGATCACGTGGGCGCCCGCCGCCATGCCGGAGTGCAGCGCGATCCAGCCCACCGAGCGCCCCATCACCTCGGCGACCATGCAGCGGTGGTGGGAGTCGCCGGTCATCCGCAGCCGGTCCAGGGACTCGGTCGCGATCTCGACGGCCGTGTTGAAGCCGAAGGTGTAGTCGGTCGCGTCGAGGTCGTTGTCGACCGTCTTCGGGACGCCGACGACCGGGACGCCCGCCTCGTGGAGCCGGTTCGCGGTGTACAGGGTGCCGTCGCCGCCGATCGCGACGATCGCGTCGATGTCGTTCTCGTCCATCTGCCGCAGCACGATCTCCGCCCCGTCGGCCCCGTCGTGGAAGGGGTTCGCGCGGGAGGTTCCGAGGATCGTGCCGCCGATCCGGCCGATGCCGCGCACCTTGCGGCGGGGGAGCGTCATGAAGTCGTTCTCGATCACGCCGCGCCAGCCGTCGCGATAGCCGATGAACTCGTCCTCGAACAGCTTGTCGCCCTTGATCACGATGCCGCGGATGACGGCGTTCAGCCCGGGGCAGTCGCCCCCGGAGGTCAGGATGCCGATCTTCATGGGGGAGGACTCGCTTCTCTCGCCGGGACCAGGGGTGCTGCGACCCACTCTAGGACCACCCCGCGCCCCGTCGCCAAGCCCTCGGTCCCGCCACGGACAGCACATGACGTGCAGGTGAACGGCATCTTTCGACCGCCGACGCAGAACGGCGCCCCGCCCCCGCGATGCGGGGACGGGGCGCCGTTCGGGTCCGTCGGCTCCGGTCATCCGGTCCGACGGGAGAGGGTCACTCCGGGGTGTCGGCGGCGTCGTCGGCGTCGGTCGACGGTGCGGTGGGGGCCGCCGGGGCGGAGCCCGCCGCGGACCCTGCCTGCTCGGCCTGGGCGCGCACGGAGCGACCGCCCTCGGCGGCCCGCTGCAGGGTGTCCTGGAAGTCGACGCCGGTCGTGGACTTGACCATGTCGAGGACCTGGGCGAGTCCCACCGAGATGTTCTGCCCGATCTTCGCCTCGCCATCGGTGGAGAACACCGAGAGGTTGGAGATGTTCGAGTAGGGGGAGGCGAGCTCGTTCGCGACGGCCGGCAGCACGTCGAGCACCTGGGCGAGCACCGCGGCGTCGTTGAACTGCTTGTACGCCTCGGCGCGGGCCCGGGTGGTCTCCGCCTCGGCATCGCCCTTGGCGCGGATCGCCGCACCCTCGGCCTCGCCCTTGGCGCGGAGCGAGTCGGCTTCGGCCTGACCCTCGAGACGCACGGCCTCGGCGTCCTTCGAGCGGCGCTGCAGCTCGACCTCGGCCTCGGCCCGACCGCGGGCCTCGATCGCGTGCGCCTCGGCGTCCGCGGAGACCTTGCGGGCCTCGGCGCGGTTGCGCTCATCGGTCAGCTGCGCCTCCGAGTCGGCGACGCGGGCATACTTCTTCGAGTCCGCGTCCTGCTGCTCGGCGTAGCGCTTGGCCTCGGCCGGCTTGTGAACCTCGGCGATGAGCTGCTTCTCGCGCAGGTCGTTGTTGCGGACCGCGATGAGCTCCTCCTGCTCGATGATCCTCTGCTGCTGCGCGGCGCGGGCGAGGGGACCGGCGGCGTCGGCCACGGCCTGACGGGCGTCGGTCTCCTCCTTGATCTCGGCGTTGCGGATGTCGAAGGCCTGCTTCGACTCGGCCTCCTGCTGGAGGTTGAGGTTCTTCGCCTGGGTCGACTCGCGGTTCGCGTCGGACTCGGCGATCGCGGCGCGCTTGGCGACCAGCGCCGCCTCCGGGCGGCCCCAGTCCCGCAGGTAGGAGCCGTCGTCCTCGACGGCGGAGATCTGGAAGGTGTCGATGACCAGGCCCTGGTTGTTCATCGAGTGCTCGGCCTCGGCCTGCACCTGGCTCGCGAAGGACGCGCGGTCGCGGATGATCTGCTCGACGGTCAGCGTGCCGACCACCGCGCGCAGGGTGCCCGAGAGGATCTCCTGGGTGTAGTGGTCGATCTGCTGCTGCTGGTCGAGGAAGCGCTGGGAGGCCTTGCGGACGTCGTCGACGTTGCCGCCCACCTTGACCTGGGCGACGCCGCGCAGGCGCAGGAAGATGCCGTTCATCGAGTAGCCCTCGACCTCGACCGGGATCTGGCGCGAGGAGAGGCTGAGGACGAAGGCGCGGTCCACGATGGGGCGTACGATCGCGCGCCCGCCGATGACCACGCGGGCCCCGCCCGACTCGAGGTCGATGTCCCCGTTGGGGCTGGTCTTGGCGCTGCGTCCGGTGATGATGAGCGCTTCGTTCGGCGCTGCGATGCGGTAGCTGCGCAGCAGCACGAACAGCAGAATCAGCAGCACGAGCGCGACGACACCGGCCACCATGACGGTGGGTATCAGTAGTTCCATGGGTTCCCCTCAGACAGTGCAGACATGCCAGAGGAATTATCCCACCGATCGTGCGCCGCGCCCGCCGGTTCCGGGACCGGCGACGGCTTCGTGATCTCCGGTCCCGGGCCCGGCCCGGTCCGTTCAGCGGCCGGTGGGGTGGGGCTCACTTCATGCCGGTCGCTGCGATGCCCTGGACGATCTGCTTCTGGAACACCAGGAAGCAGATCAGCACCGGGATCATCGAGACCACCGACAGGGCGAGCACCAGGTTGAAGGGCACCACCTCCTGGCTGGCGAAGCGCTGCAGCGCCACCGGCAGGGTGCGGGTGCGCTCGTTGGTCACCACCAGCGGCCACAGGAAGTCGTTCCACCGCCACAGCACCGAGAAGATCGCCAACACGGCGAGCGCCGGTTTGCACAGCGGCAGCATCACGCGCCAGAAGATCCCGAACTCCCGGGCCCCATCCACGCGGGCGGAGTCGATCAGCTCGTCGGGGATGGTGAGCATGTACTGGCGCAGCAGGAACACCCCGGTGGGAGTGGCGATCGCCGGCAGGATCACGCCCCATAGGGAGTTGGTCAGTCCCAGCGAGGCGGTCACCTGGTAGACCGGGATCAGGATCACCTGCAGGGGCACCATGATCGTCGCCAGTGTCACCAGGAACAGCAGGTCCCGTCCCCGGAAGTTGTAGCGCGAGAGCGCATACGCGGCCATCGAGTTGATCGCCAGCGTCAGCGCCGTCGCGACCACCACCACGATCACGCTGTTGGTGAGGTAGCGCAGCATGTCGAAACCGGTCAGCGCCTCGACGTAATTGCCGGGCTGCCACTGCCCGGGCAGCAGCGTGGGCGGGCGCTGGGCGAGCTCGGTGGGGCTCTTGAAGGAGCCCAGCACCGTCCACAGCAGCGGGATCAGCACCAGCAGCGCGAGCGCCGTGAGGTTCACGGTGCGCACCACATCGCTCGGTCTCACCCGGGTGCGAGAAGTGGAGGTCCAGGTGGTGGGCTTGGCTGTCGTCGTCCTCATCGCCTCACACCGCCTCCGCGCGTCGGCCCAGCAACCAGTTAAGCAGGGTGAAGCCCATGACCACCGCGAACAGCACCACGGAGCCGGCCGCGGCCATTCCGTACTGCATCTGCGGGCCGAAGGCGTTGTCGTACACGTACTGCACCAGCAGCGTGGTGGCGCCGACAGGCCCGCCGCCGGTGAGGTTGTAGATGACGTCGAAGGCCTGGAAGCCGTGGATCGTGGACAGGATCAGCACCACCATCGTCGTCGGGGCCAGCATCGGCCAGGTGATGTTCCGGAACTGACGCACCGAGCCCGCCCCGTCGAGGCTCGCAGCCTCGTAGAGGTTGGGATCGATCGACTGGAGCCCCGCGAGCAGGATCATCGTGTAGAAGCCGACGTTCACCCACAGGCTCACCGCCACCACGGACAGTATCGCGAGCTCGGGGTCCACCAGCCAGGGCACCACCGGGATGCCGAGCGCCTCGAGGGCGGCGTTGACCAGGCCGCCATTGCGCTCCAGCAGCCAGCGCCACACGATGCCCACCACCACCGGACTCAGCAGCACTGGTAAGAAGAACACCGAGCGGAAGAAGGACTTGCCGATGTTCTGCGCGTTCAGCTGCACCGCCAGCAGGACCGAGATGATCACCGACAGCGCTACGAAGGCGAGGACGAACACGATCGTGTTGATCATCGCCCGAAAGAAGTCGTCGTCGGAGAAGATCCGCTCGTAGTTGCCCAGCCCCGCCCATTCGAAGGTGCGGCCGTTGCGGGAGCTGTACAGCGAGATGTTCAGACCGCTGAAGGCGGGGTAGATGGTGAACAGGCCGAAGATGACCATGTTCGGCAGCAGGAACAGGTAGGGAGCCGCCCTCAGCGACCACGGCACCCGCCGCTGCCGTGCTTTCTTCACGGGTGCCGCGGTCTGAGGCATCAGGCCTGCTCCACGATCTGGTCGATCGAGGCGCGCAGATCCTCCATCGCCGTGGCGAGGTCCTTGTTGCCGGCGACGACCTCCGCGAACTCCGAGATGAACTCCTGTGCGGCGGCATCGAAGTTGGGGTCGTAGCAGGCGGCGTAGGCCTCGGGCGGGGTCTCGCCCAGATCGGTCACGAACACGCCCATCTCCTCGTTCCGGACGGGGTATTCGACGCCAGCTTCGGTGAGATCGGCGCGGGTGGGCATGAAGGCGGAGGTGGTGATGAACTCCTCCTGTGATTCGGTCGAGTTCATGAACTGCAGGAACGTCGCTGCCAGCTGGTTCTCCGCGCCAGCGGTGAAGCCGACCATGAACTTGCCGCCGGGGAAGCCGCCGCCGGCGGTCTGGGTGGGGTTGGGCATGGTGGCCCAGGCGAACTCCGCGTTGGCGTCGAACTGGGCGACCTGCCAGTTGCCCGAGAGGTATACGGGCACCTGCTGGGCCAGGAACACCTCGTTGGCGCCCTGGTACTTGGTGCCCGAGTCCAGCCAGAAGTCGCTGGGGGAGGTGCCCTCCTCGATCATGTCCAGCAGCGGCTGCAGGGCGGTGGTCGCGGCGGCGGGATCCAGTGAGCTGGTGCCGTCCTGGACCAGGTAGGTGCCGCCCTGGGACAGGATCGTGGACAGGCGGTGACCGGACTTGTCCATCGCGAAGGCGAACTCGGTGCCGGTCGCCTCCTGCACCTGGGTGGCGAGGTCGACCATCTCCTCCCAGGTCCAGGACTCGGGCAGCTCCACACCGGCCTGCTCGAACAGGTCGGTGTTGACGAAGGGACCGTTCTGGGTGAGGTCCGACGCGACGGCGTGGATCTTTCCGTCCGCATCGGTCATGCCCACCTGCACGCCCTCGGAGAACTCCGAGAGGTACTCGGCGCCGAGGTAGTCGTCCAGCAGCAGCAGGTCTCCGGCGAAGGGGGCCGTGGCCGCGACCCGGGCGACATCCGGTGCCTGCCCGCCGGACAGCCGTGCCTGCAGCGTGGTGGTGATGTCCGAGAAGGGCACGATCTCGAGCTCGACGGTGACGTCGTACTCCGCTTCGAACGCCGCGATCAGATCACGGGTGGCCTGCTCGTCGGGCCCATCGGTGAAGTAGAGGTAGCTGAGGGTCTTGCCGGCGAGCTCGGAGGCGTCCTGCTCCGCGACGGGGGCGGCGTCCTCGCCGCCGCCACCGCCTCCGCCGGACCCGCCGGGGTTGCAAGCAGCGAGCGCCGTGGCAGCGAGCGCGGTGGTGCCGCCGAGGGCGACGGCACGACGGGTGGGGGTGAAGGTCTGACGGGAGACAGAGTGGCGAGACATGCGCGGTCCTCCTCGACTGCGACGATGTGCCCTCCCTCATCGGAGGGGCGGCCGCAATCGCGGCCGACGCACACATCGTGAGCGCATTCCTGCAGTATGGGTGTCGGTTGCCATCGATTGCCCGACGTGTTGCAGGACTGTGACCAGGGCATATGCAGGTAAGCGCTAACCGTGGACCGCAACAAGTCGGGAGGGTGGACAGCAGGTGAACTCCGAGCGCCGTACAGAGTTCCGTATGTCTCAGAGTGCGGCCAGCGGGTCCGAATGGTGGGACTGGGGGTCTAGTGTCGCCCGTCGAGAATACCGTGCAGCACCCCACCCCGCCCGACGCGCCGGCTTCGGCTCAGGCGCCCGCCGTCGCCCCGCCAACACCCGCGGGCGCATCATCACGGCCTCGATGGTCGGCACCACGATCGAGTTCTTCGACTTCTACGCCTACGCGACCGCGGCCTCGCTCGTCTTCCCGGCCCTGTTCTTCCCGACGCAGACCCCGGCGAACCAGCTGCTGAGCTCCTTCGCCGTCTTCGGCGTCGCCTTCGTGGCCCGCCCGCTCGGCTCGCTGATCTTCGGGCACTACGGAGACCGGGTGGGCCGCAAGACCACCCTCGTCGCGAGCCTGCTGGTGATTGGCATCGCGACCTTCCTCATCGGCGTGCTCCCCACCGCCTCCACGCCCGGCTTCGCCGTCATCGCCCCCGCGATCCTGGTGCTGCTGCGCTTCTGCCAGGGCATCGGCCTGGGCGGCGAATGGTCCGGCGCGGCGCTGCTGGCCACCGAGAACGCCCCTCCCGGCAAGCGGGCCCTGTACGGCACCTTCCCCCAGCTCGGCGCCCCGCTCGGGTTCATCCTCTCCAACCTGCTGTTCGTGCTGCTGAGCGTGCAGCTCACCCCCGAGCAGTTCACCTCCTGGGGGTGGCGCGTGCCCTTCCTGCTCTCCGCGGTGCTCGTGATCGTGGGCCTGTGGGTGCGGCTGAAGCTCATGGAGTCCCCGGCCTTCCAGAAGGTGCTGGACGAGCAGCGGGTCGCGGCCGTGCCGATCGCCCGCGTGTTCCGCACCGCTGCCAGGCCGCTGGTCCTCGCGACCCTCGCCATGGTCGCGACCTACGTGCTCTTCTACCTCATGACCGCCTTCCTCATGGTGGTCGGCACCACCGCGGCCGACGAGGCCTCCGCCCGCGCCGCCGCGGAGGCGGCGGGCAGGGCCTTCGACCCCACGAGCTTCGCCCCGGGCCTCGGCTACGAGCGCACCGACTTCCTCACCATGCTGATCATCGGCGTGGTCTTCTTCGGGATCTTCACCGTGGTCTCCGGCCCGCTCGCGGATCGCCTGGGTCGCAAGCGCCTGCTGCTCGCCGTGACCGCCGGGATCGGCGTCTTCGGCCTCCTGCTCGACCCGCTCATGCACGCCGGGACGGTCGGGGTGATGGCCGCGCTGATCCTCGGCTTCACCCTCATGGGCCTCACCTTCGGGCCGATGGCGGCGTTCCTGCCGGAGATGTTCCGGGCCGACGTGCGGTACACCGGCAGCGCCGTCAGCTACAACATGGCCTCGGTGATCGGGGCGGCCCCCGCGCCCTACGCCATGATCGCGCTGTGGCAGGCGCAGGGCGGCTCACTGCTCCTGGTCGGCGGCTACCTCACCCTCGCCGCGGTGATCACGATCCTCGCCCTCGTCGCGGGCGGCGAGACCCGGGACGTGGACTACCTGGCGTGACCTGAGCCCGCTGTTTCCGGCCGGCCCGGGCGGATCTGGCGTGTCCTCCCCGCGGGCACTGTCCATGAACGGGACGTGAGCGGCCCGAGACCTGTCATATGCAGGTCTTTGGCCTCTCCCATTCCCCCCGTGGTCCGAAGAAGGAAATCCCCCCCCCCCACCCCCCCCCCCTCTATTCTCTCCCCCCCCCCCACGTCCCGTCGGTGGACACAGCCTGGCCCGACAGAGACCGCCGGGACGAGGCCGGTCAGCCCTCGCGGTGCGCGCGGTAGTAGCGGATCAGCGCCGAGGTCGAGGAGTCCTCCGCGGCGATCGCCGCCTCATCGCCCGCGACGGCGCCGGCGAGATCCTTGGCCAGCTGCTTGCCGAGCTCGACGCCCCACTGGTCGAAGGAGTTGATGCCCCACACGGCGCCCTGCACGAAGGTGATGTGCTCGTACAGCGCGATCAGCTGACCCAGCACCGACGGGGTCAGCTGCGGCGCCATGATCGAGGTGGTCGGGCGGTCGCCCGAGAACTCGCGGGCGGGGACGAGGGAGCCCTCGGTGCCCTCCGCGCGGACCTCCTCGGCGGTCTTGCCGAAGGCCAGCGCCTTGGTCTGTGCGAAGAAGTTCGCCAGGAACAGCTCGTGGACGTCCTGGTCGCCGTCGCGCAGGGCGTGGTTCGGGGTGGCGAAGGCGATGAAGTCCGCGGGGATGGTGCGGGTGCCCTGGTGGATCAGCTGGTAGAAGGCGTGCTGGCCGTTGGTGCCGGGCTCGCCCCAGAACACCTCGCCGGTCTCCGTCGTGGCGAGGGAGCCGTCCCAGCGCACCGACTTGCCGTTGGACTCCATGGTCAGCTGCTGCAGGTAGGCGGGGAAGCGGTGGAGGTACTGGGAGTAGGGGAGGACCGCATGGGTCTCCGCCTCCTGGAAGTTCACGTTCCACACGTTCAGCAGGCCCATCAGCAGCGGCACGTTGGATGCCGCCGGGGCGGTCGCGAAGTGCTCGTCCATCGCGTGGAAGCCGGCGAGCAGCTCCTCGAAGACGTCCGGGCCGAGCACGGTCGCGAGGACGGTGCCGATCGCCGAGTCGACGCTGTAGCGGCCGCCCACCCAGTTCCAGAAGCCGAAGGCGTTCTCGGGGTCGATGCCGAACTCGGCGACCCTGTCGAGCGCGGTGGAGACGGCCACGAAGTGCTTCGCGACGGCCTCCGACTCCTGCTCGGCGGTCAGACCCGCGCCCTCGCGCAGCCCGGCCAGCAGCCAGTCGCGCACCAGGCGCGCGTTGGTGAGGGTCTCGAGGGTGGTGAAGGTCTTGCTCGCGACGATGACCAGGGTGGTCTCGGGGTCGAGATCGCGTGTCGTCTGGTAGGCGTCGGTGGGGTCGATGTTGGAGAGGAAGCGGGCGGTGAGGCCGTCCTGCGCGAGCGGCTTCAGCGCCTCGTAGATCATCACGGGGCCCAGGTCGCTGCCGCCGATGCCGATGTTCACGACGGTCTCGATGCGCTTGCCGGTCACGCCGGTCCACTCGCCCGAGCGCACCGAGTCCGCGAACTCGTAGACCCGGCGGAGGGTCTCGTGGACGTCCGCGTCGATCTGCTGGCCGTCGACCTCGAGGGCGGGGGAGGCGCCCTCGGGGCGGCGCAGCGCGGTGTGCAGCACGGCCCGGTCCTCGGTCGTGTTGATGTGGGCGCCCGCGAGCATGGCGTCGCGGCGGTCCTCGACGCCGACCTCGCGGGCGAGCTGGAGCAGCAGCTCGACGGTGCGGTCGGTGATCACGTTCTTGGACAGGTCCACGTGCAGGTCCGCGGCTTCGAAGCTCAGGCGCTCGGCGCGCTGCGGATCGGCGGCGAACATCTCGCGCAGGGATCCGGTGCGCTCGAGGTCGAGGGACTCGAGGGCGTCCCAGGCCTCGGTCGTGGTCGGATCGACGGGCTCGGCGGCGGGGGAGGGAACGAAGGGGACGGCGGAAGAGGTGCTCGACTCGGTCATGCCGCCATTGAACACCGTGGGAAGGGGGAGTGGGGCGCCCGGCCGGGACCGCCCCGCGGGCCCCCGGGCCCCTCTCCTCCATCGAAAGGGAACGACGTGCTCTGGTACATCGGGCGGCGCCTGCTGCAGATGATCCCCGTCTTCCTCGGCGCCACACTGATCGTGTACCTGCTCGCCTTCGCGGCGTCCGGCGATCCGATCCTCACCCTCGCCGGTGACAAGCCCATCTCCCCGGCGGTCGAGCAGCAGCTGCGCGAGCAGTACAACCTCGACAAGCCGGTGATCGTGCAGTGGCTCATCTTCCTGGGCAATGTGCTCACCTTCGACCTCGGCATCGGCTTCAACGGCCGCCCGCTGATCGACCAGATCGCCGCCGCCTTCCCGGTCACGATCAGGCTCGCGCTGATCGCCGTGGTCATCGAGGCGGCCTTCGGCATCGTCGCGGGCGTCATCTCCGGTCTCCGCAAGGGCACCTGGATCGACACGACGCTGCTGCTGGTCTCGCTGACCCTGATCGCGGTGCCGACCTTCGTGATCGGCTTCGTCGCGCAGTTCGTGCTCGGCGTGCAGCTCGGCATCGCCGAGATCAACGCGGGCCGCGACCCCAGCTTCCAGAACCTGCTGCTGCCCGGCGCCGTGCTCGGCGCGGTCTCCTTCGCCTACGTGCTGCGGCTGACCCGCACCTCGATCGCCGAGACCGCCACCGCGGACCACGTGCGCACCGCCACCGCGAAGGGCCTCTCCCGCGGCGGCGTCGTCTCCAAGCACATCCTGCGCAACTCGCTCATCCCCGTGGTGACCTTCATCGGTGCGGACCTCGGCGCGCTCATGGGCGGCGCCATCGTCACCGAGCGGATCTTCAACATCCACGGCGTCGGCTCCCTGCTCTTCGACTCGATCAACGCCGGCGAGGCGCCGATGATCGTGGCGCTGGTGACGCTGCTGGTGATCATCTTCCTGCTGTCCAACCTCATCGTGGACCTGCTCTACGCCGTGCTCGACCCGAGGATCCGCTATGCGAAGTGATGCTCAGACCCCCCGCCGCCCCCGTGCCGAGCACTGGGTCGCCCCGCTCGACGAGACCCCGCTGCAGGCCGTCGACGCCGCCGACACCACCAGCTCGCCGCGCTCGCTGTGGGCCGAGGCAGGCCACAACCTGGTCCGGAACCCCGTGTTCGTGCTCTCCGCGCTGCTGATCCTGTTCGTGCTCTTCGTCGCCGCGTTCCCCGGCGTCTTCACCGACCAGAATCCGCGCTTCGGCGAGATCTCCCAGGGCTCGAAGCCGCCGAGCGGCGAGCACGTCTTCGGCACCACGGTGCAGGGCTACGACATCCTCTCCCGCACCGTCTGGGGCACCCGCACCTCCGTGCTGATCGGCTTCCTCACGATGATCGGCTCGACCCTGATCGGCGGCACCATCGGGGCGCTCGCCGGCTACCTCGGCGGCTGGTTCGACGAGGTCATCTCCCGCGTCACCGACGTCTTCTTCGCGATCCCGATGATCCTCGGCGCGATCGTCATCGCCACCCGACTGGGCGAGATGAACATGTGGACCGTGGTGCTCGTGCTGAGCATCTTCGGCTGGACGAACGTGGCCCGCATCATGCGCGGCTCGGTGATCTCGACCAAGGCGCAGGACTTCGTCACCGCCTCCACCGCGCTCGGCGCCTCCAAGGGGACCGTGCTGCTCAAGCACGTCATCCCCAATGCGATCGCGCCGGTGATCGTCACCGCCACGGTGAACCTCGGCGTGTTCATCGTCGCCGAGGCGACGCTGTCCTTCCTCGGCGTGGGCCTGCCCTCGAGCTCCGTCTCCTGGGGTCGTGACATCTCCTCCGCGCAGAACGCGCTGCGCACCCAGCCGATGATGCTGTTCTACCCGTCCATGGCGCTCGCGATCACCGTGCTGAGCTTCATCATGCTCGGCGACGCCGTGCGCGACGCCCTGGACCCGAAGGCGAGGAAGCGATGACCGCGACCGCGAACCAGCCCCTGCTCGAGATCCGCGATCTCGAGATCACCTTCACCACCTCCACCGGTCCGGTGATGGGTGTGCGCACGGCGAACCTCGAGGTGTACCCCGGGGAGACCGTCGCGATCGTCGGCGAGTCCGGATCGGGCAAGTCCACCACCGCGATGAGCATCGCCCACCTGCTGCCCAAGAACGGCCGCATCACCGGCGGTCAGGTGCTCTTCGAGGGGCGTGACATCACGCACGCCTCCGAGAAGGAGATCCGGGCGCTCCGCGGCGACCGGGTGGGCCTGGTCCCGCAGGACCCGATGAGCAATCTCAACCCCATGTGGAAGGTCGGCACCCAGATCCAGGAGGCCCTCGCCGCCAACGGCGTGGCCTCCGGGGCCGAGGCGAAGCGGCGCACCGTGGAGCTGCTGGAGGAGGCGGGGCTGCCGGATGCGGAGCGCCGCTCGGGCCAGTACCCGCACGAGTTCTCCGGCGGCATGAAGCAGCGCGCGCTGATCGCCATGGGCCTCGCCGCCCGTCCCAAGCTGCTCATCGCCGACGAGCCGACCAGCGCCCTGGACGTCACCGTCCAGCAGCAGATCCTCGACCACCTCGACCACCTCACCGGGGAGCTCGGGGTCGCGGTGCTGCTGATCACCCACGACCTGGGCCTCGCCGCCGAGCGCGCCCAGCACCTCGTGGTGATGTACAAGGGGCAGGTCGTCGAGTCCGGTCCCGCGCTCGAGCTGCTGCAGTCTCCGCAGCATCCGTACACGAAGCGGCTCATCGCCTCGGCGCCCTCGCTGGCCTCGCGCCGGCTGGTCTCCGCGGCCAGGCGGCTCGAGGTGCGCGAGGCCGCCCGGGAGCACGCCCTGGAGAACGCCCACGAGGGCGCCGCCCTCGAGGGCGTCCCCGCCGCATCTCGCGGCGAGGTCGAGTTCTCGCCCGAGTTCGGGTACTCCGAGCCGGATCCCACGGCGGTCATCGAGGTCCAGAAGCTCACCAAGGAGTTCCCGATCCGGGGCAGCGTGCCGTGGCGGACCACGCCCTTCCGCGCGGTGGACGACGTCTCCTTCGCCCTCGAGCGCGGCACCACCACCGCGATCGTCGGCGAATCCGGCTCGGGCAAGTCGACGGTCGCCCAGATGGTGCTGAAGCTCCTCGAGCCCACCTCGGGCCGGGTCCTCTTCGAGGGCCAGGACATCACCACCATCCGGGGCCGGGCCCAGAAGACGCTGCGCCGCCGGGTGCAGCCGATCTTCCAGAACCCCTATGGAACCCTCGACCCGATGTACTCGATCTACCGCACGATCGAGGAGCCGCTGCGCCTGCACGGCATCGGGAACGCGAAGTCCCGGGAGGCGAAGGTCCGCGACCTGCTGGACAAGGTGTCGCTGCCCGCCGCGATGATGCAGCGCTATCCCAACGAGCTCTCCGGCGGCCAGCGTCAGCGCATCGCGATCGCGCGCGCCCTGGCCCTGGACCCCGAGGTCGTCATCTGCGACGAGGCCGTCTCGGCCCTCGACGTGCTGGTGCAGGCCCAGGTGCTCGAGCTGCTCAACGACCTGCAGGCCGAGCTGGGTCTCAGCTACCTGTTCATCACCCACGACCTCGCCGTGGTGCGGCAGATCGCCGACCGCACCCTGGTGATGGAGAAGGGCCGGGTCGTCGAGCAGGGCACCACCGACGAGGTGTTCCACTCGCCGCAGCAGGAGTACACCAAGCGCCTGCTCGCCGCGATCCCCGGCGGATCCATCCCGCTCGCGGGCGCGGAGACGATCGACGTCGAGGCCCAGGCGGCCCCGGTGGGCGAGGGCGATGCGTCCGGCGGCGACGGGCCCGACGACGTCATCGATCCCTTCGCGCAGGCCGGTCACGTCTGATCGGTGATCCCGCCGCGGGGCGGGGCCAGAGCGAGGCCGGGGAGGACGCCGCAGGCGGCGGTCCTCCCCGGCCTCCGGCATGTCGGCGCCCCGTCGGACCCCGGATCCTCCGTCGGCCGACGGATGGAGCTGTCGGACCCCGGACCGGCCCGTCGGCCTCCGGACGGAGCCGTCGGCGAACCGCCCCGCACCGCGTCGAACCTCTCATCCGCCCACCGGTGCGCGGGCGGCTGGGGCCGATAGAATCGGCGCGGCCCTGGAGCGGGTCGCACCGCGGTGCGACCGGGCGCTGCTCGGTCCACGCCCCGCCGCGCTATCTGAAACGAGCACCTGCGTATGACCATCCAGCACCGCAACGACCTGCGTAACGTCGCCATCGTCGCCCACGTCGACCACGGCAAGACCACCCTCGTGGACGCCATGCTCACCCAGGGCGGCGCCTTCGGGGAGCGCGACAAGCACGACGAGCGGGCGATGGACTCCGGCGAGCTCGAGCGCGAGAAGGGCATCACGATCCTCGCGAAGAACACGGCGATCCGGTACACCGGTCCCTCCGCCGCGGCGATCGGGGAGCCCGACGGCATCACCATCAACGTGATCGACACCCCGGGCCACGCGGACTTCGGCGGAGAGGTCGAGCGCGGCCTGTCCATGGTCGACGGCGTCGTCCTGCTGGTCGACTCCTCGGAGGGTCCGCTCCCGCAGACCCGCTTCGTGCTGCGCAAGGCGCTCGCCGCGAAGCTGCCCGTGATCCTCGTGGTCAACAAGGTCGACCGGCCCGACGCGCGCATCGACGAGGTCGTCGGCGAGGCCACCGACCTGCTCCTGGGCCTCGCCTCGGACCTCGCCGACGAGGTCGAGGACATCGACCTCGACGCCGTCCTCGACGTGCCCGTCGTCTACGCCTCCGGCAAGGCCGGCCGCGCCTCCCTCGACAAGCCCGCCGACGGCACCCTGCCCGAGGAGGAGACGGTCGAGGCGCTGTTCAAGACCATCCTCGAGAAGATCCCCGCACCGAGCTTCGACGACGAGATGCCGCTCCAGGCCCACGTCACCAACCTCGACGCCTCACCGTTCCTGGGCCGCCTCGCGCTGCTGCGCATCAAGAACGGCGAGCTGACCAAGGGCCAGCAGGTCGCCTGGTGCACCCAGGACGGCGCCACGAAGACCGTCAAGATCACCGAGCTGCTCGAGACCAAGGGCCTCTCCCGCGAGCCGATGACCCGCGCCGCCCGCCCGGGCGACATCGTCGCGGTCGCCGGCATCCCCGAGATCATGATCGGCGAGACCCTCACCGACGTCTCCGACCCGCGTCCGCTGCCGCTCATCGCGATCGACGACCCGGCGATCTCCATGACCATCGGCATCAACACCTCGCCGATCGCCGGCAAGAACGGCAAGGGCCACAAGCTCACCGCCCGCCAGGTGAAGGACCGCCTCGACTCCGAGCTGGTCGGCAACGTGTCCCTCAAGGTGCTCCCGACCGAGCGCCCCGACGCCTGGGAGGTGCAGGGCCGTGGTGAGCTGGCCCTGTCGATCCTCGTCGAGCAGATGCGCCGCGAGGGCTTCGAGCTCACCGTCGGCAAGCCCAAGGTGCTCACCCGCACCATCGACGGGAAGACCCACGAGCCCGTCGAGCGGATGACCATCGACGTGCCCGAGGAGTACCTCGGCACCGTCACCCAGCTGATGGCCTCGCGCAAGGGCCGCATGGAGACCATGAGCAACCACGGCTCCGGCTGGGTGCGCATGGAGTTCACCGTGCCTTCCCGCGGCCTGATCGGCTTCCGCACACGCTTCATGACCGAGACCCGCGGCAACGGCATCGCCTCGTCCTACGCCGACGGCTTCGAGCCGTGGATGGGCGACATCGAGTTCCGCAACACCGGGTCCCTCGTCGCGGACCGCCCCGGCGCCGTGACGCCGTACGCGATGATCAACCTCCAGGAGCGCGGCAGCTTCTTCGTCGAGCCCACCTCCGAGGTGTACACGGGCCAGATCGTCGGGGAGAACTCCCGCAACGAGGACATGGACGTGAACATCACCAAGGAGAAGAAGCTGACCAACATGCGCGCCGCCAGCGCGGACAGCTTCGAGAACCTGGTGCCGCCGCGGAAGCTCACCCTCGAGGAGTCCCTCGAGTTCGCGGGCGAGGACGAGTGCGTAGAGGTCACCCCCGAGATCGTCCGCATCCGCAAGGTGATTCTCGATCCCACCGAGCGTCGTCGCGCGGTTTCCCGGGCGCGTTCGGTCCAGTGATCCGGTGACGCCCCCGAACGGCCCGAGAACGGTCGACACCACCTCCGTCTCCGCCCGGGTCTCCCAGGCGGTGATGGCGGTGGTGATCGCCGTGATCTCGGTGCTGTTCCTGATCACCACGCATCGGATGCGGCTCGATCTCGGGTCGGTGCAGGTGCCGACGGGTCTGCTGCTGGGGCTGCTGTTCCAGGTCACGGCCTGCGTTTTCCTGGTCGCCTCGACCGGGGCCCGGCTGCCGCTGCTGCTCCTCGGTTCGCTGTGGGGGCTGATCGCCGGCCCGTTCCTCGGCAGAGGAGCGGGCGGCGGGGTGCTGGTCCCCGCCGTCGTCGCCGAGCAGACCCAGTACGCGGGCTGGATCGTGCAGGGCATCGGGATCCTGGTCCCCTTCGCGGCGGCGCTCGTGGTGACCCTGCGGCGGAGGCGGCGATGAGCTCACCCCGGCGCGACTGGGCGACCCTGCCCAACCTGGTCACCCTGCTGCGCTTCGTGCTGCTGCTCCCGGTGTGCCGCCTGCTGCTGGACGGCCCGGACACCCTCGCCGTGGTGCTGCTGCTGGTCTGGGCGAGCACCGACTGGGTCGACGGGCTCCTGGCCCGCACCCTGGACCAGACCAGCCGCGTCGGCGAGATCATCGACCCGATCGCGGACCGGCTGGGACTCGCCGCGATCGTCCTCACCCTCGCCCTCGCGGGCCTGCTGCCCTGGGCGGCGCTGGTGCTGATCCTGCTGATGGACGTGGCGATGGCGGCGCTCGCCACCCGCGCCGCGCTGGGCGGGCGCATCGCCGTCTCCCGGCTCGGGAAGGTCCGCACCTTCGTGCTGATGTCCTCCGTGTTCCTGCTGGTCGCAGCGGCCGCGTGGGCCCCCGGCCTGATCGGCGCGGTGCAGGTGCTGGTGTGGATCGGCGTGGTCCTGCACGTCGTCTCCGCGGCGGACTACATCCTCAGGGCGCGGCGTCCCGCACCCGACGCACCGGCGGCGGCGGGACCTCCTTCGTCGCGATGATCAGCACCCGGGGCACCCTCACCTCGCCGCGGCGCGTCATCACCGTCACCGACTCCTCATCGGTCGCGATCACGGTGCCCAGCGCATCGGTCATCGACTCGCCGTGCGGGGAACGGGAGCGGTCGATCGCGGAGCGGATCACGACGCGGCGCCCCTCCTGGAGGAAGGGCGCCCATCCGGCGCGGACCCGATCCGGGCTCTGCTCGTCCATCCCCCGAGGCTAGCGGTCCGGGGCCCGCGGCCGACGGGGTGTTCCTCGCATCACGTCCGCGCCGAGCGGCCGGGGACGGAGAGGGGTCGCGAGGCGGGGGAATGACAGAATGGACCCGGCTCGAGACCGGAAGGACGCCGCCCCATGACCTATGTGATCGCCCTGCCCTGCGTGGACGTGAAGGATCGCGCCTGCGTGGACGAGTGCCCGGTGGACTGCATCTACGAGGGCACCCGGTCGCTGTACATCCAGCCCGACGAGTGCGTGGACTGCGGCGCCTGCGAGCCGGTGTGCCCGGTCGAGGCGATCTACTACGAGGACGACGTCCCCGACCAGTGGGCCGAGTACTACGACGCGAACGTCCACTTCTTCGACGACCTCGGCGCCCCCGGCGGCGCGGCCAAGATGGGCGTCATCGACAAGGACCACCCCCTCATCGCGGCGCTGCCGCCGCAGAACTGAGCCGAGCCGCCATGACCGAGGAGACCCGCCCCGCCGGAGCCGCCCGGCGGTCGCTCGCCGGACGCCTGCCCGCCTTCCCCTGGGACGCCCTCACCGGTGCGAAGCAGCGGGCCGCCGCCCATCCGGAGGGCCTCGTGGACCTCTCGGTCGGCACCCCCGTCGACCCGACCCCGGCCTCCGTGCAGGCCGCGCTCGCGGCCGCCGCGGACAGCCCCGGCTACCCGCAGACCATCGGCACCCTCGCACTGCGCGCGGCGCTCGTCGACTTCCTGCGCCGCCGCCGCGGGGCGGGGGAGGACCTCACCGCCGACGCGGTGCTGCCCACCGTCGGCTCCAAGGAGCTGGTCGCGCACCTGCCCTTCCAGCTCGGTCTCGGGGCGGGCGATGCGGTGGCCTTCCCGCACATCGCCTATCCCACCTACGACATGGGTGTCCGGTTCGTCGGCGCCGAGCCGCTGCCCGTGGACGTGGCCGCCCTCGCCGCGCACGGCGATGCGGCGCTGCCGGATGCCGCGGCCGTCGACCGGATCCGTCTGCTCTGGCTGAACAGCCCCTCGAACCCGACGGGAGAGGTGCTCTCGGCCGCGCAGCTCGCCGCGGTGGTCGCCTGGGCGCGGGAGCGCGGGATCATCGTCGCCTCCGACGAGTGCTACGCCCTGCTGCCCTGGACCGTCGACGAGGTGCCCTCGGTGCTCGATCCGCGGGTCAACGGCGGCTCCCTCGACGGGCTGCTCTGCGTGTACTCGCTGTCCAAGCAGTCCAATCTCGCCGGCTACCGGGCCGCCTTCGTCGCGGGTGATCCCGCTCTCGTCGGCGAGCTCGTCGCGGTGCGCAAGCAGGCCGGGATGATGCTGCCCGGTCCGATGCAGATCGCCATGACCGCCGCCCTCGGCGACGATGCGGCCGCCGCCGCCCAGCACGAGGTCTACCGCGCCCGCCGCGCCCTCCTCGCCCCCGCGGTCGAGGCGGCGGGGGGCCGGATCCACGGCTCCGAGGCCGGTCTGTACCTGTGGACCACCTTCGGCGAGGAGTCGATGGCGAGCGTCGAACGCCTCGCCTCGGCCGGTGTGCTGGTCGCCCCCGGCATGTTCTATGGTGAGGGGGGAGGGACCTTCGTCCGCATCGCCCTCACCGCCACCGACGAGCGCATCGCCGCCGCCGCACAGCGCCTCGCGCGCCTCTGAACGATCCGACCACGCACAACGGAGAGCCCATGGATCAGCCCACGTCGACCGCCCGCCTCACCCTCGGGGAGAAGTCCCTGGACCTGCCGGTCGTCCCGTCGGTGGAGGGCAACTCCGGCGTCGGGATCGGCCCGCTGCGCAAGGAGACCGGGGACGTGACCTACGACCCCGGTTTCATGAACACCGCCAACGCCAAGTCGGCGATCACCTACATCGACGGCGATGAGGGGATCCTGCGCTACCGCGGCTACCCGATCGAGCAGCTGGCCGAGAGCTCGACCTTCCTCGAGGTGTCCTACCTCCTGATCCACGGCGAGCTGCCCACGCAGGGCCAGCTGGAGAACTTCGTGGCCCAGGTCGAGCGGCGCACCCTGCTCGACGAGCGCTTCCGGCGCATGTTCGACGGCTTCCCCCGCGATGCCCACCCGATGGCGGTGCTGCAGGCGGGCGTTTCGGGCCTGTCGACCTTCTACCAGGACTCGCTGAACCCCTTCGACGAGGAGCAGGTTCGCCTGTCCTCCGTGCGGCTGCTCGCCAAGGTGCCCACCATGGCCGCCTACGCGCACCGCATCGCGCAGGGCCACGCCCTCCTCTACCCGGACAACCGGCTCTCCCTGATCGAGAACTTCCTGCGCCTGACTTTCGGCTTCCCCGTCGAGGAGTACATCGCGGATCCGGTCGTGGTGCGGGCCATGGAGCAGCTGCTGATCCTCCACGCCGATCACGAGCAGAACTGCTCCACCTCGGCGGTGCGCCTGGTCGGCTCCGCGCAGGCGAACCTGTTCACCTCGATCTCCGCCGGCATCGGCGCCCTCTCCGGCCCCGCCCACGGCGGTGCGAACGCCGCCGTGATGGAGATGCTGAACACCATCCGCGACGAGGGCATGGACCCCCGCGACTTCATGGAGAAGGTGAAGAACAAGGAGGACGGCATCCGTCTGATGGGCTTCGGCCACCGGGTCTACAAGAACTACGACCCGCGTGCGAAGTTCGTCAAGAAGATCGCCGACGACGTCCTCGAGCGGCTCGGGGTCCACGACGAGCGCCTCGAGCTGGCGATGAAGCTCGAGGAGATCGCGCTGAAGGACGACTACTTCGTCGAGCGCAAGCTCTACCCGAACGTCGATTTCTACACCGGCATCATCTACAAGGCCATTGGGTTCCCCACCCACATGTTCACGGTCCTGTTCGCGATCGGCCGCCTGCCCGGCTGGATCGCGCAGTGGCAGGAGATGATCCACGATCCCGAGACGAAGATCGGGCGCCCCCGCCAGATCTACATCGGCGAGTCCGAGCGCGACTACGTGCCGATGGAGTCCCGCACCGGCACCACCGAGCTGCGTCTCGAGCAGCTCGCCTCCGAGGTCGAGGCCGAGCGCCGCGCGTACCAGGAGAAGCTCGCGCGCGAGCGTCGCCTGGACCACTGATCCGCTGACCCGACGGGCCCGTCGCATGTCCTGCGAGGACGTGACGGGCGCGACATCGCCGCAGGTCCTCCGCGGGACCAACTGCCCGGGGCGAGACCCTCCCGCGGGCCTACGGTGGAGACATCGCGGAGGGCATCGTCCCGACCGGCCCTCCCGCTCCCGAGGAGGATCGCCATGACGTCAGCCACCACCGATCGCGTCGCCGCCGAGGCCGCCGGAGGTGATGCCTGGGCGGGATTCACCCCCGGCCCGTGGCAGGACGGCATCGACGTGCGCGACTTCATCCAGCGCAACTACGCGCCCTACGAGGGCGATGCCTCCTTCCTCGCCGGCCCCACCGAGAAGACCCTCCGGCTCTGGGACCACCTCGAGCGGACCTATCTCTCGGAGGAGCGGCGGCGCCGCGTCTACGACGTCGACACCGAGACCCCCGCGGACATCGACGCCTTCCCCGCCGGGTACATCAGCGAGGACGACGACGTGATCGTCGGCCTGCAGACCGACGTGCCGCTGAAGCGCGCCATGATGCCCAGCGGCGGCTGGCGCATGGTCGAGACCGCGATCCGGGAGGCGGGCAAGGAACCCGATCCGCGGATCCGGGAGATCTTCACCAAGCACCGCAAGACCCACAACGACGGCGTCTTCGACATCTACACCCCGCGGATCCGCGCCGCCCGCTCGAGCCACATCATCACCGGCCTGCCGGACGCCTACGGCCGCGGCCGCATCATCGGCGACTACCGCCGCCTCGCCCTGTACGGCGCGGACGCCCTGATCGCGGAGAAGAAGACCGCGAAGGACGCCGTCGCGGACCAGGGCTTCTCCGAGCACTGGGCCCGCTACCGCGAGGAGCACTCCGAGCAGATCAAGGCGTTGCAGAAGCTGATCCGCCTCGGCGAGATCTACGGTCTGGACCTGCGTCGCCCCGCGGCGACCGCCCAGGAGGCCGTGCAGTGGACCTACATGGCGTACCTCGCCTCGGTGAAGAGCCAGGACGGCGCCGCGATGTCCATCGGTCGCCTCTCCGGCTTCCTCGACGTGTACTTCCAGCGGGATCTCGCAGCGGGCACCCTCACCGAGTCCGCGGCGCAGGAGATCATCGACGCGCTCGTGATCAAGCTGCGCATCGTCCGCTTCCTGCGCACCATCGACTACGACCAGATCTTCTCCGGCGACCCCTACTGGGCGACCTGGTCCGACGCCGGATTCGCCGAGGACGGTCGACCGCTGGTCACGAAGACGTCGTTCCGGCTGCTGCAGACCCTGCGCAACCTCGGCCCTGCCCCGGAGCCCAACATCACCATCTTCTGGGACCCTGCCCTGCCCGAGGGGTACAAGGAGTTCTGCTCCGCGATCTCCATCGAGACCTCCTCGATCCAGTACGAGTCCGACGCGCAGATCCGCGAGCGCTGGGGTGACGACGCCGCGATCGCCTGCTGCGTCTCCCCGATGCGGGTCGGCAAGCAGATGCAGTTCTTCGGTGCTCGCGTCAACGCCGGCAAGGCCCTGCTGTACGCCCTGAACGGCGGCCGCGACGAGGTCTCCGGCAAGCAGATCACCGAGCCCGGGCTGCACACCCCGATCACGGGCGAGGGACCGCTGGACTTCGACGAGGTCTGGCAGCGCTACGAGGAGATGCTCGACTGGGTGGTCGGCACCTACGTCGAGGCGCTGAACATCATCCACTACAGCCACGACCGCTACGCCTACGAGGCGATCGAGATGGCGCTGCACGACAGCGAGATCGTGCGCACCATGGGCTGCGGCATCGCGGGCCTGTCGATCGTCGCGGACTCCCTCTCCGCGATCCGCTACGCGCAGGTCACCCCGGTGCGGGACGAGACCGGACTGATCGTCGACTACGTGACCGAGGGCGAGTTCCCCCGCTACGGCAACGACGACGACCGCGCCGACGACATCGCGGCGACGATCGTGCACACCGTGATGCAGAAGATCAGCGCGATCCCGATGTACCGCGACGCGATCCCCACGCAGTCGGTGCTGACGATCACCTCGAACGTCGTCTACGGGAAGGCCACCGGGTCCTTCCCCTCGGGGCACCGGGCGGGGACGCCCTTCTCCCCGGGGGCGAACCCGGAGAACGGCGCCGACACCCACGGGATGGTCGCCTCGATGCTGTCGGTCGGCAAGCTCGACTACCAGGACGCCCTCGACGGCATCTCGCTGACCAACACCATCACCCCGCAGGGGCTCGGCCGCACCAAGGATGAGCAGGTCGCCAACCTCGTCGGCATCCTCGATGCTGGCTTCCTCATCGACCAGGACTGACGGATCCACCCGGACCGACGGGACCTCCCCATCGGCCGACCGCACCCACCACCCCGCACACCCCGAGGAGACACCGATGAGCACCCCCACCTTCGACAGCCGCCTGGCGTCCATGCGCGCGAACCGCGCCCGGAACAACGCCGAGTCCGGCCTGTTCCACGCCAACATCAACGTGCTCAACAAGGACACGCTGATCGACGCGATGGAGCACCCGGAGAACTACCCGAACCTGACCGTCCGCGTCTCCGGCTACGCGGTGAACTTCGTGAAGCTCACCCGCGAGCAGCAGCTCGACGTCCTGGACCGCACCTTCCACCAGGGGGCCTGACCCCGCCATGACCGACATCGCTCTCCCCGCGGTGCCCGCCCCGACCGTGCCCCGTCGCCACGGGGCCGGGCTCGACGGCGTGGCCGCCGCGGACCTCGACCGCGCCGAGCGCCTCCGGGCAATCCGCGCGGGAGAGGTCGCCTCGGTCCACTCCTGGGAGCTGGTCACCGCCGTCGACGGTCCCGGTACCCGGCTGACGGTGTTCTTCGCCGGCTGCCCGCTGCGCTGCGTCTACTGCCACAACCCCGACACCATGGAGCGGCGCCGCGGCGAGGAGGTCGAGGTCTCCGAGCTGATCCGCAAGGTCCGCCGCTACCGGCCCGTGTTCCGCTCCACCGGCGGGGGGATCACCCTCTCCGGCGGGGAGGTGCTGATGCAGCCCGCCGCCGCGGCGCGGGTGCTGCACGCGGCCCGCGAGATGGGGGTGCACACCGCGATCGACACCTCCGGCTATCTCGGCGCCGCCGCCTCCGACGCGATGCTCGAGGACGTCGACCTGGTGCTGCTGGACGTCAAGTCCGGCAGTGAGGAGGCGTACCGGGCGCTGACCGGCCGCTCCCTGCAGCCGACGATCGACTTCGGGGACCGGCTCGCCGCGCGCGGCACCGCCCGGGTGTGGATCCGCTTCGTGGTCGTCCCCGGATGGACCGACGACGTCGAGAACGTCGAGCGGGTCGCGGACATCGTCGAGCGCTGGTCCGCGGTCGTGGACCGCGTCGAGGTGCTGCCCTTCCACAACATGGGCCAGGACAAGTGGGACAGCCTCGGCATGGAGTACCGGCTCCGGGATGTCGCCCCGCCGTCCGCCGAGGTGGTCGAGCGGGTCCGCGAGCAGTTCCGTGACCGTGGGCTCACGGTCTTCTGAGCCCGGGGGCGCCCCGGACTGCTCCGGACGCCTCAGCCGCCGGCGACCAGCACCACCACTCGCTCGGTGTCGCCGCCGTCGGCGTCCGCCCATCGCGCGGCCTGCTCGCCCCGCACCGCGCGATCCCAGACCCGACCCTGAAAGCTGACCTGCACCACGGCGTCGTCGGCCGCGCGGGCCACGGCCCAGTTCGCGAGCGCCCAGCCGAGCGTCTCGTCGCCGCCGACGTCGATCACCAGCGCGGTGGACCCTGCCCCGCCGGGCACCTGCGGCGCCGACTCGGCCGCGCCCGCGAGAGCCGTCGTGATCCGGCCCGCGTCGGTCAGGCGCGGGAACTGCCGGGCGATCTCGGCACGGACCTGCTCGGGGGAGACGGTCGCCCCGACATCCTCGAGGGAGCAGACCAGGTTCGCCCCGGACTGCCCGGTGAGCGCGGAGGCGTACAGCCGCCCCTCGGTCTCGTGGTCCCGGTACGCCTCCGGGAAGCCGCTGCGCTGCACCTCCTGGGCCACGTCGTTGATGTCGCCCTGCGTATAGCCCTCGACCTGCTCGAGCGCGTCGTAGAAGGCGTTGGTGGAGTAGATCGGATCCATGATCTCCTCCTCCGAGCCCCACCCCTGCGAGGGCCGTTGCTGGAACAGCCCCAGCGAGTCGCGGTCGCCGTGGTCGATGTTCTGCAGGCGCGACTCCTGATAGGCCGTCGCGAGCGCGATCGACGCCGCGCGCGGCGGCATGCCCCGGTCCACGGCGATCGCGCTGATCAGCGCGGCGTTCGCGACGCGGTCGGTGGTGTAGCGGTGGCTGGTCCCGAGGCCGGTGGCGACGCAGGTCCCGGCGTGGGCGGGGGAGCCGTAGCGCTCGAGCGCGAGATAGGAGCCGCCGGCGATCCCGCCCAGCAGCAGCACCATCACCAGGGGGATCGCGAGGTGACGCGTCGCGGAGCGCGCGGGGCGGGCGCGATGCGTCACCTCGGATCCCTTCGGGTGGTGCGGGCGGGAACTGTCAGTTGGCGTGCAGCGCCTCGTTGAGGGCGACGGTCTGCCCGGCCCGGGCGACGACCTCGACCGCACCGGTCAGCGAGTTGCGGCGGAAGAGCAGGTTCGGCACGCCGGAGAGCTCACGGGCCTTGACCACGTGCGGCTCGACGCCGGCCTCGCCGACCACCGTGACCTTGGTGCCGGCGGTGACGTACAGCCCCGCCTCGACCACGCAGTCGTCGCCGAGGGCGATGCCGATCCCGGCCTCCGCGCCGATCAGCGAGCGGCGGCCGATGCGGACCCGCTCGGTGCCGCCGCCGGAGAGAGTGCCCATCGTGGAAGCGCCGCCGCCCACGTCGGAGCCGTCCTCGACAATGACGCCCTGGGAGATGCGGCCCTCGATCATCGAGGTGCCGAGGGTGCCGGCGTTGAAGTTCACGAAGCCCTCGTGCATCACCGTGGTGCCCTCGGCGAGGTGGGCGCCCAGGCGCACGCGGTCCGCGTCGCCGATGCGCACACCGGCGGGCAGCACGTAGTCGACCATGCGCGGGAACTTGTCGACCGAGAACACCGTCGGGGTGCGTCCCGCCGCGATCAGGCGCAGGCGGGTCTCCTCGAAGCCGGTCACCGCGCAGGGACCCTCGGAGGTCCACACCACGTTGGTGAGCGCTCCGAACAGGCCGTCGAGGTTCTGGGCGTTGGGCTGCACGAGCCGGTGGGAGAGCAGGTGCAGGCGCAGATAGGCGTCGGCCGCATCGGCCGGGGCGGCGGTGAGGTCGATCGCGCGGACCACGACTTCCTGGGTGGTGGCGCGCACCTCGTCCTGGGTCGCGGCGGCGGCGAGCTGCGCGTGGAGGGGGTGGGCCGCGGGATCCGCGGGCGCCTCGCCGAGCTGCGGAGCCGGGTACCAGGCGTCCAGGGTCGAGCCGTCGGCGGCCAGCGTGGCCAGACCGATGCCCCACGCGTGGGTGGCGGGAGCGGTCGTCGGGGCGGAGGTGTCCGTCGTCGAAGAAGTCATGGGGCGAGTCTACGGAGCGGTCCCGAGAAGGAGCCGGGGGAGTCCGACGGGCGGGGCGAAGGACACACGAGGGCCGGGGACATGGTGCACCGCGACGTGCCGGAGGTCGGCGCCGCCGCGCCGCTCACACCGCCGGCGTCGCACTGCCCGAGGTCGCGGAGCCGACCCACTCGATCGCGCGGGCCCGGCGCACGACCCGCTCGAGCCGTCGGCCGTTCAGATGGCTCCACAGCGCCGCGGCGGCGATGAGCACCGCTCCGCCGACGAGTGCGGCGAGGGAGGAGGTCAGCAGGTCGCTCTCGCCGACGGCGAGCAGCGCGATCAGCAGCACCGCCGCCCCGGCGACGAGGGCCAGCACCCCGGCCGCGAGCAGCAGCGCGGGGCCCAGAGCGCGCAGGATCGCCGGTCCGGCCGATTCGCGCTGCGGCCCGATCGCCATCGGCAGGCCGCGGCCCAGCTGGCCCGGACGGTCCACGGCCCAGTCCAGCAGCGCCCGGTCCCGGCGGCGGGTCGCCACCGACCCGACGACCGCGGCCACCAGCAGCGACAGCGCCGCCCCGCCGACGAGCCACGCCAGCTCCTCCGGGTACGCCGAGAGGGTGAGCGCCGACGCCCGGTCGCGGGGCCACGCATCGAGAACGGCGACGGACGCCAGGAGGCCGAGCGCCGTGAGCAGGAGCAGTCCCTCGAGGACCCGCCAGGGGGTCTGCCGCGCGGCACGCTGCGCCGCGGCGGCCAACTCCAGCTCCTCGACCAGCGCCTCGTGGTCCTCCTCGAGCGCGACCCGACGCTCATCGGCCAGGCGCTCCGCGAACTCCTCGGGCCCCGGTCCGCTGCGCAGGGAGCGGGCGTAGCGGGAGCGCTGCGCCGGGGTCAGCCAGGCCGTGAGCACGGCGGCATCGGCCAGCGCCCGCTCCTCCGGCAGCGGCGTCGACTCGGCGATCGCCCGGATCCGCGCGAGCTGACGGCCGCCCATCAGCCGCGGCATCTCCGAGGAGACGGCACGGGGCAGATGGCGGGGCGGCGGCGCGGTCGACATGCGTCCATGGTCCCAGAACCCGTCGGCCGACGGTGCCCGACACGAGTCGGACCACCGCACAGGGCATCGCATACTGGGAGGATGACCGATCGCTCCGAGCCCCTGCGCACCCTCGCCGTCGTCGGCGCCGGTCCCCGCGGCACGGCGATCGTCGAACGGCTCGTCGCCGCCTCCCGCACCGGGTCCTGGCAAGGGCCGCTCACCGTCCACGTGATCGATCCGCTCGTGGGGCGCGGGGGAGCGGTGTGGCGTCATGACCAGCCCGAGGTGCTGCTCATGAACACCACCACCTGCCAGACCACGCTCTACCCCGATGCGAGCTGCCATCCCCAGCTCCCCGCCGCGCACCGGGACACCCTCGCCGACCATCTCGCCGCCGAGGGATACGCCCCCACCGACTTCGCCTCGCGCGCCGCCCACGGGCGATACCTCGCCGCCGTCCTCGAGCGCGCGATCGCCGATGCCGACCCGGAGCGGCTGCGGATCGTCCCGCACGCCGCCGAGGCGGTCGACGTCACCGGGCCCGCCGACGGTCCCCAGCGGGTGCGGCTCGATGACGGGAGGGTGCTGCGCGTCGACGCCGTCGCCCTGGCGCTCGGCCACCTCGCGACCGCCCTCGGCCCCCGCTCCCAGCAGCTCGCCGACGCCGCCGAGCGCCACGGCCTGCTGCACCTCGGCCCCGCCAACCCGCTCGAGGTCGACTACGCCGCGATGCTCGGCCGCGGGGCCGTCGCGGTGCAGGGGATGGGGCTGAACTTCTACGACGCGATCGGCATGCTCACCTCCGTGGCGGGCGGCCGCTTCGTGCCGGACGACGAGGCTCCCTCGGGCCTCCGTTACCTGCCCGGCGGCGGCGAGCCGCTGCTCGTGGTCGGCTCCCGCTCGGGGATGGTCTACCGCCCGAAGCCCGATCTCGGCACCGAGCTGCCGGCCCCCTACGCGCCCGAGGTCCTCACCCCCGAGCGGGTGCTCGAGCTCGCCGTGCGCCCCGCCGGCGTGGACCACGAGCGCGAGGTCATGCCGCTGATCCTCGCCGAGCTGCGCCGCGCGCTCGCCGGGGCGGGATTCGCCGAGCTCGCCCGCGACGAGGCCCTGCTCCCGCTGCTGTTCCCCTTCGGCCGCCGCGGCGGGGACGCCCGCGCCGCCGAGGACGCGCACCGCCGCACCCGCGACGTGCTGCGGGAGGCGCTGCGCGCCGCAACCGCCCCGGACCCCGCGTGGGTGCTCGTATATCGCGTGCTGATCGCGATGCGGGTGCAGGTCAATCGGCTGATCGACCTCGGTGCCTATACGACCGAGTCGGTGCGCCGCGACATCGACGGCCACCTCCGCAACGCCTTCGCCTCCTGGGCCTCGGGACCGCCCGTGCTCCGCGCCCGCCAGGTGCTCGCCCTCGAGGAGGCGGGGCTCGTGCGCTTCGTCGGCCCGCGGATGCACCTCGACATCGACGAGGCCGCGGGACGCTACGCCGTGCGCGGCGCGGAGGGTGCGAGCCTGCTCTGCGACGGCGTGCTCGAGGCGCACCTGCCGCCCGTGGACCTCCCCGCCTACCGCAGCCCCCTGCTCGGCGCCTGGCGCGAGCGGGGCGAGGCGCAGAAGGACTCCTGGGCGTCCCGCGGCAGCCGCACCCGTATGCTCACCGGCTCGATCGCCGTCGACGGCCTGTACACCCCCGTCGGCACCGACGGCACCGTCTACGAACGGCGCCTCATGGTGGGCGTGCCCGTCTCCACCGCGCAGCCCGGATCCGCGATCACCGCCGAGCCGGGGACCTCCGCCCAGCTGCTGCGCCACGCCGAGGCGGTCGCGCTGCGCCTCGCCCGGGCCGGAGGTGCCTGGACCGCGGAGTGAGCGGTCGGGTGCGGGAGGGAGCCCGACGTGAGCGGCACCTGCCCGCCGCCGCGGCGCCCGTCGGCCGTGGCACCATGGCCGCCATGAGCACGAGCGACGCCCCCGCCCTGGACCCCACCGCCCCGATCGCGGATCTCACCGCCGCGATCGTCGACATCGAGTCGGTCTCCGGGAACGAGCGCGCCCTCGCCGACGCGATCGAGCAGACGCTCCTCCATCGCGCCCCGCACCTCGAGGTGCTCCGCGACGGCGACACCGTGATCGCCCGCACCGACCGCGGACTCCCGCAGCGCGTGCTGCTCGCCGGGCACCTCGACACCGTCCCCCTCGCCGGCAACCTCCCCTCCCGTCGCCGGGTGCGGGAGGGGCGCGAGGAGCTGTGGGGGCGCGGCAGCTGCGACATGAAGGGCGGGGTCGCCGTGCTGCTGGCCCTGGCCGTCGAGGCCGACGCCGCCCCCATGGATCTCACCTGGATCTTCTACGACCACGAGGAGGTCGCCGCGGCCGACAACTCCCTCACCCGCCTCGCGGCCGAGCGGCCCGAGCTGCTCGAGGCCGACTTCGCGATCCTCGGCGAGCCGACCTCCGCCGGCGTCGAGGGCGGCTGCAAGGGCACCATGAAGCTCGAGGTCACGGCGCGCGGCATCGCCGCCCACTCCGCCCGGGACTGGGTGGGGGACAACGCCATCCACCATCTCGCTCCCGTCCTCGAGCGGCTCGCCGCCTACGGGGCGCGCCGCGCCGTGATCGACGGGCTCGAGTACCGCGAGTGCCTGAACGCCGTCGCGATCAGCGGCGGCATCGCCGGGAACGTCATCCCGGACCGGGCGAGCGCCACCCTGAACTACCGCTTCGCCCCGGACACCTCCGTCGAGCAGGCCGAGGCGCACGTGCGTGAGGTCCTGGCCGGCCTCGACCTCGACATCGAGGTGACCGACGCCGCGCCCGGCGCCCTGCCCGGTCTCGACACCGCCCCGGCCCGCGCCTTCCTCGCCGCCCTCGGCGCGGACGTCCCGGTCGCTGCGAAGCAGGGCTGGACCGACGTCTCCCGCTTCGCCGCCCTCGGCACGCCCGCGGTCAACTTCGGCCCTGGGGACCCGCTGCTCGCCCACACCGACGACGAGCACGTCCCGGTCGCGGACCTCGAGGCGGCCCTCGCGGGATTGCGGAGGTTCCTCGCACCGTCGGCCCCGGCGACTACGCTCGACGCATGAGCACCCCGACGTCCTCGACCCCCGACAGCGCCGCCCCGACCCCGGACAGCGCCGCGCTGCGCGACCGCGAGCATCGCAAGGGGCCGGTCACCCTGCGCGGGGCCCAGCGCCCTACCCGCACCACCGACCAGCGCCTGCTCGAGGAGGACGGCCCCGGCGACTGGGTCCACTCCGACCCCTGGCGGGTGCTGCGCATTCAGTCCGAGTTCGTCGAAGGCTTCGGGGCTCTCGCCGAGCTGGGCCCGGCCGTGTCCATCTTCGGCTCCGCGCGTCTCCCCCCCGGGCACCCGCATTACGAGCTGGCCCGGGAGATCGCCGCCGGCATCGTGGAGATGGGCTACGCGGTGATCACCGGTGGCGGCCCCGGCATCATGGAGGCCGGGAACCGCGGCGCCAAGGAAGCGGGCGGCGTCTCCGTCGGCCTCGGCATCGAGCTGCCGCACGAGCAGGGGATGAACCAGTACGTCGACCTCGGCGTCGACTTCCGCTACTTCTTCGCCCGCAAGACCATGTTCGTCAAGTACTCCAGCGGCTTCGTCGTCATGCCCGGCGGTTACGGCACCTTCGACGAGCTCTTCGAGGCCCTGTGCCTCATGCAGACCCACAAGGTCGAGATGTTCCCCGTGGTGCTCGTCGGCCGCGCCTACTGGCAGGGGCTGCTCGACTGGCTGCGCAGCGCCGTGCTGGACGAGGCCACCATCAACCCCGAGGACATCGACCTGCTGCGCGTGGTGGACACCGCGGAGGAAGCCCTCGCGGTGCTGCGGGAGGCGGCGCAGCGGTGACCGCCGCGAGCCCGATGGTGCTCCTGCTGCTGCTCGTCGCAGTGGTCGTCGGCGTGGTCCTGGTGCTGGTCGCGCTGGGCCGGATCGGGGGCGGGATCGAGCTCCCGCGAAGGCGTCACCGGGCACGGCGCTCCAGAAGGTCCGAGGACCTGAGATAATGGACACCGTACCCGCGCTGTCCGAGGCCCCGTCCGGGGGAGCACCTCGGGGCAGCGACACATCAAGGAGGCACGCCATGGCCGCTATGAAGCCGCGCACCGGAGACGGTCCGCTCGAGGTCGTCGAGGAAGGTCGCAGCATCATCATGCGCGTCCCGCTCGAGGGGGGCGGCCGTCTGGTCGTCGAGATCTCGGCAGCGGAGGCCGAGGAGCTGCGTGACGCCCTCGGCGGCGTCATCAAGGCCTGATCCACGGCATCAGCCGCTCTCGGGGCCTCGCACCGCACGGTGCGAGGCCTCGTTGCTGTGTCGGGGTGGGGTGCGTCGCGGGCGGGGCGGGGCGGGGGTGCCGCGGGCAGGGGGCGCGCCCCAACCCGTCAGGTCACCGGAGAGTCGCGCCCGCCGCCATCTCCCGCCCGATCACGGGAAACCCCGCAGACTTGGGCTTATCGGCGCCGGATAAGCCCAAGTCTGTGGGGCTAACCGGAGGCGCGAGGGGGTGGCGACCTCGGGGCTGCGAGGGGAAAGGGGCGCGACGGGCGCGAGGGCGGGGGAAAGGGCCCTCAGGGGCGGAGCACGGCGGCGAGCACGCCGTCGCCGCTGCTGGTCAGCACGCTGACCAGGTCCTCGCACTCCGAGACGGCGCGGAGCAGCTCGCGGACCGCGCGCGTCGAGGCGTCGCGGGCCGCCGGATCCGCGACCCGGTCGTGGAAGAGGGCGTGCGGCACGACGAGCACGCCGCCAGGGCGCAGCAGCCGACGCGCATGCTGCAGCAGATCCAGGGAATGCGGTGCCTGGGCGGGGAAGCACACCAGGTCGTAGGCGTGGTCGGTCAGCCGGCCCACCACCTCGCGGGGCTGCCCCGCGATCGTGCGCACGCGGGGAGTGCGCACCCGGGCCTCGGAGAAGGCCTCCCGGGCGGCGCGCTGGTTCTCGACCTCGGGATCGATGGTGGTCAGCACCCCGTCGGGATGCATCCCGGAGAGCAGGTAGAGCGAGCCGACGCCGCTGCCGGTGCCGATCTCCACGGCGGTGCGGGCCTGCACCGCGGCGGCCAGCATGCGCATCAGCGCGCCCGCCCCGGGCAGGACGGGGGCGGCGCCGAGCTCGTTGCCGCGGTCGCGCGCCCGAGCGAGCACGCCCTCGTCGGCGAACAGGGACGCCTCGTCGAGGAACTCCTCGCCATGGGCCCAGCTGGCCACCTTTCCGGACGACATCCGCGCTCCCTCTCCGTCGCTGCTCCTGACCGGCCAACTGTACGACAGAGCCTGGGACCGGCCTACTGCTCCCGGTGCAATAATGGCACCGCTAATCGTCGGACCCGATCAACAGGTGGAGCATGGGCGGCACAGGATTCATGGGACTGGGCGGGTGGGAGCTCGTCATCCTGCTGATCGTGTTCCTGCTCTTCGTGGGTCCGCAACGGCTCCCCGAGGTCACACGGCAGCTCGTCACCTGGGTCCGCCAGGCCCGTCGCTGGGTCGACGACTCCCGAGCCACGGTCGAGGACGAGATGGGCATCGCCATCGACGACCTGCGCAAGTACGACCCGCGCCAGTACGATCCCCGCCGCATCATCCGCGAGGCCTGGGGCGATACCTCCCTCGAGGACATCGTGCCCAGCAAGGAGGCGCTCAGCGTCGCCGCCGGCGGTGCCGCCGCGGGCGCGGCCGCCTCCCGGTCCAAGAGCTCCACGAAGGACAAGAAGAAGGACGAGGGGCCCAAGCGCGCCCCCTTCGATCCCGAGGCCACCTGAGTCGGCCGACGCGCCTGAGCCCGTGGCCACCTGAGCCGGCCGACGACGCCGGTCTCCAGGGACCGTCCGTCGGGTCCGTCCGCCGGGACCGTCAGCTCCGGGTGACCGACAGTGGCAGCTTCATCCCGCCCAGTCCGCGCGGTGCCCGGGTGAGCGAGCGGGCGACCTCCCGCAACGCGGTCGCCGCGGGGGAGTCCGGATCCGAGACCACGAGCGGCACGCCCTGGTCCGCGCCCTCGCGGAGGGCGGGCTCGAGCGGGATCCGCCCCAGCACCTGCACGGGATGCTTCACGGCACCGGCGAGGGTCGCGGCGACCCGGTCCCCGCCGCCCGTACCGAAGACGTCCATCACGCTGCCGTCGGGCAGGGCGAGTCCGGCCATGTTCTCCACGACGCCGGCGACCTCCTGCTCGGTCGAGGTGGCGAGGGAGCCGACGCGCTCGGCGACCGAGGCCGCGGAATGCTGCGGGGTGGTCACCACCAGCATCTTCGCCCCGGGCAGCAGCTGCGCGACCGAGATCGCGACATCGCCCGTGCCGGGCGGCAGGTCCAGCAGCAGTACGTCGAGATCGCCCCAGAAGACATCGGAGGCGAACTGCTCGATCGCCCGGTGCATCTTCGGTCCGCGCCAGACGACGGCCTGGCCCTCCGGCACGAACATGCCGATGCTCATCACCGCGACGCCATGGGCCTGCGGCGGCATCAGCAGGTCGGAGACCTTCGTCGGCTGCTCGGTGATCCCGAACATCCCCGGCATCGAGAAGCCGTGGATGTCGGCGTCGATGACGCCGACGCGCAGACCGTCGGCGGCCATCGCCGCCGCGAGGTTCGCGGTCACCGTCGACTTCCCGACACCGCCCTTGCCGGAGGAGACGGCGTAGATGCGGGTGAGGTTCCCGGGCTGGTTGAAGGGGATCTGGCGTCGGCCCTGGCGCAGCCTCTCGGTCAGGGCGCGTCGCTGTTCCTCGGTCATCGCCGAGGTGGAGACCTCGACGCGGGTCAGCCCGGGAACGGTCGCGGTGGCCTCGGCGGTGTCCCGCTCGATGCGGTCCCGCATGGGGCAGCCCTCGATGGTCACGAGCACCTCGACGCGCGCGACGCCTTCGGCATCGACCGTCACCTCGTCGACCATGCCCAGCTCGGTGATGGGCCTGTGGATCTCGGGGTCGATCACCCCGGTGAGCGCCTCGTGGATCTGCGCGACCCGGGGGTCGACGTCCGCGTGCTCCGTGCTGGTCATCGGGTCTCGGGCTCCTCGGGGGCGGGGGTCGGGGTGGTGTCGGGGCTGACGGCGGAGCCGCCGCCCGCGAGCGCGGCGGCGAGCTCCTCGCGCACCATGGCGCGCAGCAGTTCCAGGTCGGGCGCGGCGAGGGCGGGCGTCTGCGTGTTCTCGCGGTCCGCCGCGGCACCCCGGCCGGAGGCACCGCTGCGGGCGCCGGGCTTCTCCTCGGGCTCGAGCTCCTCGAGCAGATCCCGCAGCTCGCCGCGCACGAAGTCGCGGGTCGCGACGTCGTTCAGGGCCAGGCGCAGGCCCGCGATCTCACGGGTGATGAAGTCGGTGGTGGCGTGATTGCGCTCGTTGGACTGTCGATCCTGCTCGACCTGCACGCGGTCGCGGTCGTCCTGGCGGTTCTGTGCGAGCAGCAGCAGCGGTGCGGCGTAGGAGGCCTGCAGGGACAGGATCAGCGTGAGCAGGGTGAAGTTCAGCGCCCGCGGATCGAACTGCGCCGACTCCGGCGCGAGCGAGTTCCAGGTGAGCCAGACGGCGCAGAAGACCGTCATCGCGACGAGGAAGGCGGGGGTGCCCATCGCGCGGGCGAAGGCCTCCGCCCCGCGACCGAAGGCGTCCCCGGAGAGGGGATTGCGCGGCAGCAGACGGCGGTTGCGGGGCGCCGGGTCGTCGAGGTTCCCCGAGGAGTGCTCGGCCATCATCCCTCCCCCTCCCGGCTGTCACGGGCGGTGGCCCGCGCGATCTCGGACAGGTCGATCTGCCCGGTGATGGGGCGCGGCTCGTCTTCCTCGCGCCAGTCCTCGGGCAGGACGTGGTCGAGCACGTCGTCGACCGTCACCGCGCCGAGCAGGCGCCCGTCGTCGTCGATCACGGGGATCGAGACCAGGTTGTAGGTCGCCATCTCGCGCGTGACCTCGGAGAGGTGGGCGGAGGGGGCGACCGCGACCTTGTCCGCGTCGAGCAGGTCGCCGACCGCGCGGTCGGGTCGCTCGCGCAGCAGCTGCTGGAAGTGGACGATGCCCAGCAGCTTCCCCGTCGGCGTCTCGAGCGGGGAGCGGCACACGTGCACCGTCGAGGCGAGCGCGGCGTGCAGCTGCTCGCGGCTGATCATCGCCAGGCAGGTCGCGACGGGCGTCTCGGGGGAGACGACCAGCGGCTCGGTGGTCATCATGCCGCCCGCGGTGTACTCGTCGTACGCCAGCAGGCGACGGACGTCCTCCGCCTCCTCGGGCTCCATCAGGTCCAGCAGCTCCGAGGCGACCTGCTCGGGCAGCTCCTGGACGAGGTCCGCGGCGTCGTCGGGGTCCATCACGTCGAGCACGTCGGCGGCGCGGGTCGCGTCCAGACCCGTGACCACCTCGACGCGCACGTCCTCCGGCAGCTCCTCGAGCACGTCGGCGAGGCGCTCGTCGGACAGCTCCGCGGCGAGCTCGATGCGCCGCTTCGCCTCGAGCTCCTGGATGACCTCGGCGAGGTCGGCGGGGTTCAGCTCCTGATAGGACGCGGCGAGCAGATGCGCGGACTGCTCGGCCTGCGTGCCGTACAGCCCGGTCACCTGATCCGGCCTGACCGTGAGGGTCGCGCCGCGGCTGACCAGTCGCGACAGGGAGCCTCCCTTGGCGCGGCGGCGGACGTGCAGGCGCGAGACCTCCCAGTCGCGATGACGGTTCTGGTCCAGCGCGATGTCCAGCACCGTCGACTCGCCGCTGCCGTCGGTCAGGGTCACCACGCGGTCCAGCAGGTCGCCGATCACGAGCAGCTCGCCGGCCCGCTTCTCGAAGCGGCGCACGTTGAGCACCCCGGTCGAGATCACCTGCCCGGGGGAGATGGAGGTGACGCGGGTGATGGGGAGGAACACGCGGCGCTTGGCCGCGACCTCGACGACGAATCCCACCGCGCGCGCCGGGGCCCGGTTCTGGGGCACCACGACGACGTCGCGCACGGTCGCCACCGCGTCCCCGATCGGGTCGAAGACGGAGGTGCCGGCGAGGCGGGCGGCGTAGAAGCGCGGCGTCTGGGTGGTGCTCACCTGCCCAGGGTAGCCATCCAGGCCTCCACGTCGTCGGCGCGGCGGGGCGCCGCGGCCGAGAGGTTCTCCACTCCGTCGGCGGTCACCAGCACGTCGTCCTCGATGCGCACGCCGATGCCGCGCAGCTCGTCGGGCACGAGCAGGTCGTTCTCCTTGAAGTAGAGGCCCGGCTCGATGGTGAAGACCATGCCCTCGACCAGCTCCGCGTCGAGGTACATCTCCCGCCGCGCCTGCGCGCAGTCGTGCACGTCCATGCCGAGGTGGTGGCTCGTGCCGTGCACCATCCAGCGGCGGTGCCACTGGCCTTCGGGGGCGAGGGACTCCGCGGCGGTGCCGGGCAGCAGGCCCCACTCCTCGAGGTGGCGGGCCACGACCTCCATCGCGGTCGCGTGCAGGTCGCGGAACTTCAGGCCGGGTCGGGCGACGGCGAAGACGGCGTCGGCCGCCTCGAGCACCGCCTCGTAGACCTTCCGCTGGGCGGGGGAGAAGGTGCCGGAGACCGGGAGGGTGCGGGTGACGTCGGCCGTGTACAGCGAGTCGACCTCGACCCCGGCGTCGACCAGGACCAGGTCCTCCGGGCGCACCTGCCCGTCATTGCGGATCCAGTGCAGGGTGCAGGCGTGGTCGCCCGCGGCGGCGATGGTGTCGTAGCCGACGCCGTTGCCGTCGGCCCGCGCGGTGTGGGCGAAGACGCCTTCGATGACCCGCTCGCCGCGCGCATGCGCGACGGCCTCGGGGAGATGCGCGACGACCTGCTCGAAGCCGCGGATCGTGGCGTCGACGGCGGCCCGCATCTGTTCGATCTCGTAGGCGTCCTTGACCAGGCGCTGCTCGCTCGCGGCCTCCTTCAGCGCGGAGTGCTCGGCCTGCGCCTCGTCCCCGCCGGGCAGCCCGTTCTGGGTGCGGATCTCCTCGACCATCGCCTCGACGGCCGCGTCGACACCGGGCATCACCGTGAGGGAGAGCTGGGCGCCGACGTCCTTCGCGAGGTGATCGCGCAGCTCGTCGATGTGGCGCACTTCGACGCCGAGACGACCGGAGGCCTCCTCGACGGTGAGGCGGCGCCCCACCCACATCTCCCCATAGCGGGAGTCCGCGTAGAACTCGCTCGAGTCGAAGCCCGCGCGGGGGCGGAAGAAGTAGGTCGCCCGGGCGGTGTCCGGATCCTCCGGCGAGGGTTCGACCACGAGTACGCTGTCGGGCTCCTCATCGGTGCCGAGGCCGCTGTAGTAGGCGAAGGCGGTGTCGGGGCGGAAGGGGTAGTCGGTGTCGTTCGAGCGCACCTTGAGCACCCCGGCGGGGAGCACCAGGCGGGTCGCTGGCAGGCGGCGCACGAGTGCATCGCGACGTGCCGGGGTGTGGGCCGACGCGGCCAGCGGCTCCGCCGCGGGGACCGTCTCGTCCCAGCCGGAGGCGATGAACTCGCGGAACGCCTCGTTGGTGGGGCGCTGCGAGCGCGAGTCACCGCGGGAGGAGAGGTCCTTGGCCGCGCTCCCGGAGGCCTCCGGGGTCGAGGGGTCCTGCGGGGTCGGGGTGTCCTGCGGGGTCGAGGTGTCCATCCCCCGATCGTCTCACGCGGCCCACTACGCTGGGTGCATGAGAGACAGGTCAGCCCTCGAGGACGCGGAGCGCATCGACCTGCACACCCACACCTCCTGGTCCGACGGCACCTGCACCGTCGCCGAGCTGCTCGCGCGGGCCGCGGAGGCGGGTCTGGGGACGATCGCGGTGACCGATCACGACACCGTCGGGTGCTGGGGCGAGATCCCGGCGGCCAGCGCGGCGAGCGGCGTCTCGGTGGTGCCCGGCATCGAGGTCTCCGCCGAGCACCAGGGGCTCAGCGTGCACGTGCTCGCCCTGCTCGTCGACCCCTCGCCGGACACCGAGCTCGCGCACGAGATGGCCCGCGCCCGCCGCAGCCGCGTCGAGCGGGCGCAGCGGATGGTCGAGCTGATCGGACGCGACCACCCCATCGCCTGGAAAGACGTCCGCGCGCAGGCGGCCGACGGGGACACGGTGATCGGTCGCCCCCACATCGCCGACGCCCTCGTCGCCCACGGCGTGCTCCCGGACCGCTCCGCGGCGTTCCGCGAGATCCTCCATCCGAGCGGCCCCTACTACGTGCCCTACTACGCACCCTCCCCGGCGACCGCGGTGCGGGCCATCCGCGAGGCGGGCGGGGTCGCGATCGCGGCGCATCCCGCGTCGGGGACAAGGGACGCCGAGGTGCCCGCGTCGGTGCTGGAGGACATGATCGGCGCCGGGCTCGCGGGCATCGAGGTCGATCACCGGGAGCACGACGAGCCGGAGCGGCGGCGACTGGGGGAGTTCGCCCGGTCTCAAGGGCTCCTCGTGACCGGCGGCAGCGATTACCATGGCGCGGGCAAACCCAACCGGCTCGGAGAGAACCTCACGCAGCCGGACGTCCTGGCCGCGATCATCCGTCGCGCCACGAGCAGCACCGAGGTCATCCGTCCATGGACCTGGTCGACCTGAGCTTCCTCGCGGGAGTCTTCGTCACCCTCTTCGTCATCATCGACCCTCCGGGGACGATCCCGATCTTCCTGTCGCTGACCGGCAGCATGACCGCGAAGCAGCGGTCCCGTGCCGCCCTGGTCGCCGTGGGCGTCGCGATGCTGATCATCAGCACCTTCGCGCTGTTCGGCCGATTCATCCTCGACTACATGCACATCTCGCTGCCGGCGCTGCAGTTCTCCGGCGGTCTCCTGCTGCTGATCATCGCGCTGCAGCTGCTGGCCGGCAAGGAGGGGGAGATGGCCGCGAGCGACGGCGTCAACGTCGCCCTCGTGCCGCTGGGGACGCCGCTGCTCGGCGGTCCCGGCGCGATCGTGGCGATGATGCTCTTCGTCGACCAGACCGGCGGCCGCTCCGACCGCATCGCGGCGCTCGTGATCGCGCTCGTGCTCATGGCCGTGGTCATGTACTCGGTGATGCGCTTCTCCGGCATCATCGCGCGGCTGCTCGGCAAGGGCGGCGTCACCCTCGTCACCCGGATCGCGGGCGTGCTGCTGGCCGCGATCTCGACGCAGATGATCTTCGACGCCGTCCACTCGTTCCTCATCGGCTGGGGCGTCGTCCCCGGCTGAACGATCGGGCAGGGTACGACACCCGCCGACGAGCGAGGGCCCGGGGCGCGTGATTTGTGGGTCGGGGGCTTTCGGGTCTTTTCTGGGGGGGGCCCGCAGGAGGGTGAGGTCAGGAACCGGGAGGGTCGTTCCCCGTGCCCTCGTGGATCTGCCGGGAGGCGGGGTCAGCCCTCGGAGGAGGACTGCTGCTCGCCGCCTCCGGTCGCCCCGTCGCCGCCGCGGCTCCGGCTGCGACTGCGGCCGCCGCGCGACCGACGCCGACGGGGACGCTCGCCGTCGGACTCGGGGCCGGAGCCCTCGCCGCCCGCGGCGCGCGAGGAACCCTCGACCGAGGCATCGCCCTGCTGCTCCACGACCTCGCCGTTCACGCGGCGGGTGCGGGAGCGGGAGCGGCTGCGACGCGGACGATCCTCACCCGTGGACTCGGCCGAGGCGGTGCCTCCCGTGCCGTCGGCGTCGGCGGGACGTGCGGAGTCCCGGGACTGCGAGCGCTCGGACCGGCCGCCGCGGCCGCCGGACCCCTCGCCGCGACCGGACCGTTCACCCCGGCCGGACCGCTCTCCGCGACCGGAGCGCTCGCCCCGCTCGCCGCGACCGGAACGCTCGCGCCGCGCCTCGGGACCGCCGAGGTCCTCGAGCTCCTCCGCCTCCAGACCCGCGCGCGTCCGCTTGTCCTTCGGCAGGGTGCCCTTGGCCTCGGTGGGGATGTCGAGATCGGTGAACAGATGCTCGGAGGTGGAGTAGGTCTCGACCGCCTCGGTCGACTCGAGCCCCAGCTGCCGCGCAATGAGAGCCCAGCGCGCCAGGTCCTCCCAGTCCACGAAAGTGATGGCGGTGCCCTTGCGGCCCGCACGACCGGTACGGCCGGTGCGGTGCAGATAGGTCTTGTCGTCGTCGGGGCAGTTCCAGTTCACGACGTGGGTGACGTCGTCGACGTCGATGCCGCGGGCGGCCACATCGGTCGCGACCAGCACGTCCACCTTGCCGTTGCGGAAGGCGCGCAGCGCCTGCTCGCGCGCCCCCTGGCCGAGGTCGCCGTGCAGCGGGGCGGCCGCGAAGCCGCGCTCGGCGAGATCCGCGGCGACGCGGTCGGCCTGGCGCTTGGTGCGCATGAAGATGATGGTCAGTCCACGGCCGCGCGCCTGCAGCACCCGGGCCATCACCTCGATCTTGTCGAGCTGGTGCGCCCGGTAGACGACCTGGGTGATGTCCGCCTTGGTGCGCGAGACGTCACCGGGATCATGCGCCCGGATGTGCGTGGGCTGGCGCATGAACCGGCGGGCGAGAGCCATGATCGGGCCCGGCATCGTGGCCGAGAACAGCATGGTCTGGCGGGTGGTGGGCACGGCCTGGAGCAGCTTCTCGATGTCCTCGAGGAAGCCCAGGTCGAGCATCTCGTCGGCCTCGTCGAGCACCGCGACCTTGACCTGCGAGAGGTCGAGGTACTTCTGGCGCATGAGGTCGATCAGGCGACCGGGGGTGCCGACCACCACCTCGACACCCTTCTCGAGGGCCTCGATCTGCGGCTCGTAGGCGCGGCCGCCGTAGACGGTGAGGATGCGGACGGGGCGCTTCGTGGACGCGGCCTGCAGATCTTCGGCCACCTGGACCGCGAGCTCGCGGGTGGGGAGCACGATGAGGGCCTGCGGGGCGCCGATGCGACGGTTCTCGGGGTTGTCCTCCCCGGGCGCCACCACGGACTGGAGGGCCGGGATGCCGAAGCCGAGCGTCTTGCCCGTGCCCGTCTTGGCCTGGCCGATGATGTCGCGGCCGCGCAGCGCGACCGGGAGGGTCAGCGACTGGATCGGGAAGGGATGGATGATCCCCTTGGCGGCGAGGGCCTCGACGATGTCGGGGCGGACCGCGAAGTCGGAGAAGGTCTGCGGGACCTCGACGACGGGGGTGCCGGAGCTCTGCTCGACGGCGGGGGAGGCCGACTCGGCCTCGTCGGTGTGCGGGATGGTTTCGGGCACCGTTCAACTCTCTGGATATCGGATGTGCCCTGCCATGGTAGCCCCCGGCCCCTGACGGGCCCCCGTGATCAACCCCCGCCGCCGTCGCTGACCGAGGGCAGGGGGCTCTCCGGGTCCGTCGGCGTGACGCGCTCCTCGTCGGGGAGCCCCTGGCCCGGTTCGACCTCCTGCTCGGACGGGATCGGCTCCGCGGGGGTCTCAGCACCCTCCGGGACCTCGAGCGCGGGAGTCTCCTCGGGCATCTGGGTGCGCTCGATCGAGACCGACACCAGGCCGAGGCCGCCCATGGTGATGTCGTCGTAGGCGAGGAGCCGGCCGGTGGTCGAGTCGAAGTACAGCATCCGCGCGGTCAGCTCGAGCGGCTCCTCGCCCTGCAGCACGGGGGACACGCCGCCCGAGGCGAGCGCACCGCCCGTGGAGCCGACGGTGAACCAGTCGGTGCCCGAGCCCTCGCGGTCCAGCTCCACCTTCGAGGTGTGCATGTGCCCGGAGAGCACCAGCGGCGCGCGGCCCAGCAGGCCGTCCGGCTCGGTGGGATCGTGGATCAGGGCGATGTCTACGGGGTCCTCGGGATGCGCCGCGTCGTAGGCGGTGATGGTCTCGCCGAGCTGGAAGCCGCTCGCCGAGACCGCGTCCTTGCCCTCGCGCCAGCCGCCGGCGTCGGAGTCGTCGTCCGCGGCGAAGCGCGGATCGCCGATGCCCGCGATGGTCAGCCCCTCGATCTCGACCACTTGGTTGTCCAGGACGGTCGCATTGGGCTGGGCGGCGATCATCTCGGCCGCGGCCTGCCCGTCGTGGTTGCCGCTGATGTACACGTAGGGCACGTCGAGGGTGCCGATCTCGCGCAGCAGCTCGTTCTCCCAGGGTGTGCCCCAGGAGACGATGTCGCCCGTGTCGATCACCAGGTCGATCGCGAACTGGGTGTGTAGCTGCTCGATGACGTCGTACGCCTGCGGGTTGTCGTGGATGTCGGAGACGTGCAGCACCGTGGTGACGTTCTCCGCGTCGAGCCCGACGGGCAGCGAGTCCGCGGCGATGTACAGCGCCGAGACCTGGCCGACGAACTCCGCGATCGTGTTCCGGTAGTTCGCGTAGTCCGCCGCGGTCGCCTCGCCGAGGTCCGCGACATAAGCGGCCTGGGAGAGCAGCCCCTCGAAGCGGGGCTGGCTGAGGGACTCCGGGGAGAAGGTCAGGCTCGTGGTCAGTGCCGAGGCGGCGACGACCGCGGCGGCGCCGCCGGCGGAGGCCACGGCGCGGCGCACCCGACGGAAGGTGAGGCCGACGGCGAGACCGGCGCCCGCGGCGCAGAACAGGGCGTTCAGCGCCGCGTTCACGGCGGCCGCGGAGGTGATCGCCTCCGGGGCGGTGCGGCTGAGCTCGGCGAGGCCGGCGTCGGAGGTGAAGAGGGCCTCGGCCGCGGCCACGTCGACGCTCTCCACACGCGCCTCGACCCGCACCGGTGCGCGGTGGGTGTCGAAGGCGACCTCGCCCACGGGCGGCAGGAGCAGGACGGTCTCGGCGTGCAGCGAGGGGCGCATGTGCACGCTCGCGGTGAGCGGGCCCACCTCGACCTTCGTCGCGGGGACCAGCAGGATCCCGACGATCGCGCCGAGCACCGCGATGAGGGCGGTCGTCGTCCCCTGGAGCAGACGACGGCGCCGCCGACGGCGCCTCGTGCGGAGCGCCGCGACCTCGTCGTCGACGGCAGCGGTCACGGCAGGGTCAGCCGAGGAAGCCGACGCGGCGGGGCTCCTCGGAGGAGAGCTCCACGTAGGCGACCTTCGCGCCGGGGACCAGCACGGTGCGACCCTTGTCGTCCACCAGGGTGACCGGGGTGCCGTCGCGCAGAGCGGCGGAGAGGCGCTCGAGAAGCTCCTCGGAGCCCTCCGCGGACTCGATCACGATCTCGCGGGCGGAGTGCTGGATGCCGAGGCGAATCTCCATGGTGGGTCCTTCCCTCCGCCGCGGGGGCGGGGTAGTCCGGTGCTGTGCGTGCGGGAGTCTAGCGGTCAGGGCTGGGCGGTGACGGGGGCGTCTCCCGCCCGGGAGGAGCCGTCGGCTGCGAGCACCGTCCCGGCCACCTGCGGATGCTCGAGCGGCGCGAAGCCGGTCAGGCCGTGCAGCATCGCGGAGGTCATCACCTCGAGGATCTCCTCCCGCTCGGGCTCGCCGGAGGCGGCGTGGAGCATCACGGCGGTGGATTGCGCGGCGGCGAGGATGCTGCGGCCCAGGATCCGCGCTCGCGCATCGGAGATCTCGCGGGTGACCATGAGCAGGCTCGCGAGCTCGATCGACAGGGAGTCCAGGACCTGTGTGACCCGCTCCTGCACGGTCGCGGGGACCGGCTCCGAGCCGGTGAACAGGCGCACCGCATTCTGCAGCGAGACGAAGCGGTAGAAGAGCTCGAGGCCGAAGCGGACCCGCTCCACCGAGCCGCCCTCGACCTCCCGCACGGTCTGGACCTCGCTCATCATGCGCTCGGCGATGATGTCCAGGACCTCCGCGTACAGCGTCTCCTTGGAGGTGAAGTGCTGGTAGAGCACGGGCTTGGTGACCCCCGCCGTGTGGGCGATGTCGTCCATCGAGGTGCGCTGGTACCCCTTCTCGCCGAAGACCCGGGTGGCCAGCTCGAGCAACTGGGCGCGGCGCTGCGCACGAGGCATGCGAGGGGTGGACGGCGAGGACATGACGGCCGCCTCCGATCCTGGATAGACCTGTCCGGGTGACCCGGATCATGGTACCGCCACGGGACGCGTCCCCCGGCGTCATCGGTCGGGGGGATGAGGTGCAATGGGGGCATGACGACGACCGCGAGCTCCGCACGCCGCCGCATCCGGCTGCTCGGGCCGGACCCGTCGGCCGTCGCCGCGGTCCTGCCCCCGGAGCGTCTCGACGTCGAGCAGCGGCGCGCTCTCGAGCTCGTCGAGGGCGGCGGGGACGTCCTGGTCCACGCCGGACCGGGCGCCGGGCGCACCGCGCTCGCGCTCGCGGCGGGCGCCCGGGTGGGCGAGGGGACGCTGCTGCTCGCCCCCCGGCGCGCCGCCGCCGGGCGGCTGCGGGACGCCCTCGCGGTGCACGGCGCCGCCGGGGTCCACGCCATGACGCCCCCCGCCCTCGGCCACGCGATCGTGCGCGCCGAGTCGGTCCGCGCGGGGCGCGGCGAGCCGACGCTGGTCACCGGGGCCGAGCAGGACGCCCTCCTCGCCGAGCTCATCGCCGAGCGCGGCACCTGGCATCTCGAGGTCGACGCGGCGGCGCGCACACTGCCCGGCTTCCGTGCGGAGCTGCGCGATCTGATCACCCGGGCGACGGAGCGGGGGCTCTCCCCGGCGGACCTCGACCGGCTGGGGGAGGAGCGGGCCCGTCCCGCGTGGCGCGATGCCGCCGCGCTGCTGCGCGACTACCTCGGCGTGCTCGATCTCGAAGCGGCCGCCGCCCTCGACGCGGGGCCGCGCCTGGACTCGGGGGGCCTCGTCCGACGGGCGGTGCGCCTGCTCGAGGACACCGCGCAGCCCGCGCCGTACTCCCTCGTGGTCGTCGACGACGCGCAGGACCTCACCAACGCCGGCGTCGACCTGGTGGCGGCGCTCGCCGGGGCCGGAGCGCGGCTGCTCGTGCTCTCCTGCCCCGATGCGGCCGTGGACACCTTCCGCGGGGCGCTGCCGGATGCGGCGGACCGGCTCCGCGGGCTCCTCCGCAGGCCGCTGTCGGAGATCGTCCTCCCCGGGGCCCACGGGCCGCGGGGCGGTGCGCTGCGCGTGCTCGACGGACTCCGCGGCCGTCTCCCGCTCGCGGGGGCGCCGGCCGCAGTGCGTCGTCCCCGGCACGCCTCGGACGGCCCGCGACCCGTGACCGTGCGCGCCCGGGACCCGCTCGAGGAGGCGCGGCTGATCGCCAGCGCACTCCGCGACCTCCATCATCGGGAGCAGGTGGAGTACGACGACATGGCGGTGGTATGCCGCTCCGGGGCGGCAGTGGCCGACGTCGCCGACCTCCTCTCGCGCTCCGGGCTGCCGGTGCGCGTGCCGCACCGGCCCCAGCCGCTGCGCGAGGTGCCGGCGGTCGCGGACCTGCTGACGGTGCTCGAGATCGCTCTGGCACCGGAGGGCTCCTCCGTGGATCCGCTGGTCGCCGACGCGCTGCTGCGGGGACCCTACGGGGACGCCGACTCGCTGCGACTGCGCCGCATCCGCCGCCTCCTGCTCGCCGCCCACCGCAGCGCCCGCCCCGAGGACGAGACCCCGAGCGACCAGCTGCTCTCCCGGGCGCTGCTCGAGATGGAGGCCCCCGGACTGCCGGGCGCCGAGGACCGGGACCGCACGGCGGCCCCCGTGCACCGGCTGCGGGACATGATCGCCGCCGTCCGCGCCCACCGCGAGGAGGACGCCCAGCAGGTGCTGTGGCACGCCTGGGACGCGGCGGGGCTCGCCGGGGGCTGGCGGCGGGCGGCCCTCGGCGCCCCGGGGGACGTGGACGGCGCCCGCGCCCGGCTCGCCGGGTCCCGGCTCGACGCCCTGTTAGAGCTGTTCGCGGCCGCCGAGCGGCTCACCGACCGGCGTCCCGGCGCGGGGCCCCTCGACCTCGTCGAGCAGGTCCGCGCCCAGGCCGTCGTCGAGGACACCCTCGCCCCGGCCGCCGCGCCCCGGGGCCGGGTCGCCGTGCTCACCCCCGCGCAGATCGCCGGCGAGCACCGGGACACCGTGGTCCTCGCCCGCCTGCAGGAGGGTGCCTGGCCGGACCTGCGCCTCCGCTCGACCCTCTTCGGTGCGGCGGAGCTGGCGCTGCTGACCGACTCCCGGGATCCCGGCGGGCTGCCCGCCGACCCCGAGTCCGTCCGCGCGATCCAGCGCGCCCAGGTCCTCGCCGATGAGCTGCGGCTCGCGGTCTCCGCCCTCGCCCGTGCCCGCTCACGGGTGCTCGTCACCGCCGTCGAGGACCCGGACTCGGACCCCTCCGCGCTCTTCGAGGCGCTCGAGCAGGGGGCCACCGCCGCAGCCGCGGACTCCCCGGACGAGCCCGACTGGCTCGATCTCGACGCGCTCCGACGGGACCCGGGCCCCGCCCCCGACGTGCGCGAGCTGGTCCCCGCCCTGCGACGACGGCTCCTCGACCCGGACCCGGCGCGTGCGGCCGACGCGGCCCGGGCCCTGCACGCGCTCGCCGCGGTGGGAGCTCCCGGCACCGCCCCGGAGCGCTGGTACCACCAGCGCCCGAGCAGCGACGCGCCGCTCGCCGACCCGGGCACGGAGATCCCCTTGTCCCCCTCGGCCCTCGAGCGCGCCGCCGACTGCCCGCAGGCCTGGCTGCTCGAGCGCTCCGGCGGCACCCGCTCGGGAGGGCCGGCGCAGCGCATCGGCACCGCCCTGCACCACCTCGCGCAGACCCATCCGCGCGGACCCGAGAACGGCGTCCAGAACCTGCTCGACGCCCTCCATGCCCAGCTCCGCACCATCCCCGGCACCGACACCTGGTCGGGGAGGCGCCGTGTGCGCCGGGCGGAGGACGCCGCTCGCCTGCTCGCCGAGCACCTCGCCGCCGCGGCCCCGCCGCTCGCCGTCGAGGCACCCTTCGAGGTGGTCCTGGGCCCGGTGCGGCTGCGCGGCTCGATCGACCGCCTCGAGGGGGACGAGACCGGGCTGCGGGTCGTCGACCTCAAGACCGGTCGCGCCGCGAAGTCCCGGGCCGCCGCGGAGGAGGACCTCCAGCTCGCCGCGTACCAGACCGCGGTGCGGGACGGGGCGCTCGCCGAGCAGCTGGGGGAGGATGCCCCCGAGCGGCTCAACGGCGCGCAGCTGGTCTACGTCGGCACCGGGGGGCGCAGCGCCGCCGTCCGCACCCAGACCGCACTCTCCCGCGCGGAGGATCCCGCCTGGTTCGACGACCTCGTGCGCCGCGTCGCCGCGGACGTCTCCGGAGCCGAGGTCGCCGCGCGGATCACCTCCCACTGCAGCCGCTGTGCGGTCCGCTCGAGCTGCGCCCTGCAACCCGAGGGGGAGCAGCTGTGACCCGCCCCGAACGCGACCAGCACGACGAGAACTCCGATCACCGCGAGCACGACGAGCGCCCCGCCCCGGCGCTCAGCGCGGCCCGGCTCGCCGTCCTGCTCGAGCAGCCGCCGCCGACCGCCGAGCAGACCGCCGTCATCGAGGCGCCGCTGCAGCCGCTGCTGGTCGTCGCCGGAGCCGGCTCCGGGAAGACCGAGACGATGGCCTCCCGGGTGGTCTGGCTGATCGCGAACGCCGTGGTCGAGCCGCGGCAGGTGCTGGGTCTGACCTTCACCCGCAAGGCGGCGCACGAGCTCTCCGCCCGCATCGCCCAGCGTCTGGCGACCCTCGCCGACGCGCTGCGCGCCGAGGGCCTGCCCCTCCCGGCCGGTCTCGAACGGGGCGGGGACGAGCTCGTCGGCCAGCGCCCCGCGGTCCGCACCTACAACGGGTTCGCCCTCGAACTGGTCCGCGAGCACGCCCTCGCCGTCGGCATCGATCCGGAGCTGACGATGATGTCCACCTCGGCGTCCTGGCAGCTCGCCCACACCCTCGTGGAGTCCTGGGACGACAGCCTCGACCTCGAGGCGTCCCCTGCGACCCTCACCGCCGCCCTGCTCTCGCTGACGTCCTCGCTCGCCGACCACCTGGTGGATCCCGCGCGGCTCGAGGCGCACCTGCGGGAGATCCACACGCACCTCTCCCAGATCCCGCTGCAGGTCGAGGGACGGCGCCGCACCACCCCGAAGGCTGTCGCCGGGGTGCTCACCGCCCTCGAGAACCGCCTCGCCCTGATCCCGCTGGTCGAGCGCTTCGCCGAGATCCGCGCCGAGAGCTCCGCTCTCGACTTCGCCGATCAGGTCTCCCTCGCCGCCCGCATCGCGCGCGAGGTGCCCGCCGCCGGAGCCCTCGCCCGCCGCCTGCACCGGGTCGTGCTGCTCGACGAGTTCCAGGACACCTCCGTCGCCCAGCTGCGGATGCTCACCGACCTCTTCGGCCCCGGGCACCCCGCGTGCGCCGTCGGCGATCCGCAGCAGGCGATCTACGGCTGGCGCGGTGCCTCGGCGGCCTCCCTCGCGGGCTTCGCGGAGGCCTTCGCGACCCCGGAGCGGCCGGTCCTGCAGCGCACCCTGTCCACCTCCTGGCGGAACGACGAGGCGGTCCTCGCCGTCGCGAACCGCCTCGCGGGACCGCTGCGCGCGGCCGGGGCCGGGGTGGAGATCCCCGAGCTGCACCCCCGCCCCGGCGCGGGGGAGGGCGCCGCCGAGATCCACGAGGCCGCCGACGAGGCCGGTGAGGCCCGCGCCATCGGCCGCTGGATCCGGGCCCGCCGCGCCGAGGACCCCGAGGAGGAGGTGCCGTCCGCGGCGGTCCTGGTGCGCGCGCGGCGTCAGATCCCCGCCCTCGTCGAGGGCCTCGAGGCCGAGGGACTGCCCGTGCACGTGGTGGGGCTCGGGGGGCTCCTGCACCGGCCGGAGGTGGCGGATGTCCGCGCCCTTCTCGAGGCCTCCCACGATCCGGGACGCGGCGATGCGCTCATGCGCCTGCTCACCGGACCGCGGGTGCGTCTCGGGGCGCGGGATCTCGCGGTCCTCGGTCGCTGGCGGGACCGGCTCGGGTCGCGTCTGCGGGCCGCCCGGCCGACGATGACCGACGGCGCGCCCGCCGCCCCCGACGAGGTCGAGGAGGTGTCGCTGCTCGACGCCGTGGACGACCTCCCGCCGCGGGGCTGGACCGATCCCTCCGGGCGCTCCCTCAGCGAGCGCGGTCGCGAGCGCCTCGAGCACGTCCAGCAGGTGCTGCGCGAGATGCGGCGGCTGCTGCCGCTCCCGCTCCCCGATCTGGTCACGGCCGCCGTGCGCCTGCTCGAGGTGGACCTGGTGCTGCGCGAGGCGGATCCGTCCACGCGGGCCCTCGGCGATCTCGAGGCGCTGCGCGAGCACGCCGCGGCCTTCGACCGCACCGCCCGGCGCGGCGGGCTCGCCGCATACCTGGACCTGCTCGAGATCAGCGAGGACGAGGAGGCCGCGCTGTCCGTCGGCGCGGCGGGGGAGGCGGAGGCCGAGAGCGATCCGGAGGCGGTCACCATCGTGACCATGCACTCCGCGAAGGGCCTCGAATGGGACCTGGTCGCCGTCGCTGGCCTCACCGAGGGATCGGTGCCCTCCTACGACCTGCGCCGGGCGAAGACCGACGAGGCCGGGCGGGTGCGGGTGCCCGGCGACGGGTGGCTCGGGAAGCTCGCCGGGGCCTCCGTCCCCACCGCCCTGCGCGGTGACGCCGACACCCTGCCCGAGCTCGCCTGGGCGGAGGCGGACACCCAGGTCGACGCCGAGGCGCTGATCCAGGAGTACCGGTTCGCTCAGGGGGAGGAATCGCTGCGCGAGGACCGTCGGCTGATGTACGTCGCGGTGACCCGCGCCCGTCGGCGCCTGCTGCTGACCTCCGCCGCCTGGCGCCAGGGCCTGACCACCGCGCGGCCCCGCTCCCGCTATCTCGCCGAGGCGGAGCCGCTGGTGCCCGAACCCTTCCGCCGCCGGGAGGACGTGCCCGAGCAGAACCCGCTCGAGTCCGTGCGCCGGTTCGCCACCTGGCCGCCAGCACCGGGAGAGCCCGAGCGCCGCCGGGATCTCGCCGAGGAGATGCTCGCCGCCGCCGAGGACCTCCCGCCCGCGGACCCCGAGCTCGCCGAGACCCTGCGCCGGGTGCTCGATGACCTGGAGCGCCAGGAAGGGCCGCCCGCCGTCCACTCCCCGGCGCGGCTGTCCGCCTCGCAGGTCGTGCAGCAGGCGCGCGACCCGCAAGGCGCCGCCCTCAACCTGGTGCGGCCCCTGCCGCGGCGGCCCTCCGCCGCGGCGGCCCGGGGCACCGCCTTCCACGCGTGGCTCGAGCACCGCTTCGGCGGGGCGACCCTGCTCGATCTCGAGGACCTCCCGGATCTGGGCGAGGACGAGGCGCCGCACCTCGACGACCTGGCCCTGCGCGAGGCCTTCGCCCGCTCCGAGTGGTCCGGCCGCACCCCGATCGCGGTCGAGACCCCGGTCCACACCCGGGTGGGCGCGGTGGCGGTGCGCGGCGTGATCGACGCCGTCTTCCCCGACCCGGACGCCGGGCACGCCGACGATCCCGACGATGCCGCGGGGGTGATCATCGTGGACTGGAAGACGGGGCGCATGCCGCGACTCGCGCAGCTGCGCGAACGCTCCCTCCAGCTCTCGCTGTATCGCCTGGCCTGGCACGAGAAGACCGGCCTGCCGCTGTCGCGGATCCGCACGGCCTTCCACTTCGTCGCCGAGGGCACGACGCACGAGGTGCGCCGCCATCCCTCCCGGGAGCGGATCGCGGAGATGCTCCTGGGGAGCTGACCGAGCTGACCGAGCTGATCGGGCTGACCGAGCTGATCGGGCTGACCGGGGTGGCCGGGGTGACCTGGGCGGCCGGGGTGACCTTGCTGACCGGGTTGCTCGGCGGTCGCGAGGGCGCGGGGCTCAGGCCTCCGCGGGCCGCTGCGCGCTCATCGCCTCGTAGGCGCGTTCGGCCTCTTCGCGGGCGAGCTGGGCGAGGTCGGCGTCGAGGTCCGCGATCATCGCCCGGGCGTCGGCGATGATCTCGGCGTCGCCGGCGTCCTGGCCGTGGATCAGCCAGGCGACCACCGCGAACTCGCCGAGGGCCTGCGCCCGCTCCATGAGCCGCGGATGCGTCGAGGTCGGCAGTTCCTCCCGGTAGCTCGTGTACAGCTCGTCGAAGCGCTCGGCGTCGAGGGCCGAGACCAGCCAGGCGAGATCGGCGGCGGGATCGGCGACTTTGGAGGAGGACCAGTCGCGGATCGCGCTGATCTGGTCGGCGGCGACGAAGAGGCTCTCCTCGGAGAGGTCCGCGTGCACGAACTGCGGGGTGAAGTCCCACAGCTCCTCGTCGGCCAGCAGCGACTCCCAGCGCTGGGCGACCGCTGCGGGGAGATGCCCGCCCTCCTGCGCTCGGGTGACCCGGTCCCGGTGCTCCGCCAGCAGTGCGGCGGGGGTGAAGGTCTCCACCCCCGCGGCCTCGGCGGCGTAGCGGGGCACCGTATGGATCCGTGCGAGCACCTGGCCCAGCGAGCGCGCGAGCGCGGGCGAGTCCTGCAGGTCCTGCAGCATCAGCGGGCGGCCGACGGGTGCCTCGGTCACTGCGGCCCGGCCTCCCTCGGCGAGCTTGACGACTCCGAGCACCGGAGGGATCACGCCGCGCAACGGCGTGCCCGTGAGCGCATCGGCGACGCGCAGGTCGCGCTCCAGGTGCACCCCGGCGGCCACCGAGGCGGGGGAGAGGATCATGACCCGGCGGCCGTCCTCGCCCACCACTCCTGCGACGTCGAGGTCCTCGACCGGGGTCGCGATCGGCGTGGTCTGCGCGGGGACCAGACCGGGGACCGCCGCCGCGGCGAGGGCTGCCAGGGAGTAGGAGTTGCGATGCACCCTCACACCGTACCCGGCCGCCCCTCCGCTCCCGCGTAGGCTGAGGACCATGGCGATGTTGCGCGGACCCCATCTGGACACCCCCCTGACCCTCGTCGGCAGCGATCGTGACGCCCTGCGTCGCGGCGAGGAGGGCGTGCTGGATCCCGGTCCCGACGCCCGCTACCTCGTGACCCGCGCCGGGGCGGTCGCCGTGGAGGAGACCGACGCCGGCCTGCGCGTGCTGCTCGAGGAGGCCGATCCGCGCGGCGGCCACGACAGCCTCGTGCTGCTCTCGTTCCGCGACGGGGTGCGGGTCCTGGGCGTGGAGCTGCCCGAGCCCAGTCCCGAGATCGATGATCCCGGCCGGGACCTGCGGGACCTGCGCCGCATCGCGGGGGATCTCACCCCGGAGGACGCCGATCTCGCCCTGACCGCCGTCGCGATGGGCGCCTGGCACCGCTCGATGAAGCACTGCCCGCTGTGCGGCGAGTTGCTCGAGGCGGAGATGGCCGGCTGGGTGCTGCGCTGCCGCGAGGACCGCTCCGAGCACTTCCCTCGCACCGACCCGGCCGTGATCATGGCCGTGCGCGATGACCGCGACCGGCTGCTGCTGGCCCGCAACGCGAGCTTCCGCGGTCGGTTCCACTCGGTGCTCGCCGGATTCGTCGAGCCGGGGGAGAGCCTCGAGAACGCGGTCGCCCGCGAGGTGGCCGAGGAGGTGGGCCTCACCGTCGCGGAGGTCGAGTACGTCGGCAGCCAGCCCTGGCCCTTCCCGCGCTCGCTCATGCTCGGCTACCGCGCATGGATCTCGGGCTCCGCCGAGCTGACCCTCCAGGACGAGGAGATCGCCGAGGCCCGCTGGTTCACCCGGGAGGAGTTCCACGCGGCCCTCGAGTCGGGGGACCTCGAGATCCCCGCCAACGCCTCCCTCGGCCGAGCCCTCATCGACGACTGGTCCCGCGAGCGCCCGGCGGGCTGATCCTCGCGGGCTGATCCCCGCGGCGTGATCCGTGCGCCGTGAGCGACGCCGCGTCCACACCGCCCGCTCGTCCGTCGGGCTCCGCTGGCAGGATGGTCCGCGATGACCGACGCCCCGCTCCCCGTCCCCGATCCCGAGGCGCTGCTCGCCGCGCTCGACCCCGAGCAGCGCGAGGCCGCCCGCAGCTTCGGCACGCCCGTCTGCGTCCTCGCCGGCGCGGGGACGGGCAAGACCCGCGCGATCACCCACCGCATCGCCTACGGCGTCGCGACCGGTCAGCTCAACCCGCGCCACGTCCTCGCCGTCACCTTCACGGCGAAGGCTGCGGCGGAGATGCGCTCGCGCCTGCGCGATCTGGGGGTCCCGGCGGTGCAGGCCCGCACCTTCCACTCGGCGGCGCTGCGTCAGCTGCGGCATTTCTGGCCGCGGGTGGTGGGCGGGCCGATGCCGGACATCATGGCGAGCAAGTACCCGGGAGTGGGGGAGGCTTGCCAGCGCCTGCACCTCTCGGTGGACCGTGCCGCGCTGCGCGACATCGTCGCCGAGGTGGAGTGGTCCCGCGTCTCGATGCTCACCCCCGAGGCGTACCCCGCCGCGGCCGAGGCCGCACGCCGGCCCGGGGCCGCCGGCTTCGACGCCCGCACCATCTCCCGCATCCTCACCCAGTACGAGGAGGTGAAGAAGGAGAAGGGCGTCATCGACTTCGAGGACGTGCTGCTGCACATGGTCGGCTTCCTCACCGAGCGGGCCGACGTCGCCCGGGAGGTGCGCTCCCAGTACAAGCACTTCGTGGTGGACGAGTACCAGGACGTCTCGGCGCTGCAGCACGCGCTGCTGCGCCTGTGGCTGGGCAGCTCCGACGATCTCTGCGTGGTGGGGGACGCGGCCCAGACCATCTACACCTTCGCGGGCGCCCGCGCCTCCTACCTGCTGGACTTCTCCCAGGAGTTCAAGCGCGCCCGCACCATCCGGCTCGAACGCAATTACCGCTCGACCCCGCAGATCGTGCGCCTGGCGAACACGGCGCTGGACGCCGCCCGGGGGCGCACCCGCGACCATCGCCTCACGCTCGTCGCGCAGCGGGAGGCGGGGGAACCGCCGACGATCGAGTCCTATCCCGACGACGTCGCCGAGTCCGAGGGCGTCGCCCAGCGAATCGCCGACCTCGTCGCCGAGGGCCGACCCGCCGCCGACATCGCGATCCTGTTCCGCACCAACAGCCAGTCCGAGGCCTTCGAGCAGGCGCTCACGGGCCGCGGCATCGGCTATCTGGTGCGCGGCGGGGACCGGTTCTTCGAGCGTCAGGAGGTCCGCCGGGCGATGGTCGCGCTGCGCGCCGCGGCCCGGCTCGAGCACGAGGAGCCCGCCCGGGTCGTGCGCGACGTCCTCGGCCAACAGGGATGGTCCGAGAAGGCGCCCGAGTCAACCGGGGCCGTGCGCGATCGATGGGACTCGCTGCAGGCTCTCGTCGGCCTCGCCGACACCGTGCTCGCCCGTCCCGGTGCCGCGCTCCCGGACCTCGTGCGCGAGCTCGAGGAGCGGGCCGAGGCGCAGTCCGCCCCGCTCGTGGACGGCGTCACCCTCGCCTCCATCCATGCCGCGAAGGGCCTCGAGTGGCCCGTCGTGTTCCTGGTCGGGGCGAGCGACGGGCTGCTGCCGATCTCCATGGCCTCCTCGGCGGCCGAGATCGAAGAGGAGCGGCGCCTGTTCTACGTCGCCCTCACGCGCGCTCGCGACCTGCTCACGGTCAGCTGGGCCGCGGCCCGCAGCGCCGGCGCGCGCGGCAGCCGCAAGCCCTCCCGCTTCCTCGACGGGATCCTCGACCATCCCGAGAACCGTCGGCCCGGGGGAGGCGGCCCGACCGCGCGGCGCACGGGGCGTCGCAGCGCGACCGTGCACACCGAGTGCCGGGTCTGCGGGCAGGCCCTCGTGGCCCCCGCCGAGCAGCGTCTGGGCCGCCACCCCGGCTGCCCCTCGCCCGCGAGCGGGGACCTGCTGCAGGACCTGCGCCGCTGGCGCAGGGACCGCGCGGCGGCCCTGGGCAGTCCTCCCTACGCCGTGCTGACCGATGCCGCGCTCGAGGCCGTCGCGGAGCGGATGCCCGCGACGGCCGAGGAGCTGCTGGCCGTCCCCGGGCTCGGCCCCGCCGCGGCGCAGCGCGTGGGGGAGGAGCTGCTCGAGCTCCTCGGCGCCCATCGCCGGAAGGTCGCAGGAACCGCGTCCCGGAAGGCATCGCCGCAGGTCAAAAAATAGATGTGCGATCTGTGACGGGTGTGTAGACTCAACTCGTCAATCGTCCGCATCGCGAACCGGGACACCGGTGAGCGCGCACAGAAAGGGGGTGGCCTCATGATCATCAGGAATATCGCGGAAGCAGGGCCGCACTCCTTCGGAGTGCCCGCTCTCCCGCAGCGGTATCGGGGTCGTATCCCCGCAGGTGCCCACCTGAGCTGACGAGGTCCTCCTCGCTGCCGGTGCGGCGCCGCCGCCGCACCCCGCCCCTGACAGGGCTCGTCCCCGACGATCTTCGAAGCAGCGAGACGATGACTATCACCACCTCCCTCAGCACGTTCCTGTCCCCCGACGCCGCCTCGGCGCATCTGCTGCCCTGCCACGACGCGGAGGCCGCGGACCTCTTCTTCTCCGAACGACCCGCTGACCTCGAGCAGGCCAAGATGCTGTGCGCCGACTGCCCGCTCATCGAGGACTGCCGGCGCGGTGCCCTCGAGCGCGAGGAACCGTGGGGCGTGTGGGGCGGCTCCATCTTCGAGTCGGGCCGCATCATCGCGGTGAAGCGCGGCCGGGGGCGTCCCCGCAAGGACCGTTCGGCGGTCAGCGCCGCCTGAGCCCTTCGCGCTCGGGTGCCGCACGACGAAGGGGGCGGAGCACCTCACGGTGCTCCGCCCCCTTCTTGGGCCCCAGGGCGTCCGAGGAGCGGCCCGGGAGCGGTCCTCAGGCCTTGCCGAGGATCCGGTTGAGCTTGGTGCCGCACTCGGGGCACACGGCCTTGGCCATGCGGCGACCGTTGGAGACGACGACGTTCCCCTCGGCCTCGCGCTTCTCGCGGCACTTGACGCAGTAGAACTCTCCGGCGTAGGTCTCGTCGGCCATATTCGCTCCTCGTGGGACTCGATGGTGATTCCGTTCCCCGGCACGATCGCTCAGGCGATGCACGCGGGATCGACCCACCATAGACGGGGACTCCCGGCGCGCACGAATCAGGCGCGCCGCGGACAGGGCGACGGCTCGCCGCGCGCTTCGGGTCGAGGGGGCTCCGCGAGGAGCCGAGGAAGTGCGCACGGCGAGCCGGCATCGTCCGCCCGGACCGGGCTGGACGCCGATCGGGCCGTAGGACCCCGGGGGCGCTCAGCACCACGCGCACCTTCCCCGTGTGCGTCCTGCTAGTTATCCCGGGGTCCCACGTGCAGGGAAACCTAGCCGGACTCGGGGCGGCGGTCAAAGGCGGGCCGGGGACCGACTGTGGACAACAGCCGCTGCACTGTGGACAGGGTGCGGACGGGCCGGGACTCGCTGTGGAGGGAAGATCGACGGTGCAGGTCACAGGCATGCTGTGGCCCATCTCGCCGTGCACACCTGTGGACGGAGAAAGTTTGTGCCGTTGCGCGTGCCAGGCTGGGTGCATGACCGAGACCGTCCTCCTCGAGCAGCAGCGCGGACCCCGCGGAGAGCGGGTCCTGGTGCGTCGCTCGCGCCGCCGCACCCGTTCCGTCGCGATCACCCGGCGGGACGGCGATCTGATCATCGCGATGCCGGCGGCCTTCTCCCGGCGGCAGGAGGAGCAGTGGGTGCGGCGCATGCTCGACCAGCTCGCCGCGAAGGAGAGCCGCACCACCTCCGCCCCGCGGGGTGATGCACACCTCCTGCAGCTCGCCACCGAGCTCAGCGAGCGCTACCTCGGGGGCCGCGCCCGTCCCGTCTCCGTCACCTGGTCCACCCGGCAGAAGCACCGCTGGGGCTCGTGCACCGCGGCCGAGGGCACGATCCGGCTCTCCACCCGGTTGCAGGGGATGCCGGACTACGTGGTGCACGCCGTGCTCGTGCACGAGCTCGCCCACCTGCTGGCCGACGACGGGCACGGCGCGCAGTTCCGTGCCCTGATGGCCCGCTATCCGGAGGTGGAGCGGGCGGAGGCCTTCCTCGCCGGCGTCGCCTGGGCGCGGGACTGGCCCGATCCGGGCGACGGGCAGCCCGCAGGCCCTGCCGCGGCCGAGGCGCGGGGGAGTGGTGTCGGAGACGACTCCGCGATCGACTGAGGACGCGCATCACCGGCCGGACCGGCCCGCACGGCAGACGCTCGCCAGAGACCACGAGCGGTTGAGGAGCCGGGAGCGGCTCAGGCGCCCTGCGCCGCCAGGTGCCGTCCGAGGCGCCGCAGGTTCGCTGCGAGGTCGGGCACCGTGCCCTCGGGCAGGGTCGCCGTCTCGGCGGCCTCCGGATCGTGCAGGGGCCACGGCACCCAGATCACCTCGGGGGACTCCTCGCTCGGCCGCAGTGGTTCCTCGGCCGCGGAGCGTCTCGTGCGCAGCAGGTACTGCACGTCCCAGTGCTCGTGGCAGGCGCCGAAGGCCGCGTCGAGTCCGTGACGGTTCAGCACGGCGGGGCCGTCACCGACCGCCTCGAGGTCTTCCAGCCCGGTCTCCTCGGCGACCTCGCGGCGCGCCGCGGCCTCGAAGGAGTTCTCGCCCGCCTCGAGGTGTCCGCCGGGCTGCACCCAGAAGCGGCCCTTGCGATGCCACACCAGCGCGACGTGCTCGCCGGGGGCGTCGACGACGATCGCGCTCGCCGTGAGATGCCGCGGGCCGCCGTCGCGGTGCAGCGCTCGCGGGTTCTCCCGCAGCAGGTCGCCGTACTCCGCCGCCAGCTCCGGCCCCGACGGCGCGGTGGCGGCCCGGGCGATCTCCGCGAGGGCCTCAGCGGTCATCGTCGGCGGACCCCTCGTCGGCGGAGCCGTCCGGACCCTCGTCGGAGGAGCCCCCGGGCCCGTCGGAGCCGTCCCGGTCGCCCGGCAGCACCCGGCCCTGCTCGTCCTCGCGGGGCGCGCTGCCGAGATCCTCACCGCGGAGGAGCCGCGCGAGCTCCGCATCGAAGTCCGAGGGGATCTCCACGCCGGCCAGCTCCCCGGACTCCTCGCCCTCGGGCGCCTCCTGCGGAGCCTGCGGTCGACCGGAGAGCATCTCGGCGCTGGGCAGCAGGTCCGGGTGGTCCCACTTGGCCTCGCGTGCCTGCTCTCCTTCGGTCGCGAGCACGCTGTCCCACCAGGCGAGGGCCTCGCGGGCCTGCCGCGGGCGCAGCTCGATGCCGACGGTGCTGGAGAGCATCTGCTCGGCGGGGCTGCCGGCCACGCGCCGTCGTCGCAGCACCTCCCGCAGCGCGTCCAGGTGCGGGATCTTGCCCTCCAGCGCCCGGGTGGTGACGTGGTCGACCCACCCCTCGACGAGGGCGAGGGTCGTGGCGAGCTCGTCGAGGGCGCGCTCCTGGGAGGCGCGCCGGGTGAAGACGAACATCTCCTCCGGCCGCCTCGCCTGCAGCGACTGCGGATTGGAGAGGTCCAGGCCGCTGACCATCTCGTCGAGGGCGTCGAGGTCCAGCGTGATGCCGCGGGCGTAGTCCTCGATCGCCGAGAACAGCGCCTTCCCCAGCCAGGGCGCGGCGGAGAACAGGGCGGTGTGCGCGATCTCGCGGGCGGCGAGGAAGATGCGCGCGGCGCCGGGGTCCAGCGAGTGCGCGGAGATGAGGTCCTCGACGTTCGCGGCGACCAGGGCGGGCTCGCCCTCCCGGCCGAGCGGCAGCGAGAGATCGGTGGTGCCGGACGCCTCCCGGGCGAGGGATCCGATCGCGTGACCGAACTGCACCCCGAACAGGGTGCCGCCGATCTGCTCCATCATCGCGGCGGGATCGCCGCCGGGCAGGCCCGCGGCAGCCACCCCGTCCATCCGGCCCATCTCGCCCATCTGCGCGGCGATCGCCTCGCCGATCGCGCCCGCCATGTATTTCGCGACCGGCTCGACGATGCCCTTCCAGTGCGGCAGGGTGCGCACCAGCCAGGTGCCGCGGCTGAACACCCCCAGCTCCGCGGAGGGCACGTCGATCGCGAGCACCGGGTCCAGCCACAGCCGAGCGACCTGCGCCGCCTGGCGCAGCTCGGCGACGGTCGCGGCGGAGGGCGTCGGGTCACCGGGGGAGCCGACGGGCTCCGGCAGCCCCGGCACGCCGGTCTGGCCCGCGGCGGTGCGCCGGGCGAGGTCCTCGGCCATCTGCCAGTTCACGGGGCCGTCGCCCTGCGAGGCGAAGAGATGCTGCATCTGCGCGGCGGCGGCGCGCAGCTGCGCCGGGTCCTGCGGCAGGTTCGCCTGCTGGGCGAGGGCCGAGAGGTCCACCCCGTCGAGCGCGCCGTCGGGCAGCGCGTCCCCGAAGGTCTCCTTCAGGAAGCGCTTCAGCGCCTCCTCGTCCATGTTCCCGGGGCCGCCCGGGATCGGGCCGTCGGTCATGGCCACCTCCTGCAGTGCGTGGGCGCTCAGCGTACCTAGCGGGGCTGGGGCCGGGCAGGGCGCGTCCGGCCGCTCCGCCCACAGCGCAATCGGCTCCCGCCCCGATCCCGCGCGGGCCCTGGGGCACAATGTCCGGGTGAGCTCCGACCCCTCCCGACCCACCCGACTCCGCCGGGCCCGCGCCCTCGGCGACCGCTGGCTCGAGGAGGCGCAGCTGGCCCGGCCGGGCTGGGCGATCGGTTCCCTCCTGCTGCTGTGCGCGATGATCGTCGGCGCCTCGGTGATCCCCGTGCCCTATGTCGTCGAGCGGCCCGGCCCCGCCGTCGACGTGCTCGGCGAGTACGAGGAGGAGCAGATCCTCGTGATCTCCGGGGCCGAGACCCACCCCACCGAGGGCGAGCTGATGATGACCACCGTCTCGGTCGACGGCGGTCCCGGCTACACCGTCACCCCCGTCGAGGTGATCCGAGCCTGGTTCGACCGCAGCCAGGCCGTGCTGCCGCGGGAGTCCGTCTTCCCCGAGGGACAGACCCGCGAGCAGACCGCGCTGACGAACACCGCCTCGATGAGCACCTCGCAGCAGGGTGCGGTCGCCGTCGCGCTCGACGCGCTCGACATCGAGTACGAGCCCGCCGTGCTCGTCGCCGGTGTCGAGGAGGAGGGCCCCGCCGACGGGACCCTCGAGCCCGGCGACGTGATCGTCTCCGTCGGCGGGGAGACCGCCGCGGACCTCGAGGGCTTCCGCACCCTGATCCGCGCCGCCGACCCCGACGGCCCGGTCGCGATGACCGTGCGCCGCGACGGTGAGGAGCTCGAGCTCGAGGTCCCCGCTGAAGAGGTCGACGGCACCGCTCGGCTCGGGATCGTCCTCTCCGACGGATACGAGTTCCCCTTCGAGGTGGACCTCGCCGTCGGCGATATCGGCGGCCCCAGCGCCGGGATGATCTTCTCCCTCGCCGTCTACGACGAGCTGACCCCGGGGGCGCTCACGGGCGGGGAGTCGATCGCCGGCACCGGCACCATCGCGGCCGACGGCGCCGTGGGCGCGATCGGTGGGATCCGCCAGAAGTTGGTCGGCGCCTCCGACACGGGTGCCGACTTCTTCCTCGCGCCGGCCGCGAACTGCCAGGAGGTCGTCGGCTACGAGCCGGACGGCCTCGAGGTCGTCGCCGTGGAGACCTTCGACCAGGCCGTCGAGGCCACCGAGACCATCGCCGAGACCGGCTCCACCGAGGGCCTGGTCACCTGTGAGGACGTGATCGAGAAGTGAGCAGGAACCGCCGCCGCACGCCGCCGAGCCCCACCGTCGTCTTCGACTTCGGGGGAGTGCTCTCCGCCGGGCACGACCCGGTCCCGGACCTCCACGAGCTGCTCGGCGGCGATCCCGCTGTCCTCGCCGAGGCGCTGTGGGCGCACCGCCCGGCCTACGACGAGGGCCGGACCAGCCCGGCGGAGTACTGGGGCGCGGTCGCCGCCGCCGTCGGCGTCGACTCGCTGACGGCCGCGGAGATCGAGGAGCTGCAGGACGCCGACAACCGCTACTTCCTGCGCCTGGACCCTGCCTCCCGCGAGCTGATCCACGACCTCGCCCGGGCGCGGGTGCGCCTGGTGCTGCTGTCGAACGCCTCCGCCTCCTTCGGCGAGGCAGTGCGCCGCACCGACTGGTTCGAGGCGTTCTCCTTCGCGGTGATCTCCGCGGAGGAGAAGGTGATGAAGCCCGATGCCGAGATCTACCGGATCCTGCTCGACGCCCTCGCGCACGAGACCGGCGGGGTGTCGATCCCCTCGGCCGTCGTGTTCTTCGACGACCGCGCCGACAACGTCGAGGCGGCCCGTGCGCTCGGCCTCCACGCCCACCGCTGGCCCCGCAACGGCGAGGAAACCGGCGAGGGCGGTGAGCACGGCACGGTGATCGCGCGGCGCATCCTCGCCGAGCGCGGCGTGCTGGTGGACTGAGATGAGCGGCCCGCCGGTCCCCCCTCCGTCCCGCCGGGTGCAGCACGGCGCCGTGCCGCCGCGCACCCTGCCGCACCCCGCACCGCCCGTCGGCCGCGCCTCGCTGGGCCCCGCCTCGTTGGGCCTCGCCGGGTGGCTGCAACTGCTCGCGACCGCTGCGGCGCTGGTGGGCGCCGTCCTCGCCCGCGCGACGTACGGTCCGGCCTTCGGATACGGCGTCTCGACCCTGCCCCGGATGTTGTTCGTCCTCGGGGTGCTGATCGGGATGCTCTCGCTGATGATCCTGCTGACGGCGAATCTGGTCCCCGATGCGGTCGAACGGAGCCATCGTCTGATCGCCGGGGTCGGGGGAGCGGTGCTCGCGGGAGCGCTGCTGGTCCTGCTGGCCGTGGTGGGCTTCTTCACGCTCGGGTCGCTGCTCGATCTCGGCGGGATCGTGCTGGCCGTCCCCGTGCTCGGGGCCGTCGGGGCCGGAGCAGCCCTCGCGCTCCTCGGCGGCTCGCACGGACGACGTCGGGCCGGTGCGCTCCTGCTCGCGGGCGGGGCCTCGGCCGCGGTGTGGTTCTTCGCGTCCTGGTGGGTCCTCAACACGCTCGCGGCGTTGCCCTCGCCGCGGGGCTCGAGCCCGCGGGAGCGCAGTAGGTCCCGGGGGGACCCGCTCCTGCGGCGGGACGGTAGAGTCGGGCACCGTGACGACTCCCGTGCGGCACCGCTCCGCGGCGCGCCGGTGAGACCCCCGCACCCCGACCACGCTTCGACAAGGACACCACATTGGCAGAGTTCATCTACACGATGTACAAGGCCCGCAAGGCCGTGGGCGACAAGGTCATCCTCGATGACGTCTCCATGAGCTTCTACCCGGGCGCGAAGATCGGCATGGTCGGCCCCAACGGCGCCGGCAAGTCGACAATCCTGAAGATCATGGCGGGCCTGGACCAGCCCTCCAACGGCGAGGCGCGGCTCAGCCCCGGCTACACCGTCGGCATCCTGCTGCAGGAGCCCCCGCTCGACGAGTCCAAGACCGTCCTGGAGAACGTCCAAGAGGGCATGGGCGACCTGTACCGGAAGGTGCAGCGCTTCAACGCGATCGGCGAGGAGATGGCGGAGCCCGATGCGGACTTCGACGCCCTCATGGAGGAGATGGGCAAGCTCCAGACCGAGATCGACGCCGCGAACGGCTGGGATCTCGACTCGCAGCTCGAGCAGGCGATGGACGCCCTGCGCTGCCCGCCCGGCGAGGAGGCGGTGACCCACCTCTCCGGTGGTGAGCGCCGCCGCGTGGCGCTGTGCAAGCTGCTGCTGGAGAAGCCCGACCTGCTGCTGCTGGACGAGCCCACCAACCACCTCGACGCCGAGAGCGTGCTCTGGCTCGAGCAGCACCTGCAGCAGTACGAGGGCGCCGTCATCGCCGTCACCCACGACCGCTACTTCCTCGACCACGTCGCCCAGTGGATCGCCGAGGTCGACCGCGGCCACCTCTACCCCTACGAGGGGAACTACTCCACCTACCTGGAGAAGAAGGAGGAGCGCCTGCAGGTCCAGGGCAAGAAGGACGCCAAGCTCGCCAAGCGCCTCAAGGAGGAGCTGGAGTGGGTGCGCTCCTCGGCGAAGGGTCGCCAGGCCAAGTCCAAGGCGCGCCTGGCCCGCTACGAGGAGATGGCCGTGGAGGCGGAGAAGACCCGCAAGCTCGACTTCGAGGAGATCACCATCCCGCCGGGCCCGCGCCTGGGCAACGTGGTGATCAACGCCAAGGACCTGCAGAAGGGCTTCGGCGACCGCACCCTCATCGACGGGCTCTCCTTCTCGCTCCCGCCGAACGGCATCGTGGGCGTCATCGGTCCCAACGGCGTCGGCAAGACCACGCTGTTCAAGACCATCGTCGGCCTCGAGCCGCTGGACGGCGGCGAGCTTCGGATCGGCGACACCGTCCAGATCAGCTACGTCGACCAGAACCGCGAGAACATCGACCCGGAGAAGAACCTCTGGGAGGTCGTCTCCGACGGGCTGGACTTCATCCAGGTCGGCAAGGTCGAGATCCCCTCGCGCGCCTACGTCTCCCAGTTCGGCTTCAAGGGGCCGGACCAGCAGAAGAAGGCCGGCGTCCTCTCGGGCGGCGAGCGCAACCGCCTCAATCTTGCGCTCACCCTCAAGCAGGGCGGTAACGTGCTGCTCCTCGACGAGCCGACCAACGACCTCGACGTGCAGACCCTCGGCTCGCTCGAGAACGCCCTGCTGGAGTTCCCCGGCTGCGCCGTGGTCGTCTCCCACGACCGCTGGTTCCTCGACCGCGTCGCGACGCACATCCTGGCCTACGAGGGCACCGAGGAGAACCCCTCGAACTGGTACTGGTACGAGGGCAACTTCGAGTCCTACCAGAAGAACAAGGTCGAGCGACTGGGCGAGGATGCGGCGCGACCGCACCGTGTCACCTATCGCCGCCTGACTCGCGACTGATCCGCACCGGGCCGCGGCCCGGAACGGAGGAGGGGCATCGCCGAGCGGCGGTGCCCCTCCGTCGTCCCCGGGGCAGGTCTCCGGGACGCCGGCTCAGTGCGCGGGGTCGAGGCTCGCCACGATCCGCTCGGACGGGGTGCCGGACATGTTCCGCGGCGACATCTCGCGCGTGACCAGGAGCCGCTCGACCCCCTGTTCCGCGGTCAGCTCGATCCTGCCGTCGGTCTGCAGCTCGAGCACGCCGAGGTCCTGCAGCGCCCCGTCCTGCTCGCCCCACAGCTGCAGCACCTCGCCGTCGTACCCGCGCACGCCCTCGGCGCGCAGGGCGAGCTCGGTGTCGGTGAGGACCGCCTGCCAGGTGCCGTTGTCGCTCACGCCCGGCACGAACCGAGCGCTCGGGTCCATGCTCTGCGCGGCCCAGGCGGCGCTGAACTCCTCCGTGCGGGCGAGATCGTCGCGGGCCCCGAGCAGCAGCAGGCCGAGCACGAGCGCGCCGATCAGTCCCAGCACCGCGAGGGTGCGCGAGATCCACGGCGCGCCGCGCGGGTGGCGGCGGGCGGCCCGCGCCTCGGCGCGTCGGCGTCGCCGGCTCCGGTCGTCCTGCGCGGATCCCGTGTAGGCGAAGGCGGGGGCGGCGGCCCCGGACTCCCCGCCGTCGGGGACAGCGCCCGGGGACGGCAGCGGAGTGGCGGGGGAGGCCAGCGACGCGGAGCCCAGCCGGGTCCCGGCCACAGCGGGCGGCCCCACCAGGCGGCGCTGGCTGTCGGTGCCCAGCACCGGTGTCGCATAGGAGCCGCGATAGGGCGCCTCCGGCCCCGGGGCGATCGCGGCTGACGGGACGGCGGGCGCAGGGTGGGCGGCGGACGCCGACGGCGCCGAGGGCGCGGTGCCGGCGGACGGGGTGGACGGGGCAGACGAGGCGGGGCCCGCGGACGAGACGGTGCCCGCGGACGGCGCGGTGCCCGCGGATGGGGCGGGGCCCGCGGCCGGGCCGGGACGCGCCGCGGGGACGGACCCCGTCGTCCCGTCGCGGCCGGTCGGGCCCGCGGGGCTCCCGAGGTGCGCCGCCGGAAAGCCCTCGAGGACGGGGACGCGCAGATCCCGGCTGGGCATCACGGCGGTCAGCAGCGTCAGCCGGGCCGCCGCCTCGATCGCCCGCCGATGGATCAGCACGGTCTCCCCGGAGGACGACAGGCGCGTCAGCTGCGCCTGCTCCTCCGACGTGGCGAGGGCGAGGGCGTCCAGGGCGGCGAGGGCCCGGGCAGCGCGTGACCCCGACTCGGGCTCGGCCAGCGGCCCCGAGGGCACCAGGCGCTCGAGCGCCTCGGCCAGGACCGTCGCGGCATCCTCCCGCTCGTTCGCCGTGTAGGGGAAGCGGCCCTGTGCGGCGGACTCCACCAGGGCGCGATCGGCAGGGGGCAGGGTCAGGAGGACCCGCTGCACCTCGATCTCCCGACGGTCGCGGGTGCGGTCTGCGGCGTCCTCCGGGGAGATCAGGGAGCGCACGGTGCCGCGCGGGGAGGTCGAGACCGCGGCGCGGCGCGCCCGATCGAGCACCGCCACCTCCCCGGGGAGCCCTCCCGTTGCGAGCTGCGCCGCATCGCGCAGGCACGAGCGCAGCACGGCGATCGAGATCCGCTCGGCACGGGCGGAGGACCCCGTGACCTGCACTGCGAGGCCGTGGACCCTGGGCGCCAGGAGGTCGACGAGGCCGCGGGCGGCGCGATGATCCCCGCCCGCGATGCGACGCAGCAGGGTGCGGACGGGATCCAGACGCTCGGAGAGGTCGATCGTGTCCTCGGGGATCTCGACGATCTCCCCCGTATTCGTCCCGATCCTCATCGGACGTCCTCCCTGACGGTGCCTGACGGGTCCCCACCCCTGATGCCTCGACCAGACATTGTGGCAGGCCGGAGACCTCCCCGGGGTGCGCGGTGGATGGAGAGGGTGGTCAGTCCGGACGAAGCCGCTGGAAAGAACTTGCAGAAATCTGGGCCGGAAGGAGCGTCGGCGGGGTGTGACGGGAGAACATCGTTGCAGGTGGACAGGCGTAACTCGCAGCTCGTGGCCGAGTTCGACGCTCCGCAAGATCAGTGCAAGCCGGCCCCGACTCCTCGGGTACTCTCGTGCCATGAAGCCGATCTCCACGATCACGGTGTCCTCCGCCCTCCCGAGCGTCCTCGAGCCCCTGCGCGACCTCGCGCTGAACCTGCGCTGGACCTGGCGCCGCCAGACCGTCGACCTCTTCCGCAGCCTCGACCCCGAGGCGTTCTCCGCGAGCGGCGGCAACCCCATCGCGATGCTCCCGCGGGTCCCCGCGGGCCGTCTTGACGAGGCCGCGCACGACGAGACCTTCCTCGCCCGCATGCGCGCGGAGTCCGGCGACCTGCGCACCTATCTCGACTCGGGCCGCTGGTTCCAGCGCACCGTGCCCGCGAACGGCGTCGGCACCCCGGCGATCGCGTACTTCTCGATGGAGTTCGGCATCACCCCGACCCTCCCGATCTACTCCGGCGGCCTCGGCATCCTCGCCGGCGACCACCTCAAGTCCGCCTCCGACCTCGGCGTGCCGCTGGTCGCGATCGGCCTGCTCTACCAGTGGGGCTACTTCTCGCAGTCCCTGGACCGCAGCGGCTGGCAGCAGGAGGAGTACAAGCTCAACGATCCCGCCGAGCTCCCCGTAAGCGAGGTCCGCGGCGCCGACGGCGAGCAGGTCACCGTCTCCGTCACCCTCCCCGGCGGTCGCGAGGTCGCCATCGCGCTCTGGGTCGCGCAGGTGGGTCGTATCCCGCTGCTCCTGCTCGACACGAACGTCGAGTCCAACGACGAGGAGGCGCGCCAGATCACCGACCGCCTCTACGGCGGCGACCACGAGCACCGCATCGTCCAGGAGATCGTCCTGGGCATCGGCGGCGTGCGCGCCGTCGCCGCCTTCGCCGCGGCGACCGGCCACCCCGCGCCCACTGTCTTCCACCTCAACGAGGGCCACGCCGGCTTCTCCGGCCTCGAGCGGGTCGGCCAGCTGATGCAGGCCGGCGCGAGCTTCGCCGAGGCCGTCGCCGAGGTGCGCGCCGGGACCGTCTTCACCACGCACACCCCCGTCCCCGCGGGCATCGACCGCTTCGCGGCCCAGGAGCTGCGCGGCTACCTCGACGCCGACGAGTCGGGGATCTCCCGCCTGATCCCGGCGCTCCCCGTCGAGGCGTCCCTTGCCCTCGGGACCGAGGAGGGCGGCGAGATCTTCAACATGGCGCACCTCGGCTTCCGCATCGCCCAGCGCTCCAACGGGGTCGCGAAGCTCCACGGCGCCGTCTCCCGCGGCATGTTCCAGGACCTCTACCCGGGCTTCGACGTGCCCGAGGTGCCGATCACCTCGGTGACCAACGGCGTGCACCGCCGTACCTGGACCTCGGCGCACATGGACGACCTCTACAAGAAGGCGCTCGGCGACGTCGACATCTCCGCGATGTCCGACTGGTCCGCGCTGTCGACCCTCACCGATCACGACCTCACCGATGCGCGGGACGCGCTGCGGGAGGAGCTCGTGGACATGGCCCGGGCCCATGTGAAGCGGGCCTGGCTACGCCGCGGAGCCGACGAGGCGGAACTCGCCTGGACCGAGTCGATCCTCGATCCGCGCGCCCTCACGATCGGCTTCGCCCGCCGTGTCTCCACCTACAAGCGCCTCACGCTGATGCTGAGCGATCCGGAGCGGCTGCGGCGCATCCTGCTGGACGAGGACCGCCCCGTCCAGTTCGTGATCGCCGGGAAGTCCCATCCCGCCGACCGCCCCGGCAAGGAGTTCCTCCAGCAGCTGGTGCAGTTCGCCGACGACCACGGCGTGCGTCACCGCATCGTCTTCCTCCCGGACTACGACATCCGCATGGCCTCGGTGCTGATCGCCGGCTCCGACGTGTGGCTGAACAACCCGATCCGCCCCGAGGAGGCCTCGGGCACCTCGGGCATGAAGGCGGTCCTCAACGGCGGTCTCACCTTCTCCATCTCCGACGGCTGGTGGGACGAGATGAAGGACGACACGGCCGGATGGACCATCCCCACCGCGGATCTGCCCGACCAGGGCGAGCGCAACCGCCTCGAGGCGGAGGCCCTCTACGAGATCCTCGAGAACCGCATCGTGCCGCTGTTCTACGAGCGCGACGCGCGCGGGCTGCAGCGCGGCTGGATGACCAAGGTCCGGGCCTCGCTGGTCTCGGTCGCCCCGCAGATCACCGCCGCCCGCATGGTCCGCGACTACGTCACCGATCTCTATCTGCCGGCAGCGCGCGCGGCCTCCGCCTTCCACGCCGATCCGGCGCTGGCCGGGTCGTTCACCGCGTGGAAGGACGCCGTGCAGGCCGCCTGGTCCCAGGTGGCGGTGCGCTCGGCGACGCTCGAGGGCGCGGGCTCCGGGGCGGTCACCACGGGCGCCGAGGTGACCCTCACGGCCGAGGTCGAGCTCGGCGGGCTGCGTGACGAGGACGTCCTCGTCGAGGCGGTCCTGGGACCGATCGGCGCCGAGGGTGAGATCATCGACCCGCAGCTGATCCCGCTGCAGCGCGCGGAGGACGGTCGACACACCGCCCGACTCGCGCTCGCCGTCCCCGGCGAGGTGGGCTTCACCGTGCGGGTCACCCCGCAGCATCCGGTGCTCGCCCATCGCGCCGAGCTCGGGCTGGTCGCTACCGCCTGAGCGCCGCCCGCAGCACCCCACCCGGAAGGTCCCGACCCCGTGCCGACCCGTCGCCAGTTCCTGCTCACCACCGCTGCGACGGGACTGGCCGGGGTCGGGGCGCTCTCCGCCTGTTCCCGGCCCGCTCCCGAGCTGGAGGAGGGGGACGCCCTCCGGATGCGGGTGTGGAGCGAGCAGGCGGCCTCGGCCTATGCCACCTCCTTCGCGGCGTTCACCGAGTCGACCGGCCTGACGGTCGAGGTCGAGGTGCTGACCTGGGACGACTACTGGAAGCAGATGCCGCTCGACGCCGCGGCCGGCACCCTTCCGGACGTGATCTGGATGAACACGGCGAACCTCGCCGCGGCGATCGAGGGGGATCATCTCCTCGAGGCGGGGCCGATGGTCGGCTCGGTGGTCGGTCAGTGGGATCAGATCGCCGCTGACCAGTACACCGTCGACGGTGCCCTGTGGGGCGTGCCGCAGTACTCCGACCAGTCGCTGCTCGTGGCGCACGACGATCTCGTCTCCGGTGCCGGGGGCGATGCCACCGCCCTCGGCGCGGAGCCGGGCGCGCCCTCCGACGCTCTCCGGGATCTCGCCCGGGCGATCACGGTCGACGGCGAGGGGCGCCACCCGGGCGACGAGGGATTCGATGCCGCCTCCCGCACCGCCTTCGGTTTCGGGGCGCACCTGGACCGAAGCGCCGTGCTGGGCCCGTTCGTGGCCGGACAGGGCGGGCGCTGGCAGGACGAGGAGGGTGCCTTCGCGCTCGACTCCGCCGAGGCGGTCGCCGCGATCCAGTACCTCGCCGATCTCACCACCTCGTTCCTCGCCCCCGACGGCACCGAGACCACCCAGGACCCCGCGCGCTGCCGGAACCTCTTCCTCGAGGGACGCCTGGGCCTGCTCCAGACCGGCACCTACGATCTCGGCACCCTGGGCGACGGGATCGCCCAGAGCTTCCCGTGGTCCGTCCATCCGGTGATCCCCGGCCCGCGCGGGGCGCGTCCGCTGGTCCACGCGGTCGCCGCCGTCGCGGTCGACCCGGACGACGAGGACCGCGAGGCGGCGATCGGCGAGCTGATGAGCTGGCTCGGCACGGTCGACGGCCAGCGGCCCTTGGCCGAGAACCGGATCGGCATCCCCGGTCATCGAGATCTGCGCAGCGCCTGGGAACAGGCCTGGTCCGAGCAGGGCGTGGACGTCAGCGCGATCGGCGCCCCCGAGGAGGTCGCCGCGCCCGAGCACGGGCTGCGCTCGGCCGAGGGCACCGCGGCGGCGCTCGGCGTGATCGCGGAGGTGTTCCGCGGGGAGGCCGCCGCCGCCGAGGCGATGCCCCGCGCGCAGGCGGCGGCCGAGGCGGCCGTCGGCTGATCCGCTCGCGGGATCAAGCGCCGCGAGCGCGGATCATGCCCTCCTGGGTGACCGTCGCGACCAGGTCGCCGGCCCGGTCGAAGACCTGACCGTGGGTGAGCCCGCGCCCGCCCGCGGCGCTGGGCGAGCGCTGCACGTAGAGCAGCCATTCGTCGGCCCGCACGTGCCGGTGCCACCAGATGGCGTGGTCGATGGTCGCCATCTTCAGTCCCGGGGTCATCCAGCTCAGCCCCTGCCGGCGCAGGATCGGCTCGAAGGGCGTGTAGTCGCTCGCGAAGGCGAGGATCGCATCGTGCACCAGGGCGTCGGCGGCGACGGGCGCGAGGGTGCGCATCCACACCATCTGCGTGTCCGTCGCGCCGCCGTTCGCGTCGGGCCGCAGGTAGATCGGGTCCGTCACGTGCCGGATGTCGATCGGGCGCTGCGTGGACCAGTAGCGGGCCACCGGGTGGTCGATGCCGGCGAGGACCTCCGCGGTCGTCGGCAGCCCGTCCGGGTCGGGGGCCTCGGGGGCGTGCTCGGAATGCTCCAGCCCGTCCTGCTCCTCCTGGAAGGAGGCGGTCATCGCGAGGATAGTGCGCTCGCCCTCGTCGGCCGTGCGGCCCGGCTGGGTGGCGAGAACGCGCCGCACCGAGAAGGAGCCGCCGTCGCGCAGCGCATCCACCTGGAAGCGGATCGGGTGCCGGGGGTCGCCGGGGGCGAGGAAGTAGGAGTACATCGAGTGGATCCGACGGCCCTCCGGGGCGGTGCGGCCCACCGCCGTGACCGCCTGCCCCATCACCTGCCCGCCGAACACGTGCCCGCCCGGCTGGGGGTTGGAGTCGCCCTCGAAGGCGGCGACGGTGGTCGGGGCCGAGAGGGCGGGGTCCACGTCGAGCGGGCGCAGGTCGAGCAGGTCGACGAGTCCGGCGACGACGGCGGAGGGATCCGGAACGGGGGTGCTCATGGGCCGATCGTACTGGTCATACGATGGACGGCATGGCTTCCTCCGCTGCGGCCCCCGCTGCCCCCGACACCGCCGTGGACGTCACCGTCCCCGTCCGCTGGACCGATCTGGACGCCTACGGGCACGTGAACAACGCCGCGATGGTGCGCCTGCTCGAGGAGGCCCGCATCGCGGCCTTCTGGCTCGCGCCCGCCGAGCAGATCGCCCTGGGCGCCCCGGCGGCGATCGCCCCGCTCCCGGGCGGCGGCACCGATGCGCCGGTCTCCACGGTGATCGCCTCGCAGCGCATCGAGTACACGCGCATGCTCGGGCACCGGCGCGACGGAGCCGTGGTGCGCCTGTGGATCTCCCGCCTCGGCGGGGCGTCGATCGCGGTCGACTACCTCGTGCTCACCCGCGACGATCCGGGCGGCACCTCGCCCTACGCGCGGGCCCGCACCGTCGTGGTGATGGTCGACGCGGTCAGCGGCCGGCCGGTGCGGCTCGATGCGGACTCCCGCGAACGCCTCGCGCCCTTCACCGGCGAGGGGCTCGTCTTCCGCGACTGAGCCGCGGGGCCGCGCGCGCGAGCCGCGACCGGCCCGGCGGTCGCCGGGTCAGGAGAGCTGATCGGGAACGACCTGGCCGGCCATCGGCGCCTCGCCGCCGTCGACGGTGTTCACCAGCGAGTGCGCGGCCCGTTCGAGGTAGTCCCACAGGGTCTCGCGGTGCAGGGGCGCCAGCTCGAGGGAGTCGACCGCGTCGCGCATGTGCCCGAGCCACGCGTCCCGGGCCGCCGGGGAGACGGGGAAGATGCCGTGGCGGATCCGCAGCCGCGGGTGGCCGCGCTCGGCGCCGTAGGTCTTCGGACCGCCCCAGTACTGGGCGAGGAAGGTCGCCAGGCGATGCTTCGCCCCGGTGAGGTCCTCCTCGGGGTACATCGGCCGCAGCAGCGGATCCTCCGCGACGCCCGCGTAGAAGCGGTCCACGAGGGCGAGGAAGGTGGGCTCGCCGCCCACCGCCTCGTAGAAGCTGATCTGTGCTGCGGGATCTCCGGTCATGGGGGTCCTCCGGGACTCTGGGGTGATGATGCGGGGCGGGACGGGGTGGAGCGGGCGGGGCGTGATCAGGCGGGCTTGACGGCGTCCACGAAGCGGGGCACCGCGAAGGCGATGTCGGCGCTCGCGAAGGCGGTGCGGATCCGGCCGCGCAGCTCCCGTTCGAGCGCCCACTGCTCGCCGGGGGCGGTCTGGACGATCACCCGGCGCTGGTAGCGGGTGCCGTCCACGCCCAGCATGCCGGAGACGTCTGCGGGGCCCAGGATCACGGGCTTCCACGTCTCGTCGGCCGCGAGCTCGGCGGTGACCTGCTCGAGCACGGCGGTGACCTGCTCGTCGTCGGCGCTGGCGTCGATGTCCAGGGTGACCACCGCGTTGGAGAAGCCGCGGGACCGGTTGCCGATGCGGATGATCTCGCCGTTGCGGACCGTCCACAGCGCGCCGTCCATGCCGCGCACCTGGGTGACGCGCAGATTGATGCCCTCGACGGTGCCCTCGGCGTACTCGAGGTCTACGTAGTCGCCGACCGCGACGATGTCCTCGAAGAGCATCACGATGCCGGCGACGATGTCCTTGATGATCGTCTGGGCGCCGATGCCGGCGGCGAGGCCGATCACGCCGAGGGAGGCGATGACCGGGGCGATGTTGACCCCCAGCTCGGACAGCACCATCACCAGGGCGACGGCCCAGATCACCATCCGGGCCACGTTCCGGGCGACGTTCGAGAGGGTCTCGGCGCGCTGCTCCCGACGGGCCTGCGCGGCCTTCTGCGCGCGGGCGTCCCGCCGGACCACGGCCCCGGTCACCGAGGACAGACGGGCCGAGGAGTCCGCCATGGTGCGGAAGAAGCGGCGCAGCAGCCAGGACACGACCCCGCTGACGACCGCGGCGGCGACGAGCACCACGATGATCCGCACGCCACTCGTGACGAGCCAGCGCAGCAGCGAGTCCATGACGGTCAGCGCCTCGTCGGCGCTCGGGGCGGAGAGCAGCGGGGTCAGATCAGGCATGCCGCCACGGTAGCGCCCGGCCCTGGCCGCTGTCCGTGTCGCAGGCCCGCCCCGAGACCGTGCGACTGCTCACGATCCCGGGGCGGGCCTGCGGGTCGCGGTGTCAGTCGCGGTCGGCGGCGCGGACCCGCTCCTGGCGGGCCACGGTGTCGCGGCCCTCGACGACGATGCGGCGCAGGCCGAAGGGGGCGTCCTCGTTCTCCTCGAGCCACGAGTCGGCGTCGTCGAGCACGGTCTGGCCACCGAACTCGGAGGGGAAGTAGCCCTGCGCGAGCCGGTTCGCGATCTCGTTGCTGCGCTCCGCCCAGATCTGGCGCAGCGCCGCGAAGTAGCGCCGACGGTAGGGGGCGACCAGCGACTCGTCGGCCACCCGGCGGAAGCCGAGCACCACGGCGGTGACCGACTCGTTGGCGAGCTCGTCCTGCTCCATCGTGGTCCGCCACGCCTCGGCCTTCGCCTCGGCGGTGGGGCGTGCGGCGCGGGCTGTGAGCGCGGACTTGCGGCCGGACTGGGTGTCGTCGGTCGCGAGGACCGCGTCGATCCCCGCCTCGTCGAGACCGCCGAGGGCCGCGAAGGCGATGACCAGCTTCCAACGCAGGTCGGTGTCGATGGTGCGACCCGGCAGCGTGCGCTCGCCGGAGAGCAGACCCGCGAGGACCTCCCGGTGCGCGTCCGTGCTCGCGAGGCGGGCGAAGGCCTCGAGGCACTGCAGCTGCGTGTCGGACCCGGGCTCGGCCTGCTCCGTGAGCTCCCACAGGGCGGACGCCGCGGCGGAGGTGCGTCCGGCCCGGTCCGCGGGGGCGGCGTAGGGACCCGCGACGGTCTCGAGCTGCTGGAGCAGGGTGCGGATCACGGAGGAGGACTGCTCGCCGGTGAGGTTCGCGAGCACGAGCTGCTGGAAGCGGCGGCTGGGCAGCTCGCCGTCGCGGACCATGTCCCAGGCGGCGGACCACAGCAGGGTGCGGGCCAGCGGGTCGGCGAGGTCGCGCAGGTGCTCCATGGCGACGGCGAGGGAGGCGGGGTCCAGGCGCACCTTCGCGTAGGCGAGATCGCCGTCGTTGATCAGCCACAGGTCGGCGCGCTTCCCGACGAGGGCGGGCACCTCCGTGAGGGCGCCGTCCACGTCGAGCTCGACGCTCTCGGTGCGCTCGAGCCGGCCGCCCGTGAGCGAGAAGCCGCCCACCTGCAGGCGGTGCGGACGCAGGGTGGGGTGCTCGGCGGGGGCGGTCTGCGCGATCGCGAAGCGGGTGAGGGTGCCGTCGGCGTCCTGCTCCAGGACGGGGGAGAGGGTGTTCACCCCGGCGGTCTGCAGCCACAGCGCCGCCCACGAGGAGAGGTCCCGGCCGGAGGTCGCCTCGAGCTCGACCAGCAGGTCGCGCAGCTCGGTGTTGCCCCAGGCGTGCTTCGCGAAGTAGGCGCGGACGCCCGCGAGGAACTCCTCGCGGCCCACGTAGGCGACGAGCTGGCGCAGCACCGAGGCGCCCTTGGCGTAGGTGATGCCGTCGAAGTTGGTCTCGACCGCCTCGAGGTCGACCATGTCGGCGACGATCGGGTGGGTCGAGGGCAGCTGGTCCTGGCGGTACGCCCAGCCCTTCTCCGAGACGGCGAAGGTGGTCCAGGAATCGGTCCAGTCGGTCGCCTCGGCCGAGGCGAGGGTCGAGGCGTACTCGGCGAAGGACTCGTTCAGCCACAGGTCGTCCCACCAGCGCATGGTGACGAGGTCGCCGAACCACATGTGCGCCAGCTCGTGCAGGATCGTGAGGTCGCGCCGCTCGCGGATCGCGTCGGACACCTCGGAGCGGAACACGTAGGACTCGACGTAGGTGACGGCGCCGGGGTTCTCCATCGCGCCCATGTTGTACTCCGGCACGAACACCTGGTCGTACTTGCGGAACGGGAAGTCCTGGTCGAAGGCCTCCTCGTAGAACTCGATGCCGCGACGGGTCACGTCGATGACGTAGTCCGCGTCGACGTGCTCGGCGAGCGAGGCGCGGGCGAAGACGCCCATCGGGATGGTGCGCCCGTCGCGGGTGGTGACCGCGCCCTCACCGCCGCGGTAGTCGCCCGCGATGAGCGCGACCAGATAGGTGGACATCCGCTCCGTCGGCTCGAAGGCCCAGGTCGCGGTGCCCTCTCCGGCGGGCGACGGCGCAGGGGTGGGGGCATTGGAGATGACCCGCCAGTGGGCGGGGGCGGTGACGGTCAGCGCGAAGGTCGCCTTGAGGTCGGGCTGCTCGAAGCAGGCGAACATGCGCCGCGCGTCGGAGACCTCGAACTGGGTGTAGAGGTACACCTCGTCGTCGACCGGGTCGACGAAGCGGTGCAGGCCCTCGCCGGTGTTCATGTAGCGCCCCTCGGCGAGGATCCGCACCGTGTTCTCGCCCTCGCGCACGGCGGGCAGCTGCACCCGGGCGCCGTCGAAGCGGGAGGCGGGATCCTCGAGCAGCTCGCCGTTGAGCTCGACCTCGGTCACCGCCTTCGCGAGCAGGTCGACGAAGGTCTCGCGGCTCTCGCTCGCGGTGAAGCGGATCGTGGTCTCGGTGCGGAACGTCTCCGGCCCGGTGGTGAGGTCCAGGCGGATGTCGTAGGCGTCGGTGGCGAGGAACGAGGCGCGGCTGCGGGCCTCGTCGCGGGTGAGGTTCTCGGAGGACATGGAGACATCCTGCCACTGACCGGGAGGTCACCCCTGGGTAATCGAGGGCGCATCAGCGCGGCCCGCTCACCGCCGAGTCAGGTCCAGCTCCCAGGTGTAGTGATCGGGGAGGGTGGGCAGGGGCCAGGACGGGTCCGGGAAGAAGTACTCGTAGCCAGCGGAGAACGGGTAGGCCCAGTCGGCGATGTGCCGCTCGGCGAGGCGCCCCGCCTCGCGGATCCCCTCCACCTCCTCGGCGGAGAAGTAGCCGGTGCGCTCGGCGCCCTCGAGCTCGTCCTCGTCCTTGTAGTGCCAGTCCCGGCGGGGCAGCACCACGAGGTCCAGCACGAGGTCGCGGGTGCGGATGCCCTCCTCGGTGCGCTCGTAGGGCGTCTCGAGGTTCACGTAGTAGCAGCCGAGCGAACCGTCATCCTTGTAGAACAGCCACACCGAGTACGGGGTGTCGGGCAGGCCAATCATGAGGATGCCGTTGCCGGTCCACAGTTGCTTGGACTGCACGCGGGGGGCGGTGAACATGCCCTCGTCGCCGGCGCGGCGCAGGGCCGCCCCGGACTGCAGCACGGGCAGCAGCACCTCGGTGCCGGGGGCGATCCACACCACCACGCCGCGGTCGTCGTCGAGCACGACGGTGCCGGGGCGAACGGTGCGTGTGGGGTGCTGAGGGGTGTAGTAGGTCCAGGTCACCTGGTCGCCGGGCGACCAGCGCGGGGTGGAAGACATGGTGGAGGTCCCGGCCGGATCGGCCTCCACGGACGCCCCGTACCGACCGGCCACCGGGCCGGGGCTGCGCTGCCCGTGAAGGGGTAGGCGTATGGGGCGACCATACCGCCTCCCGGGGAGCGGGGCGTCAGGCGCGCCGGTCTCGGCGCCGCGGACGCGCTGGCCCGGGCGGACCGGTTCAGGCCCGTCGCAGCTGGGCCGCGACCGGGCAGTCCATTGGGTCGGCGTAGCCGAGGCCCACCCGGTTGAGGTACCGGATGACGATGATGTACGAGCGCAGCAGGGACGTCTCGGTGTAGACGATGCCCTTCTCGGCGCAGAACTCCCGGACGATCGGCCGGACCCGGCGCAGGTGGCCGGACGGCATGCGCGGGAACAGGTGGTGCTCGATCTGCAGGTCGAGCCCGCCCATGGCCCAGGTCATCAGCCGCCCGCCGGTGATGTTGCGGGAGGTGAGCACCTGGCGGCGCAGGAAGTCGACCTCGAGATCCTCGGGCAGGATCGGCATGCCCTTGTGGTTCGGGGCGAAGGAGCCGCCCATGGTGATGCCGAAGACGGCCAGCTGCACCGCGAGGAAGCCCACCGCCCATCCCGGGGACATGGTCGCGAAGGCCAGCACGGGGAAGCCGAGGATCCGGATCCCGCAGAGCACGGCCTCGGCGAGGCGGTGCTTCATCTTCGTGTCGCGGAGGACGCTGGAGATCGCCTCGTAGTGGAGCACGAAGGCGAACAGGCTCAGCAGGGGCAGGAAGGCCCATCCCTGGCGCTTCGCCAGCCAGGCCATGAACCCGGAGCGGCCCTGCTCGTCGCCGGGGACGAACACGAGCACCCCGCCGGAGATGTCGCCGTCCTTGCCGATGGTGTTCGGGTGGGCGTGGTGCTTGCCGTGCTTGCGGTTCCACCAGGCGACGCTCAGGCCCACCACGAGGTTGCCGATGATCCGCGCGAACCACTGGTTGCGGCGGCCGGAGGCGAACACCTGCTGGTGCGCTCCGTCGTGCGCGAGGAAGGCGAACTGGGTGAAGAGCACGCCGAAGCCGGCGCCGAGCAGCAGCAGCCAGGGGGAGTCGGGGATCAGCGCCATGCCGGCGATCCCGGCGGCGAGGACCACGGTGAGCAGGGCGGTGCGCAGCACGTAGGTGCGCACGTCGCGCCCCATCAGGCCCGCGGCCTTCACCCGCTCGGTGAGCTCGAAGTAGTCGCGGTTGGCGGCGGCCCGGGGCCGGGAGGGGGTGCCGGGCGTCGGCTCCGGCAGCGTGTCGAGAGCGGTCATGGCCGCGACACTAAGGAGGTGGTCGCCCCGTGCGCGTCACCCGCGGGAGCGAACCTGCACCCCCTACCGGGGTAGGGGGTCGGCGATCGGGATCAGGGCCCGGACCGTGAAGCCGCCGTCCTCCCGCGGTCCCGCCGCGAAGGTGCCGCCGAGCGCCGCGACCCGCTGCCGCGCCCCGTCCAGTCCCAGCCCCGATCCCGGGATCGGGGCGTGATCGGCCCGCGGGGCGTCGTTGCCGACGTGGACCGCGAGCGCACCGTCCCCGGCGGTGACGCGCACCGTGATCGGGGCGCCCCGGGCATGGCGCAGCGCATTGGAGAGCGCCTCCTGCACCACGCGGAAGGCGGTCAGACCCACCGTCGGCGGGACCTCGACCGGGTCCAGCTCGGCGTCGATCCGCGCCCCCGTCGCCCGGCTCGCGTCGATCAGCTCCGGGAGGTCCGCGAGGCCCGGCTGGGGCAGGTCCTCGGGGCCCTCGTCGGTGCGCAGGGTCGCGAGCAGGGCGCGCATCTCGGCGAGGGCCTGGCGGGAGGAGGCGGCGATGTCCTCGAACTCCTGCTCGGTGCGGGCGTCGAGACCGCCGAGGCGGAAGCGAGCGGTGCCCGCCTGCACCGTGATGACCGACATCGAGTGCGCGACCACGTCGTGCAGCTCGCGGGCGATGCGGTGGCGCTCCTCGAGCTCGATGCGGCGCCGCATCTCCTCCGCGGTGACGGTCTGCGCCTCCTCGACCCGCTCGCTGACCAGCACCAGCTGGCGGACCGTGAGGCCCAGCAGCACAACCGCTCCGCTGATCGCGACCTGCACCACGGCATTGGTCGAGACCTGCCGCAGCACCGGTCCCGGCAGTTCGACCGGCAGGGTCCCGACGAGGGCGAGGAGCGTGAGCACCGCCCCTGCGGACCACCCGGCGAGCGACCAGTACCAGCGGTGCAGCACGGCGAGGACCGCCAGCACGAGGCAGTGCGCGATCAGCGCCGTGACCGGCCAGGGCCACGGTTCGAGGCCCTGGGCGGGAGCGGTGACGAGCATCGTTCCCGCCGCCACGAGGACCGACAGGGCGAGCCCCTCGCGGGGTCGGCCGACGGCGACCAGCGGTGCCGCGGACGCCGCGACCGCGACGAGCATGGCGAGCGCCGGATGCACCTCGTACAGCGCGGCGGTGACCGGCCAGCCGACGGCCAGCAGCACGACCCCCAGGAAGGCCACCGTCATCCGCGTCCACGCCTCCTCGTGGAGGACCGTCGCCGGGCCGGAGACGGCGGCACGTGGACCGGGAGCTGGGCGGGAGCCGGGCTCCTCCCCACCCAGCAGCGGCACCGTCACCAGCACATCGAGCCGGGCCAGCTGATGCACCACCGCCGGGAAGGAGAGGGCGAGGACGATCCCGAGGGCGAGCGCCACCGCCCATTGCCCGCCGAACGGCAGCGGCGCGGCGGGCAGGGCCCGTCCCCACGCCCAGAAGCTGAGCCCGCCCAGCGCCGCGCCCGCCCAGGCGACCGCCGCGCCCGCGGTAGCGGCCCGCACCGGCAGGGCGATCAGCGCCTCGAAGGCGAGGTCCAGCCAGCGTCGCGGATCCCCGAGCAGCGGCAGCAGGCCGCGCACCCCGCGGCCGCGCGGCCGGTAGTCCGGTGGGGCCACTCGGAGCCCCCAGCGCACCAGCCGGGCCCGATCCCAGCCGGCGATCATGGCCGCGAGCCCGAGGGTGACGGGGAGGAGCACCACGCCGACCCACACCACCGCGAGAGCGGCGGAGACGGCGCCCAGGGGCAGCAGCATGATCGCGGCGAGCAACGTCAGGCCGAGCCCGGTCATCACCAGGTCGAGGTCGTGGCCGAGGCGCCGTAGCGCCCGCCGGTCAGGGACGAGGGCCATCGCAGGTCCCTCCCGGGGACCGGCGGTACCGTGTCGCCATGCCCCCCGTCTCCCCGTCCGTGCTCCGCGTGCTGATCGTCGACGACCAGTCGATGATCCGGGCCGGCTTCGAGGCGCTCCTGGACGCGCAGGACGGCATCGCCGTGGTGGGCACCGCGGGGGACGGGGCCGGGATCACCGAGGTGGTGCGCCGCACGCGGCCCGATGTGGTGCTCATGGACATCCGCATGCCGCACGTCGGCGGGCTCGACGCGACCCGGGCGGTGCTCGCCATGCCCGGCACGCCTCCGCGGATCATCATGTTGACCACCTTCGACGCCGACGAGTACGTGTTCGCCGCCCTGCGCGCGGGGGCCAGCGGCTTCCTGCTCAAGGATTCCACACCGGAGGAGCTGGTCCACGCCGTGCGGGTGGTCGCCGCGGGGGAGTCCCTGCTCGCCCCGCGGGTGACCCGTTCCCTGATCGAGGACTACGTCTCCCGCCCGGAGCCGGCGGTGCGCACCTCTCCGCGGCTCGCCGATCTCACCGAACGGGAGCTCGAGGTGCTCCGCGGGGTCGCGCGCGGTCTCGCCAATCGGGAGATCGCCGCGGAGCTGGTGATGGCCGAGCAGACCGTGAAGAGCCACGTCTCGCGGATCCTCGCCAAGCTGGGCGCGCGGGATCGCACCCAGCTGGTGGTCACCGCCTACGAGACGGGCCTCGTGCGTCCCGGTGCCTGAGAGCTCGGGCTCGAGCTCAGAGGGCCGCCCAGAGCAGACCGCCAGAGCCCGCGAGCAGCACCGCGGCGAGCAGCAGCAGTCCGAGGCCCAGCCCCCGGCGGGAGCCGCGCGGGGTCGCGGCCGACGCCGGAGGACCGACGGGGAGGATAGACGGGCCGACAGCCGGAGCCGACCACCCGGTGCCGGGCGCGGGGAAGCCGGCCGAGGGCGCCGGGGAGCCGGCACCGGACGACGGCGAGCCGATCGCGGGCGCGGGGGAGCCGGCCGACGGGGCGACCGCGCCGGGCGCCGGGGGAGAGGCGATCGGATCCCGCGGAGTCGGCTTCCGGACGAACAGCTCGGTGGGGGAGTCTGGGCCGGAGCTCGCGGTCGAGCGCGCCGTCAGCCGCTCGTGCAGACCCGGCGCCAGGCCCGCGAGCGAGGCCGGCCCCTCGAGCGGCACCTCGGGGCGCCCGACGGTCCCCTCGACCCGGTCCGGCACCGTGACCCGGGCCCCGGAACGGGTGAGCGCCCAGTGCTCCGGGGGCGCCGTGAACAGCGGGATGGTCTCCCGCGCCTCCGCGGCGCTCGGGCGGTCGGCCGGATCGGCGCTCAGCATGGCGTGCAGCAGCGCGCCGAGCGGTCTCGCCGCCGGATCGGGGCTGCCGGCGAGCGCGGCGTCGAGGCGAGCGGGCAGCTGCCCCGCCGTCGGACGCTCCCGCGGCGCCGACGGGGCGAGGGCCTCGAGGGCGCAGGCCGCGGCGGCCCAGACGTCCTGCGCGGTGGAGGTGGTCTGCCCGGCGATCGCCTCGGGGGCCTGGAAGCCGGGCGTGCCCTGGACCAGGCCCGTCTCCGTGAGGCGGATGTCGGAGGTGTGCAGGGCGATGCCGAAGTCGGCGAGCAGCAGGTGCGGGGCGGCCGCGCCGGTCGCGGCGAGGAGGAGGTTCGCGGGTTTCACGTCGCGGTGCACCCAGCCGGACTCGTGCAGCGTCGCGAGGGCGTCGAGCAGCTGGCGCAGCAGGTGCGCGACCAGGGCGGGGGAGAGCGGGCCGTGCTCCGCCGTCAGCGAGGCCAGGGTGCCGCCGTGGACGAGGGGCATCACCAGCACGATCGTGTCGTCCTCGGCGACCCAGGTGTACGGGGGCAGCAGATGCGGGTGCCGGCCGAGGTCCTGCGCGGTGCCGACGCTCTGCTCGCGCACGAACCGCAGCACCTCGGCGCCGTCGCGCTGCCGCATCACCTTCGCGGCGCAGATCGCGCCGTAGCGGCGGTCGACCGCGCGCCACAGCGACCCTGAGGCGCCTCGGGCCAGGGGGTCGAGCAGCTCGATGCGGCCTGCGATGACATCGGACATGATGGGGCCATGCTAGGGCACCTCCTCCCCGTCCCGATCCGGTCCGCGCCGTCCCGTGGGGACCTCCGCGAGCCCGCGGGACGACCCCCGCGCATCGGGCGCCTCGCCCTGGGCGGGGCGCTCGCCGTGCTCCTCGCCGCGCTGGGCTCGCCGACGGCGCTCGCCGACCCCGCGTCGGCGGATGAGGTGCCGGAGCACGCCTACCGGGTCGAGGGCACGGAGGTCGCGGGCGGGGCCTCGCTCGCCCAGGCCCCGGAGATCGGCCCCGGCATCGTCCGGGACGTCCTCGAGGAGGGCGCGACCGGTGACTCCGCCGTGGGCACCGCGAAGTACTACCGGATCGGGGTCGCCGACGGGCAGCGGGTGCATGCGGCGGCGACGATCGCCGCGCCCCCGTACGCCGACGGCCTGCCCGAGGAGCGGGAGTCGCTCGACGTCGGCGTCGACCTCGTCACCGCGCAGGGGGCGGACTGCGTCGACGGCAGCACCCGCTCCGCGGGGGAGACCTTCGACGGTGACGGCCCGATCACCTCCGCCCGGGTCTCGGCCGAGGTCGGGCCCGACGGGTGCGCAGGCGAGGCCCTGTACCTGCGCGTCCAGCGCCTCGGGGCGCGGGACGCCGAGCGTCCCCTGCCCGTCGAGATCCAGGTCGCGATCCAGCCGGCGGGCCTCGGCGGCGGAGCCCCCGCCGTCGACGAGGAGATCGACGACGACGGGGCCTCGCCCGCCGCCCCCGCCGACACCGAGCCGATCACGCCGGGTCGCTCCTTCGCGACCGCGACCCGCGTCGAGCCGGGCTCGACCGTGCTCGAGCTGCAGCCGGGGGAGACCGCGCTGCTCGCCGTCGACGTGCAGGAGGGCCAGCGGCTGCGCTGGCGCACCGAGGTGACGGCCCTGCCGTCCGAGGGCAGCGCCGACATCGGGCTGCGCGTCTTCGACGCGGTCCGTGGACCGGTCGTCGTGGACGGCGGGATGTGGACGGTGCACAGTTCCGCGACCATCAGCGGCGGCGGCATGGTCGCGCCCGTCGACCTCGGCAATCGCAGCTCGGAGACGGAGTCGATCCGCTCCGCCTGGCTCCCGGGGACCTACACGGTGCAGCTGCAGCGCCGGCAGCTTCCCGAGGGCGCCCCTGCCGCGGCGGCCGAGCCGGTGCGCCTGATCCTCACCCTCGAGGTCGAGGGCGAGGTCGCGGAGGACGCCGCCGAGGGCGAGGTGCTCGAGCTCGGCGACGCCTCGCCGGCGACGCGCCGGGGCCCGCTCGGCGGGGACTGGACCGCCGGACGGATCGCCCTGCTGGCCGGGGCCGGGGTGCTCGGCGTGCTCGGCCTCGGGACCGGGCTCGCCGGCGTGCTCGTGCTGATCCGCCGCCGCTGATCCTCGCGCCGGGCCGGTTCAGCCGGACCGGTTCAGCCGGACCAGGCCTCCCACAGGCGCGCGTACACGCCGCCGCGATCCACCAGCTCCTGGTGCGGGCCCTGCTCGACCACGCGGCCGCCCTCCATCACCAGGATCCGGTCGGCGACCATCGCCTGCGAGAGGCGGTGCGCGACGATGATCGTCGTGCGCCCGCGCGCCACCTCGAAGGCGGCGCGCTCGAGGGTGCGCGCCCCCGAGGAGCCCTCGTCGGCCGTGGCCTCGTCGAGCACCAGCACCGCGGGGTCCTGGAGCACGATCCGGGCGAGGGCCAGCTGCTGGGACTGCTCGGCGGTGAGCCGCTCGCCCTTCTCGCCCACCTCGGTCTCCAGCCCCTGCGGCAGCGCGAGGGCCCAGGTCTCGGCGTCGACCAGGCGCAGCGCCGCGCGCAGCTCCTGATCGGTGGCATCGGGGCGGGCCAGGCGCAGATCCTCCGCGAGGGTCCCGCGGAAGACGTGCACGTCTTGGCTGACGATGCTGGAGTGGCGGCGGATCGCCTCGAGATCGGCGCGGGCGAGGTCGGCCCCGCCATGGCGCACCCGGCCGTGGCGCGGCTCGAGGGTCCCGGCGATGATCGCCGCGAGGGTCGACTTGCCGGCGCCCGAGGCGCCCACGAGCGAGACGGTCTCGCCGTCGGCGATCGTGAGGTCGATCGGATGCAGGACGGTCCGCTCGCGCCCCTCCTCGTCGGTGCCGTAGGCGTGGGAGACGCCCTCCAGCCGGATCGAGCCGTCGGAGGGGATCTGCTCGCCGGGGGAGGCGGCGGGGTCGATCGCCTCGATCACGCCGACCATGCGGGTGAGCGACGCGGCGGCGGACTGCACGTCGTCGAGGCTGAAGATGAGGTTCATCATCGGCCACAGCAGGGAGATCAGGTACAGCGCGGCGGCCGTCACCAGGCCCACGGGGGCGCCCGAGACGTTGACCATCACGTAGCCGAGCACGAGCACCAGGGCGATCGCGATGTTCTCGGGCCACACCATCACCTTGACCAGCTTGGTCACCAGGGTCATGACGCGCATGCCGAGCACGACGGCGGTCTCGGAGAGCACCGCGACGTGGCGGGTCTCGCGCCGCTCGATGCCGTAGGCGTGCACGGTGGGGATGCCGTGGATCGCGGAGAGCAGGCCCTGGGCGCGGGCGCCCATCGCGACCCGCTCGCGGCGGTAGATGGGCGCGGTGCGGCGCAGGTACCAGACCCCGGCGCCGACGTACATCGGCACCACCACGACCACCAGGATCAGCAGCCACGGCGAGAGGGTCGCCATGCCGATCAGGGTCACGACCACGTAGAAGCCCATCTGGATGATGTTGGGCACCACGTTGTTCACGGCGCGGGCGGTGACGTCCACGTCGTCGGCGACGCGCGAGAGGGCGTCGCCGATACCGGTGATCTCCATGGTCTGCGCGGGCAGGTCGAGGGCGCGGTCGATCACGTCCTCGCGCATCCCGGCGAGGACCCGTTGGCCGAGGCTCGACACGAGCGCCCAGCCGAGCGCGGCGAGGATCGCCTGCAGCACGCCGGCGAGCATGATCAGCCCGCCCTGGCGCCACAGGTCCGCGGAGCCCGCCCCGGATTGCACCAGGTCGACGGCCCCGCCGATCAGGCGCGGCATCCAGGCCGCGGCCGCGGCACCCGCGATGACCACCAGCAGGGTCAGCACGGTCATCCCGCCGAAGCGGCGCAGCCGCGCGCCGACATGGCGCACCGAGGTGGGGACGTCGGCGATCGGCAGGATCTGGGCGTGCTCGTCGAGCTGACGGCGCGCGGTCGCGTCGACCGCGAGCAGCTCCTCGGGGGAGGCGTCCCAGTCGATCAGGGTCAGATCGGCCACCGGGGCGGGGGCCGACGGGGGCGTGCTCGAGCGGGTCATCGCTGCACCATCTCCCGGTAGTCGTCGCGGTCCATGAGGTCGAGGTGGTCGCCCTGCGCGGCGAGGCTGCCGCCGCGCACGTAGACCACCTCGTCGGCGGCGCGCAGGAGGGCCGGTGAGCGGGTGACCAGCAGGGTCGCCCGGTCCTCGTCCCGACGCGCCGCGACGAGCGCCTCGGCGATGTGCTGCTCCGTCACGGCGTCCACCGCGGTGGTGGGGTCGTGGAGCACGAGCACCGGGGCGTCGGCCGCGACCGCCCGGGCGAGGGCGATGCGCTGGCGCTGGCCGCCGGAGAGGTTCGCGCCGCGGTCGAGGATGCGGGTGTCGTAGGACTCGGGCAGGATCCGCAGCAGGTCCTCGGCGCCCGCGGCGTGCAGGGCCCGCTCCTCCCAGCCCTCCTCGCTGCCCTCGGGCAGACGGGTCGCGAGCTGCTCGCGCAGGGTCCCGTCGAAGAGGTCCACCACGTGCGGCTCGACCAGCAGGTCCGCGCGGGTCGAGAAGCGGGTGCGGGTGGTGACCTCGAGGGAGGACCGCTCGGGATCCGCCGGATCGCCGAGGTGCACGCCCGTGCTCTCGCCCTTCCCGCCGACGGCGGCGATCACCGCGTCGGCGTCCCGCGGGTCGGCGCAGGCGAGCGCCACGATGCGACCGTCGGGGACGGTGAGATCGAGCCTCGTCGTGGCCGGCGCGCCGGCCACTACGTCGGCGCCGTCCTCATCGTCCCCGTCGGCCTCGCCCTCCGCAGCCGGCACGGCGCCGAGGGGGAGGTCCCGCAGGTGCAGGCCGCCCACCCCGGCGCGGCGCTCGCCGCGGCGGGCCTCGCCGCGATCGTCGCGGGCGCGGGCGAGGTGGTCGATGCTCAGCTCGGGGTCGTCGATGGTGCGGCCGAGGTCCGCCAGCAGGTCGCGCACGCGGCGGCCCGAGGTGGACATCGACGCCCACCACACGGGCAGGCCGGAGAGGCCCTGCAGCATGCCCATGTTGTTGCGGGCCACGCCGACGACGGCGATCAGGGTGCCGATGGTCATGTCGCCCGCGATCGTGCGCTGCGCGGCGATGATCACCACGGCCGCCATCATCGCGGCGGTGACCAGGGTGGTCAGGCCGCCCGCGACGCCGGAGAAGCGGGCGTTGATGAGCGCCGCGTCGAGCGCGATGCGGGAGCGTCGGCGGTACTGGGCGCGGGCCCTCGACTGCACGCCGAGGCCCTGCAGCACGCGCAGGCCGTGCACCAGGTCGGTCGCCGTCGCGGCGGCGTCGGCGGCCTTGGACTGCTGCGCGTCGTAGCGGGCGGAGAGGATCGGCGAGATCACCCGGATCACGAGGACCATCACCAGGATCCCGACGAGGGTCGCGACGCCGAGCCAGGGATCGAGGATCGCGAGCCAGGCACCGGCGGCGAGCACCACGGCGCCCGCGGGGAAGGCCCACGGCAGCATGTCCATGACGTCCGAGGCCTTGTCCGCGTCGGAGGTCGCGATCGAGAGCACCTCGCCCGAGGGCCGCTGGATCGGCCGGGACCGGGGGTCCAGGACCGCGCCGGTGACGGCGACGCGCAGACGGTGCCGCTCGAACATGCGCGCCTTCTGCGAGAGCGCGAACATGATGGTCCACGCCCAGGTGCTCAGCAGCCGCAGGACGAAGATGCCGGCGGCGCCGGCGAGCACGAGCGCCAGGTTCCCCTGGACGATGCCGGCGTCGATGATCAGGCCCACCAGCACGGGGACCAGCATGTCGACGCCCTCGACGAAGAAGGAGACGGCCATGATGCCGGGGATCCGGCGACGGTGGCCGCGCACGATCGACCGCATCACCGAGGGGGCGTCGGAGCGGGAGGGCGCGGAGGCGGGGGAGGCGGAGGACACCAGAGAATCCAACCTCGGTGGACGGACCGGCGCAACGGGATTTGCGCGATGACAGAATGGAGCGCATCACCCCCGAGCCCGAGGAGCCGAAATGACCGCCCGCCGTGTCGAGCTGTTCGTCGATCCCGCCTGTCCCTTCGCCTGGATGACCAGCCGCTGGCTGCTCAACGCCGCCCAGGTACGCGAGGTGGAGCCGGTGTTCTCCGTCATGTCCCTCTACGTGCTCAACGAGGGCAACGACCTCGATCCCGACTACCGCGCCTCCACGAACCAGACCATCGGTGCCGCGCGCCTCGCGATCGAGATCCGCCGCACCGAGGGCGCCGAGGCCTTCTCCCGCTGGTACACCGCCTGGGGCGAGCGCTACCACGTCGGCGGGAACAAGGACCGTCGCGCCGTCGCCGTCGAGGCGCTCGCGGCCGCCGAGCTGCCCGCCTCCCTGATCGACGTCTACGAGGACGTCTCCGGGGACGAGACCGATCAGGCGCTGCGCGCCTCCCACCAGGACGCGATCTCCCGCGTCGGCAGCGACGTGGGCACCCCGGTGATCTCCTTCGGCGAGGGCACCGCGTACTTCGGCCCCGTCCTCTCCCCGGCCCCGAAGGGCGAGGATGCCGGCCGCCTGCTCGACGCGCTCGCGACCATGTCCGAGCTGCCGGGCTTCTACGAGCTCAAGCGCCAGCGCACCGGCGGCATCGACTTCTCCTGAGCCGGGCGGGCCCGCCCGCTCACCCCATCCCCACCGACAGCTCCCCGAAGGAACCCCCTCTCCATGCGCGTGCACATCGGCACCGACCACGCCGGCTTCGAGCTCAAGAACCGCCTCGTCGCCAGCCTGCAGAACAAGGGCCACGAGGTCACCGACCACGGTGCCCACGAGTACGACGCCCTCGACGACTACCCGCCCTTCTGCACCGCCGTCGGCGAGGCCGTCGTCGCGGACCCGTCGGCGCTTGGCATCGTCATCGGCGGCTCGGGCAACGGCGAGCAGATCGCTGCGAACAAGGTCGACGGGGTGCGCGCGGCCCTCGTGTGGAACGAGGACACGGCGCGTCTCGCCCGTCAGCACAACGACGCCAACGTCATCTCGGTGGGCGCCCGCCAGCACGACGAGGAGGAGCTCGAGCACCTCATCGACGTCTTCCTCGCCGAGCCGTTCTCCGGCGAGGAGCGCCACCAGCGGCGCATCGAGCTGATGGCGCGCTACGAGCGGACCGGCGGGTACGAGGCGCCCGGCGCCTGATGCCCGAGGGACACACCGTCCATCGGCTCGCCGCAGCGCTGCGGCGTGGCTTCGGCGGGCGACGCGTGCTGGCGTCCAGCCCGCAGGGCCGCTTCCCGGAGGCGGCGGAGCTCTCGGGCTGGACCCTGCTCGAGGCGGAGGCGGCCGGCAAGCACCTGCTGCTGCATCTCGCGCCGGCCGCCGACGTCCCGCTCGGCGATCCCGTGGTGCGGATCGTGCACATCCACCTGGGGCTGTACGGCTCATGGACGTTCGCCGGCGACCCCGGCTTCGCGACCGCGCATGCGATCGGCGCGCCGCGGCTGCGGGTCGGCGAGCGGGAGGAGGTGCTCGCCGCCGACGGGTCGGATGCCGGAGCGGGTGACGAGGCGGACGACGCGGCCGACGGTGCCTGGCGCCACCTCGTGCCGCGCGAGACGGTGCGGCTGCGGCTCGTCGGCGAGCGCGGGCTCGCCGACCTCACCGGGCCGACCGCCTGCGAGATCTACGACGCCGCGCAACGCACCGCGCTGCTGGGTCGGCTCGGCCCCGACCCGCTCCGGACGGACGCGGACCCGGGCCGCTTCGTGGACCGGGTGCTGCGCTCCCGCACCGCGATCGGCACCCAGCTGATGGACCAGTCGGTGGTGGCCGGGATCGGCAACATCTACCGCGCCGAGCTGCTGTGGCGCGCCCGGCTCGACCCCTGGGTCCCCGGCCGGGAGCTCGGCCGCGGTCTGGTCGAGGGGCTCTGGGAGGACCTGGTGCCGCTGATCGCCTACGGCGCGCGGACCGGTCGCATCGTCACCACGCAGCCGGAGCACCGCGAGATCGAGGCGCAGATCCTCGAGCCCCGTCGGCGCACCCGGCAGAACGGGGACGAGGACCCGGACGTCATCCCGCGCGAGCAGTCCTTCTACGTCTACCACCGGCAGACCCTGCCCTGCCGGGTCTGCTCCACCGTCATCCGGAGCGCCGCGATGGCGGGCCGCACCGTGTACTGGTGCCCCCGCTGCCAGGGGATGCGCAGCCGTCGCGCCCCGTGGACCCGGCAGCATCCCGCCGCGCCCTGGGCGCTCGAGTCCTCTCCGCCGACCGCCGGGGACGGGATCAGCGCCGGGAACGGGATCCGCACGGGGGAGGGGACGCCGTGACCTCCGCCGCGGGCGAGGACCCGACGCTCCCGCCGCCGGCGCCGCTGCTGTCCCGGGGCCGGCTCCCCGTCGGCGAGGGCCACGAGATCGCCTTCGAGACCTCCGGCAGCGAGGGCGGGGTCCCCGCCCTGTACCTCCACGGTGGCCCGGGCGGGCGGCTCACGCCCGGCTACCGGCGCAACGTCCCCGCCGCGCGCACCCGTCTCGTCGGCCTCTCGCAGCGCGGGGCGGGCGAGAGCACCCCGCCCGCCGGAGCCCTCGGGGCCGTGGACCTCGGCGCCCAGACCACCGGTCACCTGATCGCCGATCTCGAGGCGCTGCGCGAGCACCTCGGGATCGAGGCGTGGATCCTCCAGGGCGTCTCCTGGGGGTCGACCCTCGCGCTCGCCTACGCTCAGAGCCACCCCGATCGGGTGCTCGGCATCGTGCTGATGGCGGTGACCAGCACCTCCCGCGCCGAGGTCGACTGGATCACCGAGCACGTCGGGGCGATCCATCCCGAGGTCTGGGACGAGCTGGCCGACCTCGCCGAGCGCCGCACCGCCTATCGGCGCGGCGGGCCGATGCGGCTGATCGAGGCGTACCGGCAGATGCTCACCGCCGCGGATCCCGCCCTCGTCGACGAGGCGGTGCGGGCCTGGACCGCCTGGGAGGACGAGCACATCCGCATCGGCACCGGCGCCACCGTGCGTTCCCACTCCGTCCCCGCCGACCAGACCGTGACCGAGCAGGCGAGGGGCTTCGCGCGGCTGGTCACCCACTACTGGGCCCATGACGGTTTCGTCGCCGATCACGCCGTGCCCTGGGGAGCCGAGCCCGGATCCGGGCTGCTCGGCGGCATGCCCCGCATCGCGCACCTTCCGGCCGTGCTGATCCACGGGCGCCGCGACGTCTCGGGACCGCTGCGCACCGCCTGGGAGCTGCACCGCGCCTGGCCCGCCTCCCGTCTCGAGGTCGTCGAGGAGGAAGGGCACGGCGGCCCCGCGATGGTCGCGGCCTGGCGGCGGGCGATGGAGGAGATGATCACCCGGGTCGAGACCGCTGCGGGCGGTGACCGCTCAGTACAGTGAGCGGCATGTCCGACCCCGTGATCCATCCCGCGGCCTCCGCCGCCGATCCCGCGACCGGTGCGGTGCTGCGTCGCGCCCCCGTCCGCGAGATCGACCCCCGCACGCTCTACCTCCTCGCGAAGCTCCGCCAGGACGTCTTCTCGATCGAGCAGGGCGCCACCGATCCCGACCTCGACGGCCGCGACCTCGAGCCCGGCACGATCCTGCTGTGGATCGAGGTGCCGGGACCGGACGCGGAGGCGGCGGGGCTCGAGAGGGAGCCCGCCGCCCACATCCGCATCATGCGCGAGGCCGACGGCACGTTGCGCATCGGCCGCCTCGCGGTGCGCGCCGCGAACCGCCGTGATGGGTTCGGCGGCCGCATCATGCGCGCCGCCCTCGACGTCACCCACGAGCTCGACCCGCGCGCCGAGGTGCACATCGACGCGCAGGCGTATCTCGAGCGGTGGTACCTGGGGATGGGCTACGAGACGGCCGGCGAGATGTTCCTCGAGGCCGGGATCGAGCACGTGCCGATGGTGTACCGCCACCCGCAGGACTGACCGGGGGGCAGAGCGTCAGGCGGCGTCCGGGCCGCCCACCTCATCGAGCAGCGCGACGATCTCGGCGCGCTCGAAGTAGCGGGCGGTCTCGCGCGCATCGGGCGTGCCGAGGCTCGGATCCGCGCCGGCCGCGAGCAGCGCCCGCGCCACGGCCGCATCGCCCTTGAACGCGGCGCCCGCGAGCGGGGACTGGCCGCGGTCGTTCAGCAGGTCGACATCCGCCCCGCGCGCCGCCAGCTCGGCGACGAGCTCTGAGTGCCCGTGGTAGGCGGCGAGCATCAGCGCCGAGTTCCCGGCGCCGTCGCGGAGGTTGACCGGAGCGCCCTGGTCGAGCAGCGGCAGCAGGGTCGCCGCATCGCCCTGCCGAGCGGCGTCCAGCATCGTGCGCGCCAGCTCGAGAACGGCCTCGTCCTCGGGGGTGGGGGTGGGGTTCAGCGTGTCATCGTCCATCGCCCCAGGCTACGGCCCTGCGGTCTGTCATGCGCGTCCGCTCAGCGCACCAGCAGCTCCGCCGCGGCCGGCCAGACGAGCAGCCACACGGCGAGGAGCAGGCCCAGCAGGTCGGCGCGGCTCAACGGGCTCGGCACCGACCAGGTGCGGTGCCGGGCCGTCGCGAAGCCGCGGGCATCCATCGCGAGCGCCTGCTGCTCGGCGCCGCGCAGGGTGTCGACCAGCAGCGACAGCGTCGCCCCGGCGAGCAGTCGCGGCGAGCGGGCAGTGCCGAGGCCCCGCAGGATCCGCGTGCGGACGATCAGGTGCCACTGCCGCTGCAGATGACCGACCCGCACGAGCGCCGCGACGGCGGCCGCGACCGGACGGCCGGGCCAGCGCAGCCGACCGCCGAGGGCGTCGCCGAGCGCGCTCGGATCCACGCTGCCGAGCGCGAGCACCCCCGGCGCGACGAACGTCGTCAGCCGCAGCGCCTCGGCGAGGCCCCGCCGCCAGCCCTCCGCGGAGAGTGCGGCCGCCTCGCCCAGCAGGGCCGTAGTCCAGGCGAGTCCCGCGGCGGCGAGCAGCACCGGCACGAGGCGCAGGAGACCGCCGCGGAGGCTGCGCACCGTGAGCGGGGCGAGCACCACGAGCGGCAGCAGGGCGAGGAGGCCGCCCTGCCAGGTGCTCACGGCGAACGACCCGATCGCGGCGAGGATCCCGATCAGGCACAGGGTCAGCGGGTTCAGGGCGTCGGCGGGGACGCGCCGCGGCGCGGGCGGACGGGCGGGCGCCGACGGGGCGGGCAGGTGGACGCGCGCGTCGGCCGCCGCGACGAGTGCCGGGTCATGCGTCGCGGCGAGCACGGCGCAGCCCTCGTCCGCCGCATGGTGCAGCAGGGCGAGCACGGCGCGGGAGCGGCCCGCGTCGAGGCCGACGGTCGGCTCGTCGAGCACGAGCAGCCGGGGCCGCTGGGCGAGGGCGGCGGCGAGGGCGAGCCGCCGCTGCTCCCCGCCGGAGAGCCGGTGCGGATGCACGTCGGCGAGCGGCGCGAGATCGGCGAGGCGCAGCAGCTCGCCCGCCCGCTCCGGATCCGCGAACGGGGACGCGGTCAGCTCCTCCCGCACCGTCGCGGCCACGACCCCGAGCGACGGGTCCTGGGGGACGGCCGCGATGCCGCCCGGTCTGGGCCGGTCGACGGCGCCCGGAGCGTCGGGCTCGTCGGGCGCGCGACGCGTCGGGGCGGTGCTTGGAGCGCGGGAGGGATCGAGGAGCAGGTCCAACAGGGTCGACTTCCCCGCGCCGCTCACTCCGGTCAGCACGGTCAGCTCGCCCGACCGGGCGACGAGGTCGACGGGGGTGCGCAGGCCCCGCGCGGGGACCCGCACCCCGCGCAGCGCCGCGACGACCTCGCCGCGGGACACCCCGGGCCGGGTCCCGGCGGTGGCGGACCCGTCGGCGGGATCGGGGGATCCCGCGGGCGGACGCGCCGACGGCGGCGGGACCTCGGCGCGCGGCAGCACGCCCGCCGCCTCGAGCACCTCGTGGTGCGTGGCGAGCACGGCGGCGGGGGAGCCGTCGGCGAGGATCCGGCCCTGCGCCCCGAGGACGACGAGGCGATCCACCCGGTCCGCCCAGGCGGCGACGTCGTGATCGGCGACGACGAGGGTCCGGCCGTCGGCGGCGCGCAGGATCTCGTCCCGCACCGCGGCGGCGGTCGCCGGGTCCAGCATGCTCGTCGGCTCGTCGAGCAGCAGCGCCCCCGGGTGCAGGGCGAGCGCCCCGGCGAGCGCGATCCGCTGCTGCTGCCCGCCCGAGCAGTCCAGGGGCGGGCGCCCCGCCTCGACGTCCACGCGGGCGGCCTCGAGCGCCGCGGCGACCCGCTCGTGGATCTCCTGCCGGGACAGGGCCGCGTTCTCGGGACCGAACGCAGCATCGCGGGCGACGGTCGCGCCGACCATCGCCTGCGACGGGTTCTGCAGCAGCAGCCCCCGCTGCCCGGCGCGCTCGGCGGGCCCGGGGGCGGTGCCGGCGAGCTCGCCGTCCTCCGGGTCGAGGAGGCCGGCGAGGGCTCGCAGCACCGTCGACTTGCCGCTCCCGCTCGGCCCCGCGAGGAGGACCCGCTGCCCGGCGGGGATCCGCAGGGTCAGGCCGTCGAGCGTCGGGTCGGGCCGGGTCCACGGTCGCCAGCGGAGCTCGCGCAGCACGAGCTCCTCCGGCGCGGCGCCCTCCTCGGCCCCGAGGACGACGGCGGGGCGAGCGGTCGTCATGGCGCCATCATCTCGTCGGCGCCGCGGCGGGCCGGCGTGCGTGCTCCCGACCCGCGGCGAGGGAGTCCACGGCACCGGTGGCGACGAGGGCGCGGGTCGCGAGCCAGCCGAGCGCCCCGGCGAGCAGCGCCCCCGAGATCAGGAAGAAGCCGAGCATGATCAGCGAGAACGGCCAGCTCATCTCCTGGTAGTAGACGAGCTTCTCCCAGCCCCATTCCGCGGCGGCGCCGAGCACTCCGCCCAGCATCGCGACGGGCAGGGTGTGCCGGCGATAGGCGGCGAGCAGGAACGCCAGCTCGACGCCGCCGCCCTGCACGAGGCCCGAGATGGCCGTGCTCCAGCCCCACTGGGAGCCCAGCAGCATGGACAGCACGGCGGCGACCATCTCGGCGAGCAGCGCCGCGCCCGGCTTGCGGACGATGAGCCCCGCGAGCACGGCCGGCAGCAGCCAGATCCCCGCGAGCAGCCCCTGCGCCGGCGCGAACGCCGAGGTGAGGGGGTCGATCAACGAGTACAGCAGTCCGTAGCCGATGAACGCGACCCCGAAGGCCGCGCCGATCAGGACGGTGACCAGCAGGTCGATGGTGCGATAACGGTTCATCACGTCTCCTTCCGATCCCGGAAGGGGCGTGCGGGACGCGGGGTCCCGCACGGAAATCCCGACTCCCTCCGCCGGTGTGACCCGGATCAGGTTCGAGGGTCTGCGCCTGCGCGCACTCTCAGCACCCCGGTGGTGCTCCCCTGTCAGTGGATGACCGACGGGCAGTCTACCGCGAGCCGGGGGTGCTCAGCGCCGCGCGCGGATCGCCTGCTCGATCGCCGCGGCGGTGGCCTCCACGTCGACGGGGGAGAGGAGGTAGTGTTCGCCCTCGCGAGAGATGATCTCCACCTGGGTGCCCGAGCGGGTCACCAGCAGCCGGTACCGCGCCTGCACCTCCCCGAGGGTGTACACCTTCAACTTGCCGACGGGGCGCACCTGCTCGGGGGTCGCGGCCATCGCGCGGCCGCGTCGCCAGCCGAAGCCGCCGACGGTGACCCCGACGCTCGAGGACGGGACCTCCCGCAGCTGCACGGTGCGGAAGTCGGCCAGCGGCCACGGGGCGCGCGGCAGGAACCCGCCGAGGCTCACGGTCACGCCGTGGCCGTCGACGATGAAGCGCGTCCACTGGCCCATCCAGGTCCACAGGGCCAGCAGCGCGAAGACGGCGCCGGCGGCGACGGCCACCGGCATCGGCAGCTGGCCGGCGACGAGCACGACCGCCACGACCCCGGCGACCAGGGTCAGGGCGATGCGGGTCCAGCCCACCGAGGAGGGGCGGGTGGTGCCGACGTAGAAGGGCGCCTCCGGCCTCACCAGATCCGCACCCGGTCCTCGGGCGCGAGGTACATCCCGTCGCCCGCCACGGTGCCGAAGGCCTCGTGGAAGGCGTCCAGGTGCGAGGCGACCGTGTTGCAGCGGAACTCCATGGGGGCGTGCGGGTCGATCGCGAGGCGGCGGATCGCCTCCTGCTCCCGGCTCTTGCCGCGCCACACCGTCGCCCAGGACAGGAAGAGCCGCTGCAGACCCGTGAACCCGTCGAGCTCGGCCGCCGCCTCCTCCTCCGGGCGGGTCGCGAGATAGGCGGACACGGCGATGGTGAGGCCGCCGAGGTCGCCGATGTTCTCCCCGATGGTCAGCCCGCCGTTGACGGTGCGGGAGTCGTCCAGATCGCGCGGGGAGAGGCCGTCGTACTGGGCGATGAGGCGGGCGGCGCGAGCCTCGAAGGCTTCGCGGTCCTCCTCGGTCCACCAGGAGACCAGCGCTCCGGTGCCGTCGTACTTCGAGCCCTGGTCGTCGAAGCCGTGGCCCACCTCGTGGCCGATCACGGCCCCGATCCCCCCGAAGTTCACCGCGTCGTCGGCCTCGGCGTCGAAGAAGGGCGGCTGCAGGATCGCGGCGGGGAAGACGATCTCGTTCGCGCCCGGGTTGTAGTAGGCGTTGACCGTCTGCGGGGTCATGTGCCACTCGGTGGGGTCGACGGGACCGGAGAGCTTCGCGAAGTCGTACTCGGCGTCGGCGCGACGCACCGCCCGGACGGTACTGACCAGGTCCCCGGGGACGATCTCGAGACCGGCGTAGTCCCGCCACACCTCGGGGTAGCCGATCTTGGTGGTGAAGGCGGAGAGCTTCTCGAGGGCCCGCTCGCGGGTCGCCTGGGTCATCCAGTCCAGGGTGGAGATCGAGCGGCGGTACGCCTCCAGGAGCGCCTCGACGAGCTGCTCCATGCGCTCCTTGTGCGCGGGCGGGAAGTGCCGCTCGACGTACTCGCGGCCCACGGCGAAGCCCACCGCGCCCTCGACGAGGCCCACGCCCCGCTTCCACCGCTCCCGCAGCTCCTGCGCGCCCGAGAGCACCGTGCCGGAGAACGCGAAGTCCTCGTCGACCAGCGCGGCGGGCAGGTAGGGCGCGTAGGAGGAGACGGCGTGCAGCGCGAGCCAGCTGCGCAGCACCGCGAGATCCTCCCCGGCCAGCAGCTCGGCCGCGGCGGCGACGTACTCGGGCTGGCCGACGTTCACGACCTCGACGGCGCTCGCCGGCGCTCCGGTCCCCTCGAGATAGGCGTCCCAGGGGAAGGCGGGGGCGAGCTCGGTCCGGGCAGCGGCGTCCATCGGGTTCGCGGACTTCTCCCGGTCGCGCAGGCGGACCACGTCGACGTGGCAGGCGGCGAGCCGGGTCTCGAGCCCCCAGACGGCGTCCGCGAGCGCCTCGGCATCGCCGTCCACGAGGCCGGGGCGTCCCGGCAGCTCCGCGAGCCGGGCGAGGTTCGCCAGGTGCCCGCGATAGGCCTCGCGGATCTCCGCGTCGTGCTCCTCGCGGTAGTACGACTCATCCGGGAGACCCAGACCGCCCTGGTGCAGGCGCACCTGGTAGCGACTGGGATCGTGGTCGTCGGTCCACACGTAGGTGAGCAGCGCGCTGGTCCCGGCATCGGGGGCGGCCATGGTGCGCACGATCGCGGGGAGGTCCGCCGCCTCGCCGATGGAGTCGAGCAGGGCGGTCAGCCCGCCGAGACCCGCCGCCTCGATCGCCTCGGTGTCCATGAAGAGGCGGTAGATCGCGCCGATCCGCTGGGCGTCGGTGGTGACGGGGGCTGCGGGGTCGAGGGCGTCGGCCGCCTCCTCGACGATCTCCCGCACCCGCTCCTCGGAGAGGTCCCGCAGCGCGTGGAAGGCGCCGTCGGTCGAGCGGTCGGCGGGGATCTCGTGACGCGCCAGCCAGCCGCCGTTGACATGGCCGAACAGGTCGTCCTGCACCCGGATCCCGGTGTCGACCGAGGACAGGTCGAGGCCGGAGGGAGCAGGGACTGCGGGGTCAGCGGAGTCAGTGGAGTTCACGGGCGGCGTCGCAGAGGTCATCATCGGCTCCTGGAGGTTCGGGGCGGGAAGCGGTGGGGGGGGGGGGGGGGGGGGGGGAGGAGGGGGGGGGGGGGGGGGGGGGGGGGGGGGAGGGGAGGGGATTCCGTCTTGGTCTTTGGGGGTTGGGGGAGGGGAGGTGGTGAGACGGCCCCGCCCGGCCCCGCCGCGGAGTGGTCACATCGGGGCGAGGCCCAGGGCGGCGAGGGCGAGGGTGAGCACGCCGATCGCGAGGGGGACGTAGGCCCACGGGGTGCGGGCGCGCTCGGCGGGCGGGCGGCGCTGCAGCACGAGGGTCGACAGGCCCGAGCCGACCGACAGCACGGCGGTGCCGATCACGAGCACGGGCGAGAGGATCACCAGCACGGTCGCACCGACCTGGAAGAGCACCACGCCGAGCACGTCCAGCAGGCGCATGATCACGGTCGAGCGGGCGCCGACGCGCTGCGCGAGCAGGGTCCCGACCGCCTCCGTGGACCACTCCGAGGGTCGCGCGATGCGGCGCCGTGTGGTGACCGTCTGCACGGTGGCGAGGGCGAGCCACACCAGCGCCGCGCCGGCCCCGATCCAGATGCCGAGCGCGGCGCGGAAGTCCCCGGGCCACAGCACGAGGGCGAGGAGGACCGCGGCGACGCGCAGCAGCTCCTCGACGGCGCTGCGCACCGCCAGCAGACCGGGGTTCACGGCCAGCTGGCGGCGGGTGCGGGCGACGAACAGGCTCGTCGCGACGAGGGAGGCGAGATGCGCGGCGCCCAGCAGGATGCCGATGAGCAGGGTCACCGGGCTGGTGGGCGCGAAGGGCAGGATCGCGAGCAGCAGCAGGACGCCGAGGAGCGGGATCAGCAGGGCCTGGATCGACAGGCCGCGGACGAGGTCCCGGACGAGGTCCGCGCCGGTGGGCGGATGGTCGTGACCGGTGTGGTCATGGGGGTCGTCGCAGTGCGGGTCGGCGGCGGGGGCCGACGCGGGGGTCCCGAGGGCGTCGGGGGTCTCGGTCATGGAGCTCCTTCGATATCCCCTCCAGGGTACCGGGATCAGGCATCACCCCAGGAAGCGCGGGAGAGGTGTGGAACGATGTGGCTCGTGAGAACCGATGCAGCCAGGACCGACAGCAGCGGGCTCGACCCCCGACAGCGTCGGCGCGCCGTCGGGACGGTGGTCGCCGCGGCGACCGGCGACGCCCTCGGAGCGCCCTACGAGTTCCAGGCCCCGGTGCTGGACTCGGAGGACATCGACATGATCGGCGGCGGCATACTCGGCTGGCAGCCGGGGGAGTGGACCGACGACACCTCGATGGCGATCGTGGTCCTGGAGGCCGCCGCCGCCGCCTCGGACGGCCACGACCTGCGGGTCGAGTCCGCCCAGGACCACATCGCCCGGGAGTGGTACTCCTGGTCGCTCGGCACCCCCGACATCGGCACCCTGACCTCGACCGTCGTGCGCCGCGCCGCGGACCACGCCCGGGCCGCGGGCCATTACGCGCCCCGCGCCGCCGACTTCCGGGCGGCGGCGCAGGCAGCCCACGAGGACCTCCCTGCGAATGCCGGCAACGGCTCGCTGATGCGCGTGCACGCGAGCGTGCTGCCGTACCTGCTCTCGCCGGACGAGGACCTCGCCGAGGCGATCGAGCTCGTGTGCGGTCTCACACATGTGCACGAGGACACTCTCGAGGCGTGCCTGCTGTGGGGCTTCGCCGTGCGTCACGCGATCCTCACCGGCGAACTGGACGTGCGCGTCGCCCTCCCGCAGCTGCCCGAGGAGCGCCGCGTCCTCTGGGCGGAGCGGATCGAGGAGGCCGAGCTGGCGCATCCGGCGCACTTCCGCCGCAACGGCTGGGTGGTCGGTGCCTTCCAGGCGGCGTGGTCGGCGATCACCCTCGCCGGGCCCATCCCCGAGGGGAAGTTCGCCCAGCGCGAGATGCTCGTGCGCGCGCTCGATGCGGCGGCCCGCGCCGGCTACGACACCGACACGGTCGCCTGCATCACCGGCTCCCTGGTGGGGGCGGCGCTCGGCGACAAGGCGGTCCCGCCCGAGTGGCGCCGGGTGCTCTTCGGCTGGCCCGGGTACGAGGTCGACGAGCTCGAGGGCCTCGTCGAGCGGGTAATCGCCCCGATGGTCGCCCCCGAGTCAGCGCCGGCAAGCGGCGAGGGGCGGGCGCGATGACCGGCCACGGCTGGGACCTGCGGATCATGGCCTGGAACCTCTGGGAGCTGCGCGGGGACCTCGTGGCACTGATCGAGGCCGTCGAGGATCTCGCGCCCGACGTGCTGCTCGTGCAGGAGGCCCCGCGCTTCGTGCTGCCGACCCTGCGCCTGCAGTGGCTCGCCCGCCGACTGGACCGGCGGATCCTGGTGGGCGGGGGTGGGGGCCGGGGTCTCGCGATCCTCGCCACCGACGCCGTCGCCGCCCAGGTGATCCGGCGGGGCGCCCATCCCGTCGCGCAGACCCTCTCGGACCTGAACTCGACCTACCCGCGCGGTGTCGCAGCGGTACGGCTGTCCGTGCCGGGCGGCGGAGCGGTCGTGGTCTCCTCGATCCACTTCGCGCTGCAGCAGGACAACCGCCTCGCCCACGCCGAGCACGTCGCGGCTCTGGTGCGCGGGGCGGGCGCTCCGGTGATCATCGGCGGCGATCTCAACGAGACGGCCGACGGCGCGGCGCGCACGCTGCTGGAGCCGCTGCTGCACGACCCCGCCGCGCAGAGCGAGTGGACCTTCCCGGCGGCCCGTCCGCAGCGTCGAATCGACGCGGTGCTCACCACGCCGGACGTGCGGGTGCGCGCGGCGCGCGCCGTGACGGCCACGACCCGGGTCCCCGCCGAGCGCCTCGCCGGCGCCTCGGATCACCTGCCGACGCTCCTCGACGTCACCCTCTGAGCGGCGCGGTGGGCTCGGTGGACCTGGTCGCCGCGGTCAGCAGCGCACGCGCAGGCCGGTGAGCATCCGCACCGCGTCGTCCTGGCCGCCGACGTGCCGGATCCGCAGCGTGCCGTCGCCCGACGGGTCCTCCCCGAGGACGGTGAACTGCGTGCCATAGGCCTCCGCCGCACGGCGCACCGACGCGGCGACCCCGGGGTGCTCCCTCCAGGAGAAGCCGGCGGCTCCCTCGTCGGCCGCGGACGGCTCCTCGCCGCTCGCGATCTCGAGCATCGGCAGCCCCGCTCGCGCGCAGGCGGCCGCGGTCACCCGGTGGGCGTGCACGTGATCGGGGTGCCCGTAGGTGCCGGCGTCGTCGTAGCCGATCACGACCTCGGGTCCTACGTGGTCGAGGAGGGCGAGGAGGTCCGCGACGGCGTCCTCCTCGGGGCGTCGGGTGAAGGCGTCCTCCCCGGAGCTCACGGCCGGGCCCGCGAGGCCCTCCCGGATCCAGCGCATCCCCGAATCGCGGTAGATCCGCGGGGCGGCGCCCGCGGCGAGGGCCGGGGCGGTGCCGAGCTGGTGCCGCTCGGGGATGCCGAGGGCGGAGGTCGCCGCGGCGATCTCGTCGTCCCGGATCTCGGCGAGGGGACGCGGATCGGAAGGGTCGACGGCGCCGGGCACGATCTCGCCCTCCTCGCCGCGGGTCGCGGTCAGCAGCACCACGCGCGTGCCGCGGGCGGCGAGGTCGGCGAGCAGCGCCCCGGTGGACAGGGTCTCGTCATCGGGATGGGCGTGGACGACCAGCACCGTGCGCGCAGCGTCCAGCAGCGCCCAGGGATCGGTGCTCATGCCGTCCCCTCCGGGCGCACGAGACCCTGGTACAGGGCGGAGAGCTGGGAGGCCGCGGCATCCCAGGTGCGGGTCGCCGCGAACTCGCGGGAGGCGGCGACGGCGCGCTCGTACCCCTCGGCGTCGCCGAGCAGGGTCTCCACGGACTCCGCCCAGACGTCGGGGTCGCGGGACTCGAGGACCACACCGCCCGGCCCCACCGCCTCCTTGACGCCACCGGCGCAGGACCAGGCGAGCACCGGGGTGCCCGAGGCCTGCGCCTCGAGGGCGACCAGGCCGAAGGTCTCGGACCAGCTGGTCAGCAGCAGGGCGCCCGCGCAGCGCATCGACTCGGCGAGCCGGTCGCGGTCCAGCGAGCCGACGAACTCGACGCGATCGGCGATCCCCAGATCCGCGGCGAGGCGCTCGAGCTCGTCGCGGTAGTCGCGGAAGTCCTCCGAGACCCCACCGGCCAGCAGCAGCCGGGCGTCGAGGGCCGGGTCGAGGCGGGCGAGCACCTCGAGCGCCAGATCGGGGGCCTTGAGCGGCTGGAGCCGCGCCGTGAACAGCAGCGTCGGCCGCTCGCGCCGGGAGGACAGATCGGGGCAGGGCCGGAAACGCTCGACGTCGACGCCCGGGCGGACCACGCTGAGCCGCTCCCCGGGCACGCCGTAGCGCTCGGCGACCGTGCGCGCCTCGGCCTCGGAGACCGCGACCACGAGGTCCGAGGCGGCGGCGGTGAGACGCTCCCCGGGGATGCGGCCCGCAGACTCCGCCGGTTCCCCGGCGTCGAGGGTCGTGGAACCGTCGGGCGCGGCGACCGAGTGGAAGGACTGCAGGTGCGGGAGCCCCAGCTCCTGCGCCACCGGCAGGGCGGCCACCCCGCTGAACCAGTGGTGGGAGTGGACGAGGTCATGGCCGCCGGCGCGGAGCGCCGCCTGCAGCGCCTCGCGGAACGGGGGGATCGCCTGCTCCATCGCGCTTTTCGCGAGCGGGGCGGCGGGGCCGGCGTCAAGATGGTGCAACCGCACCCCCGCGGCCACCTCGACGACGGCCGGGGCGTCGGGATCGCGGCGGCGGGTGAACAGGTCGACCTCGTGACCTCGCCGCGCGAGGGCGAGGGACTGCTCGAGGACCACCACGTTCATGCCGCCGGCGTCCGCACCACCGGGCTCCTCGAGCGGCGAGGTGTGCAGGGAGATCGCGGCGATCCGCGCAGGAGCGTCAGGCATGGCAGTCATAGTAGGCGGCGCCGCCCGACCCGATGTCGGGAAGCCGTGCGATGGGGGTTCGCGACGGGTTGTGTTCGCCTATGACGAAAACGGGGCGTCCTGGGTCACGAGAAGTTGAATAAGGAATCACGGTGGGACAGCCTGGCAGGCATGGATACGGCGCAGAAGGTGGACTGGGCGGCGCTGAACGCCCACGCGGCGGGTCGTCCTGCGCGCCGCCTGGTCTCGAGGGCGATCGCGACCGCTGGCGGCCAGCGCCATCCCGGGGTGGTGCTGGACCTCGGTGCCGGTGCCGGTGCCGACTCCCTGCAGTTCGCGCGGCACGGCTGGACCGTGCACGCCTACGACACCGATGACACCCTCGCCGCCCGGCTCGTCGAGAACGAGCGGATGTCCGGCTCGGTGCGCTTCCACCACGGGGACATCGCCGAGGTCGAGGAGTTCCCCGCCGCGCAGATCGTCTACTCGACGTACACGCTGTCCCTGCTGGGGCCCGAGGCGCTCGCGGTCACCTGGCAGCGCCTCGTGGACGCCCTGCCCCGCGGCGGGGTGATGGCGGTGGACGTCTTCGGCGTCAATGACACCTGGGCGGACCGACCGGACATCGCGACCCTCCCGCTCGAGCAGGTCGACGAGATGTTCCGCGACTTCCAGGTGATCGACCGCTCGATCCGCGACGAGGACGGCCGCTTCCTCGAGGACCGCAAGCACTGGCACGTCATCACGACGCTGGCGCGCAAGCTGCGCTGAGCCCGGCGTCGGGCCCGGTCCTCACCGCCCCAGGAGCGTCAGCACCGCGGTCACGCGGCGGTGCACCCCGGAGTCCTCGCTCAGCCCGAGCTTCGCGAAGAGGCGCTGGGTGTGCTTCTCGACCGCCCCGGTGCTGAGGAACAGACGCTGCGAGATGCCGGCGTTCGTGAGCCCCTCGCCCATCAGCTCGAGCACCTCCCGCTCGCGCGGGGTGAGGTCGTCGAGCGGGGTGCGCCGCCGGGAGGCGAGCACCTGGGCCACCACGTCGGGATCGATCGCGACGCCGCCCGCGGCTACCCGCTCGATCGACTCGAGGAAGCCGCGCAGGTCGAACACGCGATCCTTGAGCAAGTAGCCGGTCGCCCGCTCCCCGGACTCGATCAGCTCCGTCGCGTAGCCGACCACGACGTACTGGCTGAGCAGCACGATCGGCGCCTCGGGCCAGCTGGCACGGATCTCCTGCGCGGCCCGCAGCCCCTCGTCGCTGTGCGACGGCGGCATCCGGATGTCGGAGATGACCAGGTCCGGCCGCAGGTCCAGCGCCTTCACGACCAGTTCGGTGCCGGTCGCGGCGGTGCCCACCACCTCGTGGTCGGCCTCCTCGAGCAGGAGGCGCAGCCCCTCGCGCAGCAGCGCGGAGTCGTCGGCGATCAGGACCCGCACGGGATCACCGCCTCGATCCGGGTGCCGTGCCCGGCGGGGGACCGGACGTCGAGGCGCCCTTCGAGCGAGGCGACCCGCCCCGCGAGCCCGGCGAGCCCGCCGCCGGTGCGCAGCTCCGCCCCGCCGCGTCCGTCGTCCTCGATCCTCACGCGCACATCCTCCCCGATCCGCGCCACCTCCACCACGACCTCGGTGGCGCCGGAGTGCTTGGCGGCATTGGTCAGAGCCTCGGACACCACGTAGTAGAGGCCGATCTCGACGTGCTCGGGCAGATCGAGCTCGGGCACCTCGACCCGTGTGGGGAGGGGGGAGATCGCGGCGAGCTCCTGCAGCGCGGCGGGCAGCCCCCGGTCCACGAGGATCGGCGGGGCGATGCCGCGGGAGAGCCGACGCAGCTCGTCCAGGGTCGAGCCGAGCTGCTCGCGGGTCTCGCGCAGAACCTGCTGCGCTCGCTCCGGATCCTTGGCGGCGAGCGCCTCGACGCGCGCCAGATCCATCGAGGCGCGGACCAGCCGCTGCTGGGGTCCGTCGTGCAGGTCCCGCTCGAGCCGCCGCAGGGCGGTCGACTCGGCGGAGCGGCCCGCCGCCCGCGACTCCTCGGCGCGCACCAGGAGCTGCTGCTCCTCGTAGCGGGAGCTGAGCAGGCCGCGGCCGACGCTGCGGTGCAGCGCGGTCAGGCCCCTCGTCACGGGGCCGACGGTGAACAGGAAGAGCAGGCCTACGACGACCTGGAGCGTGATGTCGATGGTCAGTGCCAGGGGCCCGGTGAAGCCGAGCAGGTCCGCGAAGGCGCTGCGGTCGTCGGCGGGCAGCACGTTCTCGAGGATCAGGGTCGCGAGCGGTCCGCCGACGGTCCCGATCGCGCCGAGGACCCAGGCGAGCGCGAGGGGGAAGGTGATCAGCGAGAGCAGGAAGTTCACCAGCACCCACAGCGAGTCCAGCCAGCGCTGGGGGTCGGTGAGCGGGGTGACCGTCCGCCGCATCCAGCCGGCTCCGGCCGGTGACCGCTTCGGCAGCGGGGTCGGCAGGTGATGACCGAGGACGACGGACTGCAGTGCCCGTTCGGCGCTCGCGAAGCCGCGGGCCACGAACACGCCGCCCACCAGGATCGGCAGGCCGATCCACACCACCACGGTGCCGATGCCGGCCGCGAGCAGCGTGATCACGAGGGAGAAGCCCACGGTGCCGAGCACCACGGCGAGGAACGAGTAGGCGAGGAAGCGGCCGATCCGGGAGGCCCAGGCGCCCGGTGTCCACTGCGGGACGGGGCGCGCCGGCTGCGCGGCGGGGTCCGCCGACGGGTGGGGGAGGGTCATCGAGGTCATGGCTCCACTCTGGTGCCGGACGGCTCCGGCCCCCATCCTGCCACCGGGCCGGAGGATGTCGGGCTGGCCCGACACCGGCAGGGCCGGTGGTCAGCGCGGCGCGGGGCGATCCTGCCGCTCAGCGCGGCCCAGCGCCGCCAGCACGGTCCGCACCACGGCGGGGAGGGTCGCCGGCTCGTGCAGGTGGGCGCCGTCGGCCGTGGGAGCGGCGACCACCCAGCGCGCCACGCCCCGACGCCGCATCCGCCCGATCTCGATGCTGCGCCCCAGGGCGAGGGGGATGAGCAGGGCGCCGCTCGGCGAGACCTGCAGGCGACGGTGCAGATCCGGGCGGCTCTCGAGCAGCAGCGTGCGGATCCGCTCCCGCTCCGCCTGTGGGGAGGCGGGGCCGGTGGTGGGCCGGTGGGGGAGGACGGGGCGTGCGGGGGAAGGACGCGTGCGCGACATGCTCGCACCCTAGGGAGGGGGTCCGACGCCCGAGGGGGCGGTCGGAGGCCTCGACCTCCGACGCGCCGCCGGTCTCGCCGGGTCCCTTCCGCGGAGGATCCGCCGGGGCTACGGTGATCTCCTCGGACCCTGCACCGTGCACGGTCCCTGCCCCGGGAGGCCGCCGTGAGGCTGCGCTGGTACACCGTCGTCCTCGACAGCATCGACCCGACCGCCCAGGCCCGCTGGTGGGCGCAGGCGCTCGAGGGCGAGGTGGTCTTCGAGTCCGCCGAGGAGGCAGTGGTGATCCCCGGCGACCTCCCGCCCGAGATCCGGGAGCGGGAGTCGGTCCCTGCCGCGGAGTGGCATCAAACGCCGCCGGGGCTGTGCTTCGTCGCGGTGCCCGAGCGCAAGGCCGTGAAGAACCGGCTGCACCTCGATCTCGCCCCGCATCTCGAGGACGACCGGGAGGCGCAGATCGAGAGGCTGATTGCGCTCGGCGCCCGCCGGGTTGACGTGGGTCAGGACGAGGACGAGGTCACCTGGACCGTCCTCGCCGATCCCGAGGGCAACGAGTTCTGCGTCCTCTCCTCCCGGGACTCCTGACCCCTCCGGCCCGCTCGCGCTCAGCGTCGCAGCGCCCGGGCCCAGACCTCCCGGTGCCGGGCGACGTGTTCGGCCGCGGCGCGCCAGTGCGCGCCGTGCCCGGTGGTGAACATCGTCCCCCACGGCTCGCGACCCTCGGCATGGGACCGGCGCAGGAGCTCGTGCATCGCCGTGGTGCGCTCCGCCATCGCCGCCGGGAGCTCGGCGCGCAGCGCGGGGCCTGCGCCGTAGCCGTCGACCAGCGCGGCCAGGCGGGGCGCCGCCGAGTGGGGACTCTCCTCCACGTCGTTGAGGGTGAAGGCCTGGGCGGAATACGCGAGGTCCCACAGGCGCGTGCTCGGCGCCGCACCGTCCCAGTCGATGAACACCCAGCGCTCGCCGATCACCAGGTTCCAGGGGGCGAGATCCCCGTGGCACACCAGATCCGCGTCGGTCCCGGGCTGCGGGATCAGCGGGACCCAGCCCGGCTCCTCCGCGTGGCGGAACCCCTCGCAGGCGTCATGGATGGAGCGGATCATCGCCCCGACCCGCGTGAGCTCGCCCTCGGAAAGCCGCGGCCCTCCCAGGGCGAGGGTACCGGGGACGTACTCGAGGACCTGCCGGCCCTGCTCGTCCCGTCCGAGCGGTGCGGGGACGTCCACCCCTGCGGCCGCAACGGTGCGCAGGAGCTCGTGGACCGCGGGCGTGGCGTGCTCCCAGGGCTTGCGCACCGTCGCGCCGACGCGGACCACCCCGGCGGTCGCGTTCCCTCCCTCGAGCGGCTCCTCGTGCTCCATGGCGTCACCGTAGCGCGGGCGCTCGTCGGAGCCGGGCACAGCCTCTCCGCCCGCCGCGCAGTCCTGTCTCCTCGCGCCGCGGCTGATCAGGTGCGCGGGCGCCCCGCCCCGAAGGCGCGCTCGGTCTCCACAGGGTCCAGCACGGCCGCCGGATGAGGTCCCGCCGCGAGCCAGGCCGCACGCCACTCCTCAACCTCGGGGGAGGCGAGCGCCCCGCCCGCGAGCAGCACGACGTTGCCGTCGGCCGGGCGGCTCAGCAGCTGCGCGTCGGTGAGCGCCCACACCCCGGGCAGGCCCGCGCCCGCCGCCGCCTCCTCCAGCTCGCGCACCTGCGCCGCGAGGAAGCGCTGGCCGGCGTCGTCCCCGACGTTCACCAGCAGCAGACCGTCCGCATCCAGGTGCGCGAGCGCCTCGGCGTAGAACGCTGCGGTCGCCAGATGGGCGGGGGACTCCTCCCCGGAGAAGACGTCGAGCACGATCGCGTCGAAGCGCCTGTCCGTCCGGGTGGCGAGCTCCTCCCGTGCATCACCGATCACGACTACGAGATCGGTCCCCTCCGGCAGCGGCAGCGCCGCGGTGACGAGGCCGGGCAGCTCCCGCTCGATCTCGACCACCAGCTGCTCCGAGCCGGGCCGTGTCGCCTGCACATAGCGGACCAGGGTCAGCGCCCCGCCGCCGAGGTGCGCGATGCGCAGCGGTTCCCCGGCCGGCCGCACCGCGTCGAGCACGTTCCCCATCCGTCGCAGGTACTCGTGGACCAGGCGCGTCGGGTCCTCGAGATCCACATGGGACTGCTCCACCCCGCCGATCAGCAGGGCCCAGCCGCCCACGACCTCGTCGGCCACGATCCAGGCGGGCTGATCGGAGAAGGACAGCTGCGCCTGGCGCGGCGAGCCGGGGAAGGACGGGGCAGAGGAGGAGCTCATGGGGACATTGTGGTCGCGGTCGCGCAGAATGACGGGATGACAGCACTGGCCGGCGCAGTGAACGTCCCCGTCCTCCTGTTGCTCAACGGTGCCCCCGGCAGCGGCAAGTCCACCCTCGCCGCGCTCCTCGCGGCGCGGCGTCCCCTCGCGCTCGCCCTCGACGTCGACCAGCTGAAGCACTCCCTCGGGGATTGGGAGGAGGACCTCCCGGCCGCGGGCCTCCAGGCACGGCGCCTCGCGCTCGCCCTCGCCGGTCGACACCTCGCCGACGGGCACGACGTGCTGATCGGTCAGTATCTTGCGCGCACCGCGTTCCTCGACCAGCTCGAGGCGCTCGCCGAGGAGCACGGGGCGCGCTTCGTCGAGGCCGCGCTCGTGGCCGATCCGTCGACTCTCGCCGAGCGGCTGGCCGCCCGGCGGGCCGCGCCCGACCGGCCCGAGCAGGCCGCCAATGATCGTCACGTCGGACCGGCCGACGCCGCCGTCCACGCCACCGCGCTCGACAGGCTGCTCGCGGGCCGTCCCCGGGCGCATCGGCTCGAGGCGGCACGCCCCCGCGAGGAGCTGGTCACGGCGCTCAGCCGTATCCTGGATGCCCCCGAGATCCCGCAGGAGCACCCATGACCGCCGCCCCGCAGCGCACCGAGTCCGAGCTCGCCGCCGAGGTCGCCGCGCTCCACGAGGAGCTCGCCGCGCTCGCCGACGACCGCATGCGCGCGGTCAACGCGAAGCACGGTGACGACCACGCCGTGAACCTCACGAAGCTGCGCGCGGTCGCGAAGCGGTTGAAGACCCAGCCCGAGCTCGCCCGCGCCCTGTGGCAGACCCCCGCCGAGGACTCCACCCCGAAGCTGCTCGCCCTGCTGATCTCCCGGCCCACGCAGTACAGCGAGGCGGAGCTCGATGCGATGCTGCGCGAGGCACCCACCCCGAAGGTCCACGAGTGGCTCGTCAGCTACCTCGGGAAGAAGAGCCCGCACCGCGAGGCGCTGCGCGAGGCCTGGTTCGCCGACGCCGATCCCGTCGTCGCGAGCGCCGGCTGGGCGCTGACCAGCGACCGGGTGGCGAAAGCCCCCGCCGGCGAGGTGCCGGACGGCCTCGATCTCGACGCCCTCCTCGATCAGATCGAGGCGGAGATGAAGGACGCCCCCGAGCGCCTGCAGTGGGCGATGAACCAGTGCCTCGCCGAGATCGGCATCCACGATGCCTCCCGGCGCGGGCGCGCCATCGCGATCGGCGAGCGGCTCGAGGTGCTGAAGTACTACCCGACCCCGCCGAACTGCACCTCGCCCTTCGCCCCGATCTGGATCGACGAGATGGTGCGCCGCGCCGAGAGCGCCTGAACTGTCAGGAGACCGCGTCGGTCGCGGTGCCTCCGAGCGCCGGGGCAGCGCGCACCAGCAGGGCCCGGTGGTCGGTGCCCGGGACCGTCAGATAGGTCGGCACCGGGCCCGAGACGCCCTCCCCGGCCAGCGCATGGTCGATCCGCGCGAAGGGCGGCGCGGTGCGGCCGACGGGCCACGTCGGCTCCCACAGCCCCTCGCCCCGCCCGCGCCCTGCGACGGCGAGGCTATGCAGGGAACCGTCGGCCGTCAGCTCCCGCATCGTGTGATGCTGCTCGATCGCGTTGAAGTCCCCGACCAGCAGCAGGTTCTCCTGCGCGAACGGCGCGACCATCTCGCCGACGGCGGCGGCGTCCCGCGTCCAGGCCTCGGCGCCCAGCTGCGGCGGCGCGGTGTGGACCACGCCGAGGTGCCAGAGGCTGCCGTCGACGGTGGTGGTGGCGAGGAGGTTGTCGAAAACGGTGCCCTCGGTGCTGGCGACCAGGTCGACCGGGGTCCGGGAGAGCAGCATGGTCCCGCCGGCTCCCTCCCGGGAGGTGCCGACGCGGTGCGGGAAGGCTTCGAACATCCCGGCCGCGGCCAGGCTCGCCTCGAAGTCCGGGGTGATCTCCTGGATCGCGACGGCGTCCACCCCCTGCCGGGAGAGGCTGCGGAGCTCCTCCACGTCCGCACTGCCGTACTCGACATTGACGGAGAGCACGCTGAGGGTCCACGGCGTCGCGATCTCGGGGTAGGGCTCCCGTTCCGGTCCGGGCAGCATCGGCCAGGCGAGGGTCACGGCGAGCGCGAGGGTCAGCGCCGCGCCGAGCAGCCGCCACCACGAGCGGAGCACGAGCACCAGGCCGAGGCAGGCGAAAAGCAGCGGCGCCCACAGCAGCGGGATGAAGCTCGCTGCGGCGATCACGACCTGGTGGGCGGTGTGGAGCAGGGTGACCTGGCGCAGGAGCAGCAGGGTGGCGGTGCCGAGCAGGCCGAGGGTCAGGAGCACCCAGCCGGTGCCGCGGAGCGTGCGGCCGATCATGCCGCCGGCCCGTCGACCGGTGCGACGGGCCCGTCGGCCCGTGGGGAGCCGGGGACGCCGGCGAGGAAGGTCGCAGGGTCCACCGGCCGACGCGCTCTCGGCAGCGTCTCCACCACCAGCAGGTACGAGTCGGTCACCAGCTCCCGCACGAACTCCTCGGTGAGCGTGCCGCCCGGGTTCAGCGTGATCCAGTGCCGCTTGTTCATGTGATAGCCGGGGGTGATCTCCGGATGGGTCGCGCGCAGCACCTCCGCATCGCGCGGCTCCGCCTTCAGCACCACGACGGGGATCTCCTGGACCGGGATGAGCAGGAGGAACACCTTCCCCAGCACCTTCGCGACGTCGACCTCGGGGCCGAAGGGCCGCTCGAAGCCAGCGGCGGGCAGCTCCAGTGCCCGGGCCCGGGCGATCTCCTGCAGGTCGACCCCGTCCATCCGCGTCCCCTCTCAGGCCTGTTGCTGGATGATCCCGATCTTCTGCCACACCTTACGGGCCATGTCCGAGGTCAGCGCCTCGATCCCCTCGACCGCGTCGAGCACGTCGCCGTCGGTGGTGTGTTCCGCGAAGAGCGCCGCGCTCTTGCCCACGAGCGAGAGCATCTCGGTGCAGAAGTCGAGATAGCGGGTCAGCTCCGCGCGGTCCAGGTCCAGCCCGCCGTCCTCGCGCGAGCCGCGCTCGAGCCGCTCGGGCACCTTGGTCAGCTGGTGCATGTCGATCACGTGGGCCAGGGAGCGCAGACGGTGCAGGATCCGCAGCACGCGCGCCCGCTCCATCCTCTCCGGGATCCGCAGCAGGAAGAACACCGCGATCCCGGCGAAGACGAGGTCGTTGATGATCGTCTCGAGCAGCGGGAGCATGTCCAGCGGGCCCAGCACGTCACGCTCCGCGAACAGGTCCACCGCCGCGAGCGCGACCGCCCCGCCGAGGAACAGCGCGACCGCGAGCATCGCGAGCCGCGAGAGCAGCCGTGCGAGCCGCACCCGTCGGCGGCTGATGCCGGTGCCGGCGTTGATCTCGTCCACGAGCCCCACCACCTCCCGGCACACCTCCCACAGCGTGCGATCGGGGAAGCGGGTCATGATCCGGTGTTCGAGCGCCGCGGCCGAGCGGCGCACCGCCTGCCCGTCCAGGCGCTGGAAGCGGCTCGAGGAGGGCGGCTCGTCGGAGTGATCTTCAGGGCGGGGCGCGGGGGCCGACGGGTCGGTGGTCGGAGACATGCAGCGAGGCTAAGGGATCCGACGGGAACGGGAGTGCGTCGACCCCGAGCTCACCTGGGGACCCCTCGAGCGCCCGCAGGTCCGCGCCGGGACCGTCGGCCTCGGCGACGGCCATCGAGGGTGCGCGGCGCCACGGAGGCAGCACTGCCCTGCCGACCATCGAGGAGGGGCTGATGCGACAGCGGGGCGGCATGGCGGTCTGGGTGCCCCCTGAGGGGACCATCGGCCGCCAGCGGGCAGCGCACCTCGCACGGTCCTGGATCGGGACGCCCCGGGGATCGGGGGGGGAGGGGGGGGGGAGGGGGGGGGGGGGGGGGGGGGGGGGCAAAAGGGCTGGTAGCTAAAGAGCGGTGGCCACGGCTGTGGAGCCGATCGGGCCGCACCCCGATGTCCATCGAGGCTGATGCTTTAGGCGGTCTCGCCGGGCAGCTTGTACGCGATCACGTCGACGTTCTGGATGCTCGGCTCGGTGCTGAACAGATCAGCTCCCTGCGCAGCGAGTGCCTGGCCGACGCCACCGGAGAGGTGGGTCTGGCGGGCCTCGTCGTCGGGGAACACGTCGAAGATCCCGAAGGTGGATTCGTCGAACTGCAGGGCGAACCAGGCTCGCGTACCCTCCTCCTGCTCGACGATGGGGCGGGCGCCGCGGAGGAAGTCCGCGACGTCCTGCTCCTTCCCGGGCTTCGCGTGCACGACGACTGACAATGCAGTGTTGATCATGGTTTCCTCACTTGCCCTGGCTGAACAGCTCGACCATCGCGGCGTTGAAGGCCGGGAGATCCTCGGGCGAGCGGCTGGTGATCAGGTTCCCGTCGCGCGCCACCTCTTCGTCGACGACGTTCGCTCCGGCATTGCGCAGGTCGGTGCGGATGCTCGGGTACGAGGTCAGCGTCCGACCCTTCGCGACACCGGCCTCGATCAGAGTCCACGGTCCGTGGCAGATCGCGGCGACCGGCTTGTCGGCGACCATGATGTCGCGCACGAACCCGACGGCGTCGGTGTCCATCCGCAGCTGATCCGGGTTGACCGTACCGCCGGGAAGCAGCAGGGCGTCATACTCGTCGGCCGAGGCGGACTTCACCAGGGCATCGACCGAGAATGTCCCGGCCTCGTCCAGGTCGTTCTCGCGGGCCTTGATCTCGCCCTCGTGCAGCGAGAGCAGCACGGTCGTGGCCCCGGCGTCCTGAAGAGCCTGTCGCGGCTGCTCGAGCTCCACGCGCTCGACGCCGTCCGCGGCCAGGATCGCGATCCGTTTCCCTCGAAGGTCGTCTGCCATGTTGTGCTCCGTTCTGTGGGAGGTGACGGCCTGCCCGTGCGGGCGGGCCGCACGCTGTCCGTACCGGGCAACGTGGTTCGGGTGCAGGACGACTCGCGTGCAGTCGTCGTTGCGCTCATCGGAGTGCCGGCGGGTGTCGGCTGCCGACTCTCGGGCCGGGTCCCGGGAGACGGTGAAGAAGCTTCGGCCCGGAGGTCTTCGCTGACGTTCCGTCATCGACGGTGGGCCTTCTTCGCCGGGGCCTGGCCGAATATGAGCGCCTGCCCCTTCGCCAGTGTAGGCCTCGTACGTCAGGGACGGGGCGGACGGGGCCATCTCATCCGGGACTCCGGGACTCCGGGGCTCCGGGTTTCCGGGAAGCCGGGGGCACGAGGGCGTCGACGCCGCAGCAGGACGTCCGGTCAGCGTCGTTCGAGGGTCACCGATCAGGTGACGCAGCCTGCTCGTCCGATGCGCTCCCTGCGCGAGGTCATCGCCCTCGACGCAGCCGTACGACCCTCACGTCCGGGAAGCGGCCTCCCGGAGCGCGGCCTCGAGGTACGGTGCCGATGCACCGGCTCCGGACGAGGCGACCTGCGCGGGCGTGCCGGAGGCGATCACCGTGCCGCCATCGTCCCCCGCGCCGGGCCCGAGGTCGATGACATGGTCGGCCACGGCGACGATGCGCATGTCGAGCTCGACCGCGACGACGGTGTTGCCTGCGTCCACGAGGGTCTGGAGATGCGTCACGAGCCGGTCGGAATCGGCGCTGTGCAGCCCGGAGGTCGGCTCGTCCAGGACGTAGAGGGTGTCCCCGCGCTGGGATCGTTGGAGCTCGGAGGCGAGCTTCACCCGCTGCGCCTCACCTCCGGACAGCTCGGTGGCCGGCTGCCCGAGGCGGAGATATCCGAGGCCGACGTCGACCAGCGCCGCGAGTGACCGCATGATGTCGAACTCGCCGTGGAAGAAGTCGTGGGCCTCCTCGACGCTCATGGCGAGGATCTCCGCGATGTTGCGGCCGCGCCAGGCGATCTCCAACGTGCTGGACTGGTAGCGGGTGCCGTGGCAGTCAGGGCACTCGGTGTAGACCGAGGGGAGGAAGAGCAGCTCCACCATGACGGATCCTTCGCCCTTGCAGGTAGGGCAGCGTCCGCCGGTGACGTTGAAGGAGAATCTGCCCGCCTTGTACCCGCGAGCGCGAGCCTCGGGCGTCTCCGCGAACCTCCGCCTCACGTGGTCGAACAGTCCCGTATAGGTGGCGACGTTCGAGCGTGGGGTGCGACCGATGGGCTTCTGGTCGATGCTCACGACGCGGCGCACGCCGGCGACGTCGCCGCGGATCTCTCCCTCGAGCTCGTCGGGTTCGTCCGACAGCAGGAGCTCGTCCCCTTCGGCGGGGGCGGCGTCCTCCGTCTGGTCTGCTCGTCCCTGCCGTTCGCCGAGCAGCGCGGGCAGTGCCTGGCTGACCAGGCTGGACTTGCCTGATCCCGACACTCCGGTGACGGCGGTGAACACCCCGAGCGGGAAGGAGATCGACAGGTCGCGCAGGTTGTTGCGCGTGACGTGCTCGAGCCTCAGCCATCCCTTCGGTTCGCGAGGCGTCCGGCGGGGCAGGCCGCTGCCCCCGAAGACATAGCCGCGGGTGACGGACTCCTCCACCTCGGCGAGCCCTTCGAAGGGCCCGCTGTAGACGACACGCCCGCCGCGCTCACCCGCGCCGGGCCCGATGTCGACCAGCCAGTCCGCGTGCCGCATCACATCGATCGAATGCTCCACCACGAACAGGCTGTTGCCCCGGCGCTTGAGCCCGTCGAGGATGCCGAGCAGGGCGCTGACGTCCTGCGGATGGAGACCCGCGGACGGCTCATCGAGCACATAGACCACACCGAACAGCTCAGAGGTCAGCTGGGTCGCGAGCCGCAGCCGCTGCAGCTCGCCGCCGGAGAGGGTGGGGGTGGTGCGGCCCAGGGAGAGGTACCCCAGACCCAGATCGATGATCGGCCGCAGTCTGTTGACGAGTTCCGCGCCCAATCGCGCTGTCGCGGCCAGCTTCTCGACCGAGCGGTCAGGCGACATGCGCGCGTCCTCGAAGGCCGCGGGCGCGGATCCTCCGGCGTCGACCGGCTGCCCGGCGTCGCGCCGGTCAGCCCGGCCACCTGTGCGGCCCGCCGACTCGGCCCCGTCGAGAGCTCCGGCAGCTCGCTCGACCGCCTGGTCGATCAGCGTCGAGAGCTCCGCGAGCGGCAGCGCGGAGAGATCTGCGACGTCGAGACCCTCGAACGTCACGGACAGGGCCTCCGGCTTCAGCCGCTTCCCATGGCAGGCAGGGCAGGGAGCAACCGAGAGGAACTCCGCCACGCGTCGCTTCATCGACTCGCTCTTGGTGTTCGCGAACGTGTCGAGCACGTACCGACGCGCGCCGACGAAGGTGCCCGAGTAGCTCGGTTCGACGCCCGCCGCGGTTGCGGCCCGGGCCTCGGAGAGTGTGAGCCGCGAGTAGACCGGGACATACGGCGTCTCGTCCGTGTAGAGGATCCAGTCCCGATCCTCCTTCGGCAGATCCTTCCAGGACACATCGACGTCGTAGCCGAGCGCGACGAGGACATCGCGCAGCTGATGACCGTGCCAGGCCGTCGGCCAGGAGGCGATGGCCCGCTCGCGGATCGTCAAGGAAGGGTCCGGCACCATCATGTCCTCGGTGACCTCGTACACCCGGCCGATGCCGTGGCACTCCGGGCATGCGCCCTGCACGGTGTTGGCGGAGAAGTCCTCGGCGTAGAGCATCGGCTGATCATCGGGGTAGTGGCCGGCCCGGGAGAAGAGCATGCGCACCAGCGAGGAGAGCGTGGTGATGCTGCCCACCGAAGACCGCGCGCTGCGCCCCCCGCGCTGCTGCTGAAGAGCGACGGCCGGCGGCATGCCCGTGATGGAGTCGACGTCCGGGACGCCGGCCTGGTCGATGAGGCGACGGGCGTAGGGAGCGACGGACTCGAGGTAACGGCGCTGGGACTCCGCGAACAGGGTTCCGAAGGCCAGGGAGGACTTTCCCGAGCCGGAGACGCCGGTGAACACCACCAGAGCGTCGCGGGGGACCGTCAGGTCGATGTCCTGGAGGTTGTGCTCGCGAGCGCCGAGAACCTGCACGTCGGGCTGGACGGGTGTGGAGTCGGACGGCGCGGACCTGCGTGCTTCGGCCATGCCGGTGACACTAGCAACGCGTTTCACCGATCGGTCGGTGCATGCCCCAGTCCTCCACGGTCCACCTGCCCGTGGCGCCTGTCGCCGCAGCCAGGGCGGGCAGCTCGGTGGACGCGAGGTTCCGGCCGTCCTACGCTCGAAGAGAGCCGAGGTCGCGGGCGACGGGCATCCACATGACCGTGGCACTTCCGCGATCGGGCCATCCCCAACTGGAGGAGAACGTCATGGCAAGCAGCAACCGCGCCGTCGTGTTCCAGAACGTCAAGGACATGCGCGTCGAGACCCTCGACTTCCCGAAGCTCGAGATGCCGAACGGCAGGAGCGCCCCGCACGGTGTCATCCTCAAGATCGTCGCCACCAACATCTGCGGCTCCGACCTGCACATCTACCGCGGGTCCTTCCCCGTCCCCCAGGGCATGGTGATGGGGCACGAGATGACCGGCGAGGTCATCGAGGTCGGCCCCGACGTCGAGTTCCTCTCCGAGGGCGACCTGGTCTCCGTCCCCTTCAACGTCGCCTGCGGCCGATGCCGCAACTGCCGCGCCCGCCACACCGAGGCGTGCGAGACCGTGAACCCCGACGCGGCCTGCGGCGCTTACGGGTTCAACCTGGGTGATTTCCAGGGCGGGCAGGCGGAGTACCTGTTCGTCCCCTACGCCGACTTCCAGCTGCTCCGCTTCCCGGACAAGGACCAGGCCATGGAGAAGATCCGTGACCTCGCCCTTCTGTCTGACATCCTGCCCACCGCGTTCCACGGCCTCATGGAGGCCGGGGCCAAGCCCGGATCGACCGTCTACATCGCCGGCGCCGGACCTGTGGGACGCTGCGGCGCCGCGGCGGCCCGTCTCCTGGGCGCTTCCTGCATCATCGTCGGTGACTACCATCAGGACCGGCTGGACCTGGTGAAGAACAACGGCTGCGAGACCATCGACCTGAACCAGGACGTGCCGCTGACCGAGCAGATCGAGGCCATCCTCGGCGAACCCATGGTGGACTGCGCCGTCGACTACGTCGGCAACGAAGCCCACGGGATCGGCCGCGAGGCCGAGGACATGAATCTGGCCCACGCCATCAACCAGGTCATGGATGCCACCCGCGCAGGCGGTGCCACCGGCATCGTCGGCGTCTACGGCCCCGACCCGCTGGCCTCCTCCAAGGCCGAGCAGGAGGGCACCTTCTCGCTCGACTTCGGCAAGGCGTGGATCAAGTCGCCCCGGATCTCCGGCGGCCAGGCCCCGATCATGCACTACAACCGTGAGCTGATGATGTCGATCCTGTGGGACCGCATGCCGTACCTCAGCGACATGCTCAACACCAAGGTCATCAGCCTCGACGAGGCCCCCGACGCCTACGCGACGTTCGACACCGGGGTCTCGGAGAAGTTCATCATCGACCCGCATGGCATGATCCCCGCCTGATACAGGCATGTCATACAGCCGGCCCGCGATCGTCGCTCCAGCGACGGCCGCGGGCCGGCTGTCCCCGCATCGGGGAGGAGGATCACGTGGCGCTCTGAGCCACGCGGTGATCGACTGCGGCATCAGTCCACCGCATCCGGTGGGAGGGGGGCAGGGTCCGGGCGTGCCGTCACCTGCCCCCTCTCCACGGGATGCGGTGCGCGGTGGTCACCTGATGGCGGAGCGGATGGCGGCGGCCGCGGCGGCGACGTCCGATGCGCTGTAGATGGCGCTGCCCGCGACGGCCACGTCTGCTCCCGCCCGCTGGACGGCTTCGACCGAGTCCGCACTGACGCCGCCGGCGACGGAGAACGGGACCTCGGCGGCCTCGCCGGCGGCGAGCAGGGCGTCGAGGCTGTAGCCGTCCTCCGCCTGCTCGTCGAGGCCGGCGTGCATCTCCACGAACACGGCGCCGAGGGCGACGACCTCTCGGGCCCGTGCGACCTTGTCGGCCACCCCGATCAGATCGACGACGATGCCCTTGCCGTGCTTGGTCGCCGCGGCGACCGCGCCGGCGATCGTGCTGTCCCCGGCGACGCCGAGGACGGTGACCAGATCCGCTCCGGCGGAGAAGGCGATGTCAGCTTCCAGCTCGCCGGCATCCATGGTCTTGAGATCGGCGAAGACGGTCTTGTCGGGGTGGGCGGCCTTGACCGCCGTGATCGCCGCGAGGCCCTCGCTCTTGATCAGAGGGGTGCCGAGCTCGAGGATGTCGACGTAGGGGGCTGCCTTCGCGGCGAGGTCGAGGGCGGACTCGGTGGTGAGGGTGTCCATGGCGAACTGCAGTCGCATGTCAGAGTGTCTCTTTCTCGTGGGGGTGTCGATGGTGGAACGGGGAAGAACGGTCATTCGAGGTTGGCATGGCGGGGCCAGAGCGCATCCGCACTCTGACCGCTCTTCTGCCACAGGACGTCGAAGAGAGCGTCGCCGACGAGGACGAGGAGCTGCTCGAAGAGGCTGCCGGCGTACTGGGCCGACTGCTGCTCGGACCGGTCTGTCTTCGTCGCCGCACGGATGACCAGGACGGCGTGGGACAGCTGAGCAAGCGGTGACTCGGGGTCGGTCGTGATGCCGATGACGCGGGCACCGACGGATCGCGCCGTCTCAGCCGCGCTCACCACCCCCGAGGTCGTGCCGGAACCGCTGGCGGTCAGGAGCAGATCGCCCTCTCCGATCGCCGGGGTCGTCGTCTCACCGACGACGTGGACCTGCAGCCCGAGGTGCATGAGGCGCATGGCCGTCATCCGCAGCGCGAGACCGGAGCGTCCGGCGCCGTGGACGAAGACGCGCCGGGCGTACGCTGTCAGCTCGACGGCGGCCGCGAGCGCGGGCGCATCGGGCAGGGCAGCTGCCCCCTCGATCTCGTGGACGATACGCGTCAGCGAATCCTGGATTCCTCGTTCTTCCATGTCGACCATCTTGGGCCGGTCCGCGGCGGTGCACTGCTGCCCGATGAGCGGGGCGCCCCGTTCGATCGGGTGGGCCTCCCAGGTCGGGCTAGAGTGGCGGAGTGAGCGACCTCCCGACCCCGCTGGAACGTGCCCGCTCCCTGTCGCGGGACCGTGCCCTGACCGAGCAGGCTGATCAACATGCGATCACCCTCGAATCGATCCTCGCCGTGCTCCGCTCCGGCCGACTCGCGGATGCGGCCGCGCGCAGGGAGGCCACGGAGATCGCCTCCTCCGCACTCATCCGTGCTCGTTCGGTCCATGAGCAGCAGGAGAGCGTGCTCGAGCCGGTAGCCGAGGCATTCTCGCGCTTGCGCACCGAACTGCGTCCTCTGATCCGCTCCGGACCGCTGCAGGTCCAGTTCGCAGAGCCTCCTGCGCGAGGACGGGCGTTACCGGGCCCGGTCGCCAGGGAAGCCCGCGCCATCTCCCGCACGGCAGTGCTCTCGCTCATGGACCGCGCGGACGCTGCACGCGCCCGGATCGGCTGGGACTGCGATGGCCGCAACCTGCTGATGGAGGTCCGTGACGACGGCGGAACCGCGGTGACGGCGCACGACGACACGCTGCGTCCGATCGTGGAGCGAGTGGCGGCGCTCGACGGAACCATGGACGTGGAGACGACCCCGGGCTGGGGGACGACGCTGCGGATCGAGATCCCACTGGACCCACCCAGCGCAGCGCTCACCGTGGAGGGCGCCGAGGAACTCACCGACCGAGAGAAGCAGGTGCTGCGCCTGGTCGCGACCGGGATCTCGAACCAGCGCATCGGCGACCAGCTCGGGATCACGGCCAACACCGTGAAGTACCACGTGGCCAACTTGCTGCGGAAATACGGCGCCCGCACGCGCGCCGAGCTCGCAAGCATCGCTCACTCCCATGATGCGCACTCTCCGAGCGCCGAGACTCGATAGCGGGCCTCGGTCCGGACGTCGGCAGCGGTGATACGCGCCGGCACTGCCCACGTCCCACCGTGTTCCGGCTTCGCGGATCGCCCTCAGGCCTTCGCCGCCTGGGTGCGGCCCCCGCGACGGCTGGATTCCAGCATCTCGGTCAGTGAGCGCGCGTCATAGCTGCCCACCATCCGACAACCATCGATGAAGAACGTCGGGGTCATCTTGGCGCCGCTCGCCTCCGCGCTCGCGATGTCCCGCTGCACCCTCGCAGCGACCTCGTCGCTGTCGAGATCCTCGATGAACGCCTCGACATCGAGGCCCAGCTCAGCCGCGTAGCCGATGAGATCCTCCCTCTCCAGCGCGTGCTGCCGAGTGAAGACGAAGTCGAGCCACGGCCAGAACATCTCCTGCTTCGCGGCCGCCTCGGCGGCCCGTGCGGCGAGGGGGCCGTGAGGATGATGAGGCAGATGCCGCACGACGTAGCGCAGATCGTCACCGAAGCGCCCGTGAAGGTCTTCCCATGAGCCAGTGGCGTGCGCGCAGTACTCGCACTCGAAGTCCACGAACTCCACGAGGGTGAGCCGGGCGTCCTCGGGTCCGCGGATGTGATCCACCTCGGGGTCCACCGGGGAGTCGAGCGTCATCGGGAGATCCGCCGTCTCCTCTCCCCATCGACGGGCTGCGATCTTGAAGATCGACCAGCCCAGAACGGTGGCGAGCACCATCGCCACGAGCACGCCCAGCGTCGCCTGGCGCCCCAGATCCGAGGAGGAGTCGAAAGCGAGGCCGATGACCAGCAGCGACACGGTGAAACCGATGCCCGACAGCGCTGCCCCGCCGAACACGCTGCCCATTCCGACCCCCTCCGGCAGTCGGCCTGCGCCCATCCGAACGGCGAGGAGCGTCGCGATCCCGATTCCGAGGAGCTTGCCGAGCACGAGCCCCGCGATGACGCCCCACGTCACAGGCGAGCCCAGCGAGTCGGCCATCACCCCGCCGCGCAGGTCAATTCCGGCATTGGCCAGAGCGAAGATCGGCACGACCAGCAACGCCGTGGGGAGACGGAGGTACTCGTACAACCGCTCGTTGACCGACACGCCTTTGGACAGCCCCCGTCCGACGGCACGCGCCGAGGAAGCGCTCGGGGATTGCCAGAAGTCGCGGAACAGCTGCCGGGCGGCGACCACCTCCTGCCGCTGGGTCGGGTAGGCGGGGATTAGAAGACCGGCGATCATGCCCGTCAGCGAGGCGTGGATGCCGGAGGACAGAGTCGCCAGCCACAGCACGATGATGATCCCGACGTACGGAGCGGCACTCCACTGTCGGGAACGGCCCACCAGCCACAGGGCGACGAGGCAGCCGAGAGCGACCAGCAGTGGGACGGGTCGGATCTCGTCGCTGTAGAACACCCCGATGATCGACACCGCAAGGAAGTCGTCGACCACCGTGAGGGTCAGGAGGAAGACGCGCAGCTGCCCGGAAAGCCGGGGGCCGACGATCGCGAGAGCACCGAGCATGAACGCCGTGTCCGTTCCGACGACCGCCCCCCAGCCGCGAAGCCCCTCGCCACCGGATGCGCCGACGACCAGGACGTATATCAGCGCGGGCAACGCCACACCCGCGACGCCCGCGATCGCCGCCAGACGGGCGCGACTGCTGTCCCGCAGAGCCCCGTGTGCGAACTCCTGGCGCACCTCGAGACCCACGACGAAGAAGAACACGATCATCAGTCCGTCGTTGATCCAGTGGTGCAGATCCAGGTGCAGGCCGAACGGGCCGACGTCGATCCCGACGCTCTGTTGCCACAGCTCAACATAGGAGGAGGACAGCGGTGAGTTCGCCCAGAGGAGAGCGAAGGCCGTGACGACGATGAGCAGCACGGCCGAGCCCGACTCCGTGCGGAGTCTTCCGGCTATCCCGCGAGAGGGAGAGGTTGAGTGGGGCACTGCGCGATTCTGCCTGAACGTGCTGGCCGGCGCCACTGAGTCGGACCGGGTCCGATGCCGCTGCTGTTCGGGTCCGAGGGGTGGACGGGCGGCCGTGGGAGATCGATCCCCAGCTGCGCGCGAGGTGCGTGCGGCTCGTGCAAGAGCTCCCGCGAGAGTTCCCCTCCCACTTCGTCGCAGAGGTCGCGACGGCTCGGCACGACGGCGTCCCGTGGGGCCCGCGCAGCCAGCGATCCTGGCGTTCCTCGACGTTATGGCAGTCGAGGGCTGCGCGGAGCTGCCGAGCCTGGAGGCGTCCGGCCCGTATCGCAGCCCGCACCGTCATCGATGCCCTGGGCGAAGACGAGAGCCGTGATCCGGACACGTCGCTGACAGATCGGAGAGATCACTGCCACCTCGTCGAGAACCTGCGTATGTGGCCTCCGTCACGATCGGTCGCACCGGGAATGAACCTGATCGGATCAGAGTTGAGTCGGGTGTACTCAAGAACGGAGCTGCTGAGATTGACATCATCGATCTCGGGTTCTCTACTTGAGTCCGTACAGCTCAAGTCTCGTCGTCGGCCGTCGGCCGGTAGCGAAGATCCCGTGCGGCGAATCCGTCGCAGAAAGGCAGGCACCCATGTCCCGTGTCGTCGGAATCGATCTCGGCACCACCAACTCCGCCGTCGCCGTCCTCGAGGGCGGTCAGCCCACCGTCATCGCGAACGCCGAGGGCTCCCGCACCACCCCGTCGGTCGTCGCCTTCTCCAAGCAGGGCGAGGTCCTCGTCGGCGATGTCGCCAAGCGTCAGGCCGTCACCAACGTCGACCGCACCATCTCCTCCGTCAAGCGCCACATGGGCACCGACTGGAGCGTCGAGATCGACGGCAAGAAGTACACCGCGCAGGAGATCTCCGCGCGCACCCTCGGCAAGCTCAAGAAGGACGCCGAGTCCTACCTGGGCGAGACCGTGACCGACGCCGTCATCACCGTCCCCGCCTACTTCTCCGACTCGGAGCGCCAGGCCACCAAGGACGCCGGCACCATCGCGGGCCTCAACGTCCTGCGCATTATCAACGAGCCCACCGCCGCGGCCCTCGCCTACGGCCTCGAGAAGGGCAAGGACGACGAGCAGATCCTGGTCTTCGACCTCGGCGGCGGCACCTTCGACGTGTCCCTCCTCGAGGTGAGCAAGGACGAGGACGGCTCGACCATCCAGGTCCAGGCCACCGCGGGCGACAACCGCCTCGGCGGCGACGACTGGGACCAGAAGATCGTCGACTGGCTGATCACCCAGGTGAAGAACAAGGACGGCGTGGACCTCGGCAAGGACCGTATCGCTCTGCAGCGCCTCAAGGAGGCCGCCGAGCAGGCGAAGAAGGAGCTGTCCTCCTCGACCTCCACCTCGATCTCGCTGCAGTACCTGTCGATGACCGAGAACGGCCCGCTGCACCTCGACGAGAAGCTCACCCGCGCCCAGTTCGAGGACATGACCAAGGACCTCCTCGAGCGCACCAAGGCACCCTTCCACCAGGTCATCAAGGACGCCGGCATCAAGGTCTCCGACATCGACCATGTGGTCCTCGTCGGCGGCTCGACCCGCATGCCCGCCGTGACCGAGGTCGTCAAGGAGCTCACCGGTGGCAAGGAGCCCAACAAGTCCGTGAACCCGGACGAGGTCGTCGCCGTCGGCGCCGCCCTCCAGGCCGCGGTCATCAAGGGCGAGCGCAAGGACGTCCTGCTCATGGACGTCACCCCGCTCTCCCTCGGCATCGAGACCAAGGGCGGCGTGATGACCAAGCTCATCGAGCGCAACGCCGCCATCCCGACCAAGACCTCCGAGGTGTTCTCGACCGCGGACGACAACCAGCCGTCCGTGGCGATCCAGGTCTTCCAGGGCGAGCGCCAGTTCACCCGCGACAACAAGCTCCTCGGCACCTTCGAGCTGACCGGCATCGCCCCGGCCCCCCGAGGCATCCCGCAGATCGAGGTCACCTTCGACATCGACTCCAACGGCATCGTGCACGTCACCGCGAAGGACCGCGGCACCGGCAACGAGCAGTCCATCCAGATCACCGGCGGCTCCGCGCTGTCCGAAGAGGACATCGACCGCATGATCAAGGACGCCGAGGCGCACGCCGCCGAGGACGAGGAGCGCCGCAAGAACGCCGACGCCCGCAACACCCTCGAGCAGCTCGTCTACCAGGGCGAGAAGCTGCTCGCGGACAACGCGGACAAGATCTCGGACGGCGACAGGACCAAGGCCGAGGACGCCCTCAAGGAGGCGAAGGACGAGCTGGCCAAGGAGGACGCGGAGACCGCGGACCTCGAGGCCAAGCGCGACGCGCTGAACGAGGCGCTCCAGGCCGTCGGCACCGCGATCTACTCCCAGGCCCAGGCCGAGGGTGCCCCCGAGGGCACCGAGGCGCCGTCGTCCGATGACGACGACGTGGTCGACGCCGAGATCGTGGACGAGGACGAGGAGAAGAAGTGATGACCGAGGACCAGAGCACTCCCGACGACGCGCAGCGCCCCGAGGGCGAGCCGCGGTTCTCGTTCACCGACAAGCGGAAGGTGAACCCGGAGGACGGCACGGTCCGTCCCTCCGGGGACGCCCCCGCCCCCGAGGGCCAGGGCGCCCAGGGACCCGCCGACCCGATCGACGCCGAGGCGGCCGAGCTCTTCGAGCAGGCCGCACATGAGGGCGCCGACGCGTCGGCGCCCGCCGACGCGGGCCGCGTCGCCGAGCTCGAGGGCCAGGTCACCGAGCTCACCGAGCAGCTGCGCCGCGAGCAGGCCGAGTACGTCAACTCGCGCCGACGCATCGAGGCCTCCGCCGAGGCGGGCAAGGAGGCGGCGGCCGGCCGCATCCTCAGCTCGCTGATCGGCGTCCTCGACGACATCGAGCTGGGCCGTCAGCACGGCGACATCGTCGAGGGTACGCCCTTCCACTCGATCGCGCAGAAGCTCCAGGAGGCCCTCGCCTCCCAGGGGCTGACCCGCTTCGGGGAGGTGGGGGAGGAGTTCGACCCCACCCGCCACGAAGCGCTGATGCACGAGGACTCCGCGGAGGCGGAGACCACGACCATCACCCTGGTCATGCAGCCTGGCTACGCGCTGAAGGAGCGGATCCTCCGCCCCGCCCGCGTGGGCACCCGCGGCCCCGCCTGACCACCCCGGGGGGGGGGGGGGGGGGGGGGGGGGGGGAGGGTGTTGTTGCCCACCTCCCCCCCCCCCGTGCAAACCAGCCCCTTCCTCCGTACCCCCCCCCCCCCCCCCAACCCACTGTTCGGGTTCTCCCCCTCCCCCCCCCCCCCCCCCCCCCCGCCCCCGCACATCACCGCAGAAGCCCCTGATCCTCTCCCGGAAGGAGACGCCCATGTCCCAACAGGACTGGCTCGAGAAGGACTTCTACGCGGTCCTCGGCGTCTCCAAGGACGCCACCGCGCAGGAGATCAAGAAGGCCTACCGCAATCAGGCCAAGAAGCACCACCCCGACCGTCACCCCGATGATCCCCGCGCCGAGGAGCGCTTCAAGGAGATCGGGGAGGCGTACTCCGTCCTCTCCGACGCCGAGCAGCGCCAGCAGTACGACGCGATCCGCGCCATGGGCGCAGGCGGCGCCCGCTTCTCCGCGGGTGCCGGCGGAGCCGGCGGCGCGGGATTCGAGGACATCTTCTCCTCGATGTTCGGCGGCCAGGGCGGCTACTCGACCGCGGGTCCGGGCGGGCCCGCCCCCGACATCGACGACCTGCTGCGCATGTTCGGCGGCTCCGGCGGCGGATCCGGCTTCCCGACGGGCTTCGCCCCGAACGCCGCGCCCCAGAAGGGCCAGGACGTCTCCGCGCGCACACGCATCCCCTTCCGCGACGCCGCGCTCGGCGCCGAGGTGCGCCTGACCGTCGACGGCAAGCCCCTCACCGTCCGCATCCCCGCGGGCGTCCACGACGGGCAGAAGATCCGCCTGCGCGGCAAGGGACGCCCCGGCCCCGGCGGCGCCCCCGCCGGCGACCTGCTGCTCACCCTCGACGTCGAGCCGCACCCGCTGTGGTCGATGGACGGCGCGAACCTGCGCCTCACCGTCCCGCTCCGCTTCGACGAGGCGGTGCTCGGAACGACCCTCACCGTGCCCCTGCTCGAGGGCGGCACCGTGAACCTCAAGGTCGCGCCCGGCACCCCAAGCGGCCGCACCCTGCGCGCCCGCGGCAAGGGCGTCCGCACCGCGAAGGCGACCGGCGACCTGCTCGTCACCGTCGAGGTCGCCGTCCCCGCGCACGTCGAGGGCGCGGCGCGGAAGGCCGTCGAGGACTTCCGCGACGCCCTCGGCGACGAGGACCCGCGCGCCGGCCTGCTGGAGACCGCCGCCCGCTGAGGCGCGTCGGCACCCGTCGGCCGTGGCCCGGAGAACCGCATCGACCCGCAGACCCGCACCGCACGGAAGGAGACGTCCCATGGTCACCCCGCACCGCCTCGACGAGCGGGCGCCGGTCTTCGTCATCTCCGTCGCCGCGGAGCTCTCCGGCATGCACCCACAGACCCTCCGCCAGTACGACCGGCTGGGGCTGGTCTCCCCGCAGCGGACCCGCGGGCGCGGCCGGCGCTACAGCGCCCGCGACGTCGCGACCCTCCGGGAGGTGCAGCGCCTCTCGCAGGAGGAGGGCATCAACCTCGCCGGCATCAAGCGGATCCTCGAGCTGCAGGACGAGGTGACCGCACTCGCCGAGCAGCTCGACGCGGTGCGCGAGGCCCTCGAGTCCCTCAACCCGGCGCAGCGGCGGGTCTTCACCGCCGGCCGCGACGGGGAGATCAGCGCCCTGCGGCGAGGGGAGCGCCCGCGGCGTCCGGCCGGCGGAGCGCTGGTGCTGTGGCGGCCGAACCGCCGCCCCTGAGCCCGCCGCGCGGCCGACGATGCGGCTGCACCCCGGTCAGCAGGTAGATGTACCGCAGTCGCTGCGCGACCTGGCGCAGGTCGACCTCCTCGGCCGCGCGACGACCGGCTCCGGTGAGATCGGTGAGCCGCCCCGCGAGCAGGTCCTCGAGACGGGACGCGGCGCGGGCCGCGAAGCCCGGGTCGTCGCCGTCGACCTGATGGGTCAGCACCCCGTCGGGCATCCGGTCGCGGTACAGCTCGATGCCGCGCACCAGGGCAGGCACGCCGCAGGCGAGCGCCTCCCAGAGCACGATGCCCTCCGTCTCCTCCTTGGTCAGGAAGCAGAAGGCGTCCGCGCCGCAGTATGCCTCGCGGAGCTGGTCCGCCCGGAGGTAGCCGGGGAAGATCGCGTTCGACGGGGCAGTCGCGAGGGCCCGCTCGACCTCCGCCGTGAGCAGCCGCTCGTCCGTCCGGCCGTACCAGACGAAGGTCACCTCGGGCAGGCGCCGGGCCACCTCGACCCAGTCGAGGATCCCCTTGCGCACCAGCTGCATGCCGACGCTGATCACGACCTGCGCGTCAGGGGTGAGTCCGAGGCTCTCCCGCAGCCGGCCCCGCGCCGAGGGATCGGGGCGGAAGAAGGTCGTGTCCACGCCGTTGGAGAGCACGTGGATGGGGCGGGTGATCCCGTACTTCGGGGCGGACACGAGCGCCTTGGAGTAGTCGCTGGGCGTGATCACGGCGTCGCCCTGGCGGTACAGGTGGGCGATCCAGCGGCGGAAGGTGGGGGCCAGCGCGTTCGAGCCGGGGAAGGAGTCGCGGAAGTCGTCCTCCGTGGAGTGCGCCCACACGAGCACCGGCCGACGCCACAGCCGCGCCCAGCGGGCCAGCAGCGGCGTGTCCGGGAACGGGGTGTTCAGGTGCACCACGTCGAAGGGGCGCAGCGGATTGGTGACCACCACATGGCCCAGGGAGCGCACCACCGTCTCCTGATGGCGCATGGCGGCGCCGATCCCGGACTGGTGGGCGGCGCGGGCGAGACCGCGGGGCATCAGCACGCGCAGCGGCTCGTCCCCGCGCACGTCGCGACGGGGGTGGCGGCCGGGCAGCACGGTGTGCACCAGGCGGTCGGCCCAGCGCCGCAGCGGGTCGGGCGCAGGACGGGGGCGCCTCACGGCGCGGGATCTCATCAGCATCTCGGTCCTCCTCTCACCGGGACGGTCTCACCAGGGCAGGAAGCGCAGCAGCAGTGCGCTGACGCCCAGTCCGTACGCGAGCAGGGCCCACGGCTTGCACAGCAGGATGATCGCCGCGTAGGTCCGCCAGCGCATCCGGGTGGTCCCGGCGATGTAGCAGAGCAGATCGTCGGGGGCGACGGGCAGCACGATGGCGGTCGCGAAAGCGCGGGTGAAGTGGCGGTTGCGGGTCCAGCCGAGGAACTTCTCGACCGTGCGGGCCGGGAAGATCCGCTCGATGAGGGCGAGGCCCACGTGCCGGCCGATCGCGAAGTTCAGCATCGAGCCCGCGCTCACCGCGACGTAGTTGTAGAGCGTCCCCTCGATCGGCCCGAAGAGCACCGGCCCCGCGATCACCAACAGGCCGCCGGGCACGATCGGGAAGACCACCGAGGCCGCGGAGACGAGCAGGAAGGCGGCAGGTCCCCAGGCTCCGAGCGAGTCGATGAAGGCCTGCAGGTTCTCGAGGGACTGCAGCACCCCGGCCTCGAGGCCCCACCAGACCAGCCCGATGCTGAGGGCGAGGCCGAGCAGCGGGGAGAGCCGGGCGGCGGTGCGCAAGGGATCGCGTCGCGGTCGATCCTGCATCGAGGCGGTCTCGGTCGCGGAGGCGACGGACGTCGGATCCGGCCCGGCGGATGCGGGGCGCTGGGGGCGGCGGGGCCGGGACAGCGGGACCGCCCTCCCGGGGGGGACGGGACGCTCGACGATGCTCATGCGACGGCCCTCGCCGGCAGGGCGAGCACGCGCGGGGAGCGGCGGGCGCGGGCCTGCTGGTAGACGTCCAGCACGGACCGGCCGAACTCGCGGGCACCGCAGGTGGCCCCCGCGTGCGCGACGGACTGCGCGGCCATCGCCGCGCGGGCGGGGCGATCGCTCACCAGGGCATCGAGGTGGCGCGTGAACTCCGCGGCGGTCTCGTACTGCCAGCCGGTGCGGCCGTCGAGCACGACGCTCGCGATCGACGGGTCCCGACGGCACAGCAGCGGCAGGCCGCAGGCGAGCGCCTCGATGAAGGTCAGGCCCTGGGTCTCGCTGAGAGAGGCGGAGACGAAGACGTCGCCGATCCGGTACCAACGCTGCACCTCGCCCGGATCGACCACGCCCGTGAAGCGGACCCGGTCGGTGATGCCCAGCTGTTCCGCTCGCTCCTCGAGCTCTGCCCGGTACGGGCCGTCGCCGACGATCACCAGGACGGTGTCCGCGCGATCGGCCTCGGCGACCATGTCCAGCACCTCGTCGAGGTTCTTCTCCTTCGCCAGCCGGCACACGGAGACCAGCACCGTCGTGTCCGGGGCGATGCCGAGGTCGGCGCGGAGCCGGGCGGCGTCGGCGCGCTCGGCGGCGTCCTGTGCGGGGCGGAAGCGGTTCAGGTCCAGGCCTGTCGGGATCACGTGCACCGGTCGGCGCACCCCATAGCCGGAGAGCAGCCGGGCGACCTTCGCGGTGGGCACCACCACGGCATCGGTCCCCGCAAGCACCCGCCGCGAGAAGGAGGCGACGACCGCGCGTCCCATCGTGCGGCTCGGCGAGTAGTAATGGGTGTAGTCCTCGTAGATGGTGTGGTAGGTGTGCACCAGGGGGACGCCCAGGGTGCGGGCGATGCGCCGCGCCCAGACGTAGGTGGAGAATTCGCACTGGGAGTGGATCACGTCGGGCCGCCAGCGCAGGATGTCCCGCAGCACGCGGCGGCTCGCGGGCATGCCGATCCGGGCGCGGTCGTAGACCATCGCCGCGGAAACTGATCCGATGCGGTAGACGCCGGGCTCGCGCCGCGTGCGCAGACCCTGGGAGAGGGTCAGCACGCGCACGTCGCAGCCGAGCGCGATGAGCTCGCGGCGCAGGGTCGCGACGGAGGCGACGACGCCGTTGACGACCGGCTCCCACCAGTCGGTGGTCAGCAGCACCCGCAGCGGGCGGTGCTCGCCGCCGGGACGCTCGCCGGGGAGCCCCGGGCGGCCGACGAGGCGGTCGGCGGACGGGACGACGGGGCGCAGCGGGATCGCGGTCACGTCCCGAGCCTCGCACGGGCGGGGTCCGGTGGCGTCCTCCGAGCGGATGACCGCGATCAGACCCTGGTCTGATCTGTGGTCCTGTCCCGCGCCGGCGGCGTTCGTCGTGGTCATGCCTCGAGACTACGGTCGGCCCCGCGGGGCCTCGACGGGGCACGCCCGAGCCGTCGCGGAGATTTCCCCCCTTGTGCGCCCCCTGGACACCTGATAGAAGACCGGGAGCCGACTGTGACCTCGCGACGCGGCGGTCGCGCGCTCGCCGGGGCATCCATCGGAGCACGTGCCGGAGCGCTCGTCGGAGCGTTCGACGGAGCACACTCCGGCCCGTCCTCGCCCGGCCTCCCCGGTGCCCCCGGGCGCCGTCGATACACTGCCGCCATGCCTGACCAGAGCCCCAGCCCGCGCCGCGAGGCGTCCGCCGCCCGGCCGTTCACCCCGGTGATCGTGGGGGGCGACATCGGCGCGTACTCCCTCGCCCGCGCCTTCCACGAGGCCTACGGCCGGCGCAGCGTCGTCATCTCCCGCGCGGCCGGCTGGCACGTCGCGGACTCGGCGTTCATCACCAACGTCCCCTGTGCGGACCCCTTCGACCCCGCGGCGCTGGCGCCCGTGCTCGCCGAGGTCGCGAGTTCGCACCCGGGGGGAGCGCTGCTCCTGCTCGGCTCGGCCGATGCGACCGTCAAGGCCATCATCCGTGTGCGGGACGAGCTCGCCGCCCTCGGGGACCGCTGGATCGCTCCCTACGTGGACATGGACACCTTCCGGGCCGGCACGGAGAAGCAGAACTTCAGCGCCCTCTGCGAGGAGCTCGGCGTCGACCACCCCCTGACCCGGGTCGTCGACCTCGCCGAGGAGGTCGATCCCGCCCTCGAGGTGCCCTTCACTTATCCGGTGATCGCCAAGCCGGCGGAGGTCTCCGAGTGGAAGGATGTCGACTTCCCCGGCAAGCAGAAGGTGCACACGGTCGAGAGCCCGCAGGAGCTCGTCGCCCTGCTGCAGCGGATCCGCGCGGCGGGGTACCGCTCGAGCATCATCGTCCAGGACCGCATCCCGGGCGATGACCAGGAGATGCGCATCCTGACCTGCTACTGCGACGAGAACTCGGTGGTGCGCTTCGCGTCCTTCGGCCGCACCCTGCTCGAGGAGCACACGCCCGGTGCGATCGGGAACCCTGCCGCGATCCTCACCGACCACGACCCGCGCGCCGTCGAGCAGGCGCAGCGTCTGATCACCGCCCTGGGGTGGACCGGCTATGCGAACTTCGACCTCAAGCACGACCGCCGGGACGGCGCGACCAAGTTCTTCGAGCTCAACCCGCGGCTGGGCCGTTCCAACTACTACGTCACCGCGGGCGGCAACAACCCTGTCGAGTGGTACGTCCGTGACCTGCTCGAGCACTCGCTGCCCTCCGAGGGCCCAGGCTCCGGCGTGGGGGAGGACGGCATCCTGCAGCAGCAGCAGGAGGCGCTCTACACCGTCGTGCCCGTCGCCCTGGTGAAGAAGTACACCACCCAGCCGGACGCGAAGGAACAGCTGCGCCGTGCCCTGCGCGCGGGCGGCGCCCGCAACCCGCTGATCTACCCCGCGGTCGAGAGGCACCCGAAGCGTCTCGCGTACACGGCCGCGGCGCTGCTCAACTACGTGCGCAAGTTCCGGCGGTACTACCGGCCGGAGCGGGTCTCGTGACCGCGGCGGTCCCCGAACCCGCGGAGAGTCCGATGTCGGAGCGGCTCGGCGGCCGACTGGATCCCGCCTCCTGGGGCGGGCCGACCGTCGGCGTGCTCGGCGGGCTGGGGCCCGCTGCGACCGCGGTCTTCCTCGACGTGCTCGTGCGGGCGACCGCCGCGGACACCGATCAGGACCACCTGGACCTGCTGGTCTCGCAGCATTCCTCGACCCCGGATCGCACCGCCTCGATCCTCGACCCCGCCGCCCCGGACCCCGGACCGGTGCTCGCCCGCGATGCGGCGATGCTCGCGCGCACCGGGGTGGAGATCCTGGTGCTGCCGTGCAACACGGCCCACCACTTCGTGCACGAGGTCGAGCAGGCCGCGGCACGGACCGGCATCACCTTCGTGAACATCGTCGAGCGCACCGTGGCGACGGTCAGCGCGAGCCTCGCGGACCGCTCCCGGCCGGTGGCCGTCCTCGCCACCGCCGGGACCGTCCACGCGCGGGTCTACCAGGACGCGCTCGAGCGGGCCGGACTCGAGGCCCTGATCCCTGGGCCCGCGCTGCAGGCGGACCTCAACACCCTCATCTACGAGCAGGTCAAGGCCAACCGCCCCGTGGACCGGGCTCTGTACGCCTCGTGCCTGGCGCGGGTCGCGCAGCTCGGGGCAGGGGCGGCCGTGCTCGGATGCACCGAGCTGTCCGTGATCCACGATCGCTTCCGGGCGGACCCGGTCGAGGTCGAGGGCCTCGCCGTCGTCGACTCCCTCACCGAGCTCGCGACGGCCACCATCCGCGCCGCCGGCAAGCAGGTCGCCGCCGACTTCCGCTGAACGCGGCTCAGAACCCGTCGGCCGAGGGCTCCGGGTAGTGGCGGCGGAACTTCCGGATGTGGTTCAGCGGCACCGCGTACGAGTAGCCGCGCAGCCACAGCCCCTCCGCCCGGTACCGCCACGGGTTCACGGTGCGGGCGCGGGCGATGCGCTTGACCTGGGCGGCGAGCTGCGGATCGGTGATGTAGCGCAGCAGCAGGCGGAAGGGCACGATCGAGTACAGCACCTCGTCCAGGCCCACGCGCGGTTCGGGGTCGCGACCCTCGATCGCATCGGCCACCATCACCTCGGCGACGTTCGCACCGCCGCCGGTGACGTAGTAGCTGTTGCGGCCGATCCGCGGATTGATCTCGAGGAAGCGGGCGACCCCGTCGCGCGGGTCGACCTTGATGTCCGCATTGGCGAAGCCGACGTAGCCGACCTCGTCGAGGATCCGCCGCATCTGCGCGAACTGCTCCGGGAGGTCCTGCGTGATCATCGCCGCGGGACGGCCGAGCGCCTCCGGCGTGTGCTCCTCGAGCAGCACGCGGGCGCCGCCCATCAGGGTGATCGTGCCGGAGGCGGAGCGGTAGGCGGTCAGCGACAGCATAGAGGTGTCGTCGCCCGGGATCATCTCCTGCACCACGAAACGGTTGCGGAAGCCCGCGGCGTGCAGACGGGAGATCAGGTCGCGCAGCTCCTCAGGGCTGTGCAGCGGATAGATCTTCTTCTTGCCCGGCATCCTCACGTGCACGTGGGGCTCGGCCTGGGCGGGCTTGGCCACCACCGGGTAGTCGAACGGCAGCGCGGGCAGCTCGGGGAGGGTGCCATCGCGGAAGTCGATCACCTCGGTCGCGGGGATGTCGATGCCCAGCTCGGTGCACACCTCGGCGAAGGAGGCCTTGTCCGCGAGGCGCTCGACCACTTCGAGGGAGGGGTAGCGCAGCGCGTAGTGCTGCGAGAGCACCTCGGCGTTGCGGGCCACGAACTCGACGTTCCCGTCGCTGTTGCACAGCAGCACGGCGGGCCGGCCGGCCGGGCGCGCCTGCGCGAGCTCCACGAGGCGGGCGACGCGCGCGGCATCGTCGGCCCCCGCGGGGAGGTCCACCACGCGCGAGGTCACCGAGCGCCGCAGCGGCTCGGGCGCGTTCGCCGCGAGCACCGTGGCGACCGTGCCGTACGCCTCGTGGTACGCCCGGGTGAGGGCGTAGATGCCGAGCCCGGCGCCGATCGCGACGACGTCGAAGCCGGGATCGGAGGCGGCGCGGGCGGGCGCGGGTGCGGACGTGCCGGACATGCAGGGTCTCCTTCGCGGGACGGGCGCTGGAGCGGGAGGCGGGCCGAGGGCGACGGCGCGGGGCGAACGGGCCCGAGCGGGCGCGGGCGGGGCCTCACCGCAGCGCGCTCACGCTACCAGCCGCGACGTGATGCGCCCGCCCGCCACGCGCGGACTCGCCCGAGCTTCCTCCCGTGAGGGAGAGGCCCGTCCGCTCCACCCCTCAGGCGGTGCGGAGCCAGACGGCGGTGTCCGCCGGCAGCACACCCCGGGCGACCCCGGGACCCGAGGCGACCAGCAGGGTCGCCGCGGCGAGGGGAGCGGGCAGCTCGACCGCCGCGTCGCCGGTGTTCACCAGCACCCACACGCTCCCGCGGCGCACCGCGAGGACGCCCTCCGGGAGGCCGTCCGGGAACTCGACGCCCTCGACATGGCGCCCCAGGCCCAGCTCCCCGCGTAGGCGCAGCGCGAGCCGGTACATCTCCAGCGTGGAGTTGGGATCGCCGGCCTGCACGTCCGCCGCGAGCTCGGCGAAGACCGCCGGCTGGGGCAGCCAGGAGGCGCCGGTGGGGGAGAAGCCGTATGCCGGGGCGTCCTTCTCCCAGGGCAGCGGCACGCGGCACCCGTCGCGGCCCGGGACCCCGGCCCGGTGGTGCGAGGGGTCCTCGCGCAGCTCGTCGGGGATGTCGGCGACCTCGGGCAGACCCAACTCCTCGCCCTGGTACAGGTAGGCGGAGCCGGGCAGGGCGAGCATCAGCAGGGTCGCCGCGCGGGCGCGCCGCCGGCCGAGCTCCGTGTCGGGGACCTCCTCGCGGGAGAGGCCCTCGCCGAAGCGGTGCTCCGGCGGGAAGCCGTAGCGGGTCGCGTGGCGGATCACGTCGTGGTTGGAGAGCACCCAGGTGGTGGGGGCGCCGACGGCGTCGGCGAGCGCCAGCGGCTTCTCGATCGCGGCCCGCATCGTCGGAACGCCCCATCGGGCCTGCAGGAAGCCGAAGTTGAAGGACTGGTGCGCCTCCTCCGGGCCGATGTACAGCGGGAGGCGGTGCTCGGGGATCCATGCCTCGAGCACCATCATCCGATCGCCCGCGTAGGAGTCGACGATCGGCCGCCACTCGCGGTAGATGTCCAGCACCCCGTCGTTGTCGAAGTAGACCGGCACCTCGCCCTCGGGGATGTCGATGAGCCCCTCGGCGTTCACGGTCGCATCCGGCAGCCCCTCGGGCTTGACCATGCCGTGGGCCACGTCGACCCGGAAGCCGTCGGCCCCGCGGTCGAGCCAGAAGCGCAGCACGCCGCGGAACATCTCGTGCACGGCGGGATTGTCCCAGTTCCAGTCCGGCTGGGAGGTGTCGAAGATGTGCAGGTACCACTGGCCGGGGGTGCCGTCCGCCTCGGTCACGCGGGTCCAGGCCGGACCGTGGAAGATCGAGGTCCAGTTGTTCGGCGGCAGCTCGCCGTGCTCGCCGCGTCCCTCGCGGAAGACATACAGGTCCCGCTCGGGGGAGCCGGGGGCCGCCGCGAGCGCCTGCTGGAAGAGCACGTGCTCGCTCGAGGAGTGGTTCGGGACCAGGTCGACGACCACGCGCAGGCCGAGCTCGTGGGCGCGGGCTATCAGGGTGTCGGCGTCGGCGAGGCTGCCGAAGCGGGGGTCGACGTCGGTGTAGTCGGCGACGTCGTAGCCGCCGTCGTGCTGCGGGGAGGTGTAGAAGGGCGAGAGCCAGATCGCGTCCACCCCGAGATCGCGCAGGTACGGCAGGCGCGCCGTGACCCCGGGAAGGTCGCCCATGCCGTCGCCGTCCGAGTCGGCGAAGGAGCGGGGGTAGACCTGGTAGACCACGGCATCGCGCCACCACTGGTCGTGCTCGGTCGGGGTGGTCGTGCTCTGCGTGGTCATGCTGGGTCGGGATCCTTCCGGAGGGTGGGACAGGGGGAGGACGGACGGTCGGCGGCGGGGCCGGCCGCCCGTCCACGAGGAGGCGGGCTCAGCCCTTGACGGCGCCGGCGGTCGACCCGCCGACGATGTACCGCTGCAGGAACTGGTAGAGGATGATCACGGGCAGCATGACCATCACCGAGCCGGCGGCGAAGACGCCGAGGTTCGCCGAGCGGTCCGAGGCGAACATGCCGTACATGCCGACCGCGAGGGTCTTCTTCGAGTCGTCCGTGAGGAAGATCGAGCCGATGAGGAACTCGCTCATGGAGCCGACCAGGGCCAGCAGCAGGGTGGTGGCGAGGATCGGGGTCATCGAGGGCACGAGGATCCGGGAGAAGGTCTGCCAGTGCGTGGCGCCGTCGATGATGGCCGCCTCGTCGAGCTCCTTGGGGATGGTGTCGAAGAACCCCTTGATCAGCCAGACCTGGCCGAGGGAGCCGCCGAGCAGCACCGCGATGTAGCCCGCGAGGGTGTTCAGGCCCAGCATCGGCACCGCCTCGCCGAGCTGCGCGATCATCGTGTAGATCGCGATCATCGACAGGATCGACGGGAACATCATGATCAGCAGCACGGCGAGCATCCCGCCGCGGCGGCCGCGGAAGCGGAACCGGCTGAAGGCGTAGGCGGCGAGCAGGGAGAGGAAGACCTGCACGACGGCGACGACGCCGCAGACGATGATCGTGTTCAGGTACCAGCGCAGGAAGTTGGCGCGCTCGCCGCTGATCATGACCCAGTAGTGCTCGAGGGTCACGCCCTGGGTGGGCAGCAGCGAGGTCGAGGACAGCGAGCCGCTGGGGTTCACCGACGCCGACAGCACGAACAGGATCGGGAAGACCGCGAAAACGATCGCGAGCAGGCCGATGAGGTGACGCCAGCCGATCTCGGCGAGCCAGCGCCGCGGGGGCATGGGGCGCTGCGCGGTGACGTGGGGAGCGGTGGTGGTGCTCATGGGTGGGTCCTTCCGCGGGCTCAGTTGACGTCCTCGAGGACGTTCGTGAATCGGAACTGGATGGTGGCCAGCACGCCGGTCAGGATGAACAGGCACACGGACACCGCGGAGGCGAAGCCGAAGTCCGCCCCCGAGCCGCCGAAGGCGATGCGGTAGATCATCGAGATGAGGATGTCGGTCGCGCCGCGGGTGGAGCCGTCGGGGAACGGCCCGCCCTCGGTGAGCAGCTGGATGGCGTTGAAGTTGTTGAAGTTGAAGGCGAAGGACGAGACCAGCAGCGGGGCGACGGCCACCAGCAGCAGCGGCAGCACGATTTTCGAGGTGGTCTGGAAGCGGCTCGCGCCGTCCATGCGGGAGGCCTCCATGAGCTCGTTCGGGATCGCCTGGAGCGCCCCGGTGGAGACGATGAACATGTAGGGGAAGCCCATCCACAGGTTGGTCAGCAGCACCGCGACCTTGGCGAGGCTCGGATCTCCGAACCAGTTCAGGTCCAGTCCCAGCATCTCGTTGATCAGGCCGAAGTCGCGGTTGTAGAAGTTCGACCACACCAGCAGGGAGATGAAGCCGGGGATCGCGTACGGCATGATCAGGACCGACCGGTAGATCCGCCGACCCTTCAGCCGCTCGTCGTTGAGCACGAGCGCGAGGGCGAAGCCGACCACGAAGGTCAGCGCGACCGAGCCCGCCGCGAAGACGAGGGTCCACACGAAGGCGGCGCCGAACTGTCCGGCGATCTTCCCGTTGGAGAAGAGGCGCTCGTAGTTCGACATGCCCACGCCCTGGAGCCAGCCCTGTGAGAAGGCCTGCTTCCCGTCGGCGTCGACGAAGGCCTGCTCGGTGCCGACGGTGCCGACGGTGTAGACCTCGCCGGTCGCGGTGTCGGTGATGGTGTCGCTCGCCTCGTCGTACTGCAGCACCGTGGTGCCCACGAAGGCCTGGTTGACGCCGAGCGGCTGCACGGCGCTGGACTCGTCCACCGGGACCGCAAGCTCCATCAGCTCGTTGTAGACGGCATTGACCTGGTTCGCGTCGAGCACGGTCAGGCCGGCGACCTCGGTGACGCGGCCGTCGACGACGGTTACGTCCCCGGCGGGGACCTCCGCGAGGGGCGTCTCGGCGTCGCCGCTCAGCACGGCGCCGTCGGTCGGATCGACCAGGTAGAGGACGAAGGGCCCCTCGGTGGGGGAGCCGGCCGTCGCGACCGTCATCGCGTAGCGCGGGGCGTCGGGCGACTGCTGCACCGAGTTCGCGACGATCGAGGCGATCGCCTGCTCCTTGGAGCCGCGAGTGCCGTCCCCGTAGTTGGTGAAGGAGTACCCGACCGTCAGCGCGATCGGGATGATCAGGAAGACGGCGAGGAAGAAGGTGCCCGGGAAGAGGTACTTGCCGGGGATGTAGCGCTTCGTCGAGTAGAGGACGAAGATCGCGGCCGCGGCGAGCAGCAGCACGGCGAGCCACATCCAGGATTGCTGGGCGATCAGGACCGGGGTGATGAAGACCGTCACCGCGAGGGTCACGCCGAGGACCAGGATGCGGGCGATCACGGCCGGGACCGACGTGGACCGCGGGCGGTGCGCGGGGGCGTGCGTCGAGGTCATGAGGCGACTGTGCCTTTCGGATCAGGAAGGGGAGGCAGGACGTGCGGCGCTGCACGGCGCGCCGGGTCGAGCGGGCCGGGGGAGCGGGCCGGGTGGAGCGGGCCGGGAGGTGCGGTGGCCCGCCGCCGGGCGCGCGGAGCGCCGGGCGGCGTGTGTCGCCCTCCCCCTGTACGGCGGAAGGACGGGGGGTGGTCCCACCGACGGGGGATCAGCCGATCGCGGTGGCGATCTCCTCGCCCGCGGCCTCCATGGTCGGGTGCGGGTCCGCGCCGCCGACGATGTTGGCCTGGGCGATGCCGAGCGGGCCCCAGATGGCGGCCATCGCGGGGATGGCGGGCATCGGGTCGGCGGCCTCGGCCGCCTCGGCGAAGATCATCACGTACTCGTCGCTCGCGGCGATCTCCTCGCGCAGCTCGAGGTTCACCGGGGGCAGCGGGTTCGCCTCGTACATCGCCTTGGCGACGTCGGGGCTGCTCGCCACGTCGGTCATGAACTGCTGGGCGAAGCCGGCGTTCTTGGCCTGCGAGGCGACGTAGAAGGAGTTCACGCCGGCGAAGGGAGCGGCCGGCTGGCCGCCCTCGAAGCCGGGGATCGGGGAGACGGTGAACTCCACGCCGGAGTCGCGGACGGTCGCGAGCGCCCACGGGCCCGAGATCAGGTACGCGGACTTGCCCTCCGCGAAGAGGGTGATCGAGTTGTCGCCGGTGATCGAGTTCTTCAGCACGCCCTGCTGGCCGAGCTCGGCGATCTTGTCCGCCGCCGCGAGGGAGCCCTCTTTGCCGACGCCCAGGTCGGAGGGGTCGAGGTTGCCCTCGGCGTCCTTGCCGAACAGGTAGCCGCCCGCGGAGGTGTAGATCGGCTGCATGTGGTACGGGTCGCCGGACTCGCCCACGGGGAGGGACAGGATGTTCTCGGCGCCGCCCGCCTCGGCGGCGGTGATGAGCTCCTCGAAGGTGCCGGGGGTGGGGGCGTCGGTCAGCGCGTTGTTGGCGTACAGCGCGAGGGTCTCCACGGCGTAGGGGACGCCGTAGGTCTGGCCGTCGTAGGTGACCGCCTCGAGGCCGACCGCCGCGATGGTGTCGGAGACGTCCGCGGGCAGCTGCACCGGGGAGATGGCGCTGTTCTGCACCAGGTTCCCGATCCAGTCGTGGGCGCCCATGGTGATGTCCGGGCCGTTGCCCGCCTGGTTGGCGGTGATGAAGCTGGCCTGCAGCTCGTCGCCGGGGACGACCTGCACGGAGACCTTGAGGCCGTTCTGCTCGCCCCAGGCGAGGGCGGAGGGCTCGAGGGCGGGGGCCTTCTCCTCGTCGGCCCAGATCACCAGATCGGCATCGGCCGGGGCGGCGGGGGCGCCGCCGGCGTCCGAGGCGCCGCCGGCATCGGAGGACCCGGTGCCGGAGCTGTTCTCGTCCCCGCCGCCGCAGGCGGCGAGCAGGGCGGTGGCGGTGACGGCGCCGCTGAGGGCGAGGAAGTTCTTGCGACGAATCTGCACGTCTTCTCCTTCGAATCGTGTCGCAGCCGGCCGTCGGTGGACGGCTGCCCGATGCGGTCACTGTAGACCGGGACGGCAGGCGCGTGCAAGAATGTGCAAGTTCTTGCGAATGACGATCCGGTCACGGCGACGACGCCGACCGGGAGAGGGATGAGGTGTGATGGCGCGACTCATCGACATCGCCCAGCAGGCCGGGGTGAGCGAGGCGACCGTCTCGCGCGTGCTCAACGGCCGGGCCGGGGTCCACGAGGCGACGCGGCAGAACGTGCTGGACGTCGCCCGACGGCTGGGGCGCGGGGCGCTCCCCGGGGACCGCTCGGCCGAGCCCCTCGTCGGCGTGCTCGTCCCCGACCTCGACAACCAGGTCTTCACCGCCTGGGCCGAGCGCATCGAGGCCGAGCTCTTCGAGCGCGGGGCCTCCGCCCTCGTCGCCCTCCGGGCCCGGACCGCGGAGCGCGAGCGAGAGATCTTGCAGAGGTTCTTGCAGATCGGGGCGGAGGCGATCATCGTCATCTCCGGCCACCACGCCCAGCAGCAGGGGCCCGTGGACCACTACCGCGAGGTGACCGCCGCCGGGGTGCCGCTCGTGCTCGTCAACGGCGTCCGCGAGGATCTCGACGCCGCCTTCCTCTCCACCGACGACGAGCACGCCGTGCGCGCCGTCCTGGTGCACCTCCAGGACCTCGGCCACCGCCGGGTCGGCCTCGCCGTGGGCGACGAGCACACCTGGCCCGTGCGCGAGAAGCTCCGCGTCTTCGAGGACGTCACGGCCTCCTGGGACGAGGAGCCGCAGCCCGTGGCCTTCACCGACTTCTCCTATGCGGGCGGCTACGAGGCGGCCCGCGACCTCGTCGAGCGCGGCGTCACCGCGATCGTCTGCGGCTCCGACGTGATGGCCGCGGGCGCCCTCGAGGGCATCCGCTCCCTCGGGCGCGAGGTCCCCGGCGACGTCTCCGTGGTCGGCTACGACGACGTCTTCTGGGCCTCGCTGACCAACCCGCCGCTGACCACGGTGCGCCAGGCGGTCGGGTCGATCGCCCGGGCCGCCGTGCGCACGGCGCTGGGAGGCGGGGAGGAGAGCCGTCGGCCCGCGCGCACCGAGGTGGTCGTGCGCCCGCAGCTGGTCGTGCGCGGCTCGACCGCGGCCGCCCCCGGTGCGGCCGCTAGCATGGACCGGTGACCGCTTCGAACACCCCCCGCACCAGCTACGACACCGCCCAGGAGCGCAGCGACGCGATCTGGGAGCAGATTCGCACCGACCCCTCGGGTCTGCGCATGCTCACCGGAGACCGCCCCACCGGCGCCCTGCACATCGGGCACTACTTCGGCTCGCTGCGCAATCGCGTCCGCCTGCAGGAGGCCGGGGTCGAGACGTGGCTGATCGTCGCCGACTACCAGGTGATCACCGACCGCGAGGTGCTCGGCGACATCCGCGGCTCGGTGCGCGAGCTGCTCACCGACTACCTCGCCGCGGGCATCGACCCCGAGCGGGCCACGATCTTCACCCATTCCGCGGTCCCGGCCCTCAACCAGCTGATGCTGCCCTTCCTCTCGCTCGTCACCCAGCCCGAGCTCGAGCGGAACCCCACCGTGAAGGCCGAGCTGCAGGCCGCGGGCAAGACCGCGATGGGCGGGCTGATGCTCACCTATCCCGTGCACCAGGCCGCGGACATCCTCTTCTGCCACGGGAACCTCGTCCCGGTCGGCAAGGACCAGCTGCCCCACATCGAGCAGACCCGCGTCATCGCGCGACGCTTCAACGAGCGCTACGCCGGCGGGGAGGAGTTCTTCCCCCTGCCCGACGCCCTGCTCTCCGAGGCGCCGACGATCCTCGGCCTCGACGGTGCGGCGAAGATGAGCAAGTCCCTCGGCAACACCGTCATGCTGCGGATGACCCCCGACGAGACCCTCGCGAAGATCAAGAAGGCCAAGACGGACTCCGAGCGGCGGATCACCTTCGACCCCGAGGGCCGTCCCGAGGTCGCGAACCTGCTGACCATCGCCGGGCTGTGCACCGACCGCGACCCCGCGCAGATCGCCGAGGAGATCGGCGACGCCGGCTCCGGCACCCTGAAGATGCTCACCGCAGAGGCGCTCAACGAGCACCTCGCCCCGTTGCGGGCCCGTCGTGCGGAGATCGAGCAGAACCCCGATCACCTGTTCGCGGTCCTGCGCGCCGGCAACGAGCGGGCGAACGAGGCCGCCGAGGCGACCCTCGCGCGGGTCCGCGAGACCATGGGGATGGTCTACTGACCGCCGCCCGAGCCACCGCCCCCTGAGGCTGCCCGTTCAGAAGCGGCTCGAGCTGCCCGCCCCGGAGAAGCCGCCGGAGGACCCGGAGGAGAAGCCCGAGACGCTGCTCCCGCTCGAGCTCGCCGGTGGGTTGCGGTGCTGGTCGAGGCTCGTGTCGGCCGTGTGCTGCCAGCTGGTGTACCAGAGAACGGGATTGAGGTGCCAGGGCTGTCCCGCATCCGGGGAGGACGAGCCCTCGAGCGCATGCCGCCTCGCCCGCAGCGAGCGGTAGCGGCGGAGCTCGTGCGGCGACTCCTCGGCGCGTCGGAGCAGGTCCTCCTCGGTGTCGTCCTGCGCGAGACGGGAGATGCGGCTGCTCTGGAGCATCACCGTCGCGGCGGACAGCTCCCTCGTGAGGGTGTCGAGGCGCTCGAGCGCCTCGTCGGGCGTGGTGCGCCGCTGCTCGAGGGCCTCGGTCAGCTCGTCGATCTCGGTGCCCGCCTGCACGCCGAGCGCGTGGAGCGAGTCCGCGGCCGCCTGCTCCTCCGTCGAGGCGTCCCCGTCCGCGAGCGGTGCCTCCTCCAGGGAGGCGATGGCGTCGCGCAGCGGGGCGATCTCCCGCGCCCAGACGGTCTTCCACCCCTCGGTGCGGGTGAGCAGGTCCCGCGCCTCGACCACCAGGTCGTCCACGAGGTCCGCCTCGTCCACGGCGGCCTCCAGCTCACGGGCGAGCCGACGGTCGGCGCCGCGCAGCCCCCAGGACCAGTGCCGGGTGGTGGAGGTCGGGAGCTGCCCGCGCAGGGTGAGGGCGCGCTCGACGCTGTCCACGAAGGTCTCGTGGTCGGCGCGTGCGGCGCGCGCGTAGTCCGACGCGGTCGGCAGCGTGCGCGCGGCCTCCTCGGTGCGCAGTCGCGCCCCCTCGATCCCGGCGAGACGGGCGAGGGACTCGTCGGCCCGTCGCCGTGCCCCGCCGCGCGCTCCCAGCAGGCCGAGGCCGCCGCCGAGGGCCGAGAGGCCGGAGACCACGAGGACGCCGACGCCCGCCGGGCTCTGCCACCAGGGGCGCAGCAGGAGCTGGGCGTACCTCTCGGCGCCCGCCTCGAGGGCGCCGTCCCACGAGCTGGCGCGGGCCGGTTCCCGCATGGCGTCCTGCACGGCCTCGAACTCGGAGTCGGTGAGCTTCACGTCCTCCCCGGCGTAGGTGCCCAGGAAGCGGTTGCGGGGATCGAGGGCGAGGATGACCGTGCCCTCGGCCCAGACGTCACCGCCCGCGGCGATCAGGGACAGGTCCTGCTGTCGCGCGAAGTCCAGCACCGCGTCGTTCAGGGCCAGGTCGTCCGCCGGGTCGAAGCCGGCGTCGCTCACGTCGAGGACGAGCACCACGAGCCGCACCTCGGTGCGGAAGTCGGTGCTCGCGAGGGACTCGGTGATCCGCTCCTCGTCGAGCACGCCGACGGTGTCGTGGACGAGCACCTCGCGCGGTCCCTCGGCGCGGGCGGCGGAGAGCGGGGCCAGGAGCGCGCCGAGCAGGACGGCCAGGAGCACCGCCAGCAGGAGGAGCCCGCGCGTGTCGGCCGGAGCGGGCCGCGGCGGCGCGACCACGGCGGCAGGAGCCTCGAGCGGCGGGGCGACGGGAGCGGCGTCCAGGTGGGGAGACATGCCATGGAGCGTAGGGCGCTGGGCGGAGGTGCGCCCCCGACCTCCGTCGATCCCGGACCTGTCGATCGGGCACGGGGGAGGATGGCGGTGGACGGTCCCCGGGCAGACCCCAGGGGACGGGTTATGATCGCGCCAAGCAATGCTTTGCAGGGGCCGTGTGCCCACGGTCCTGCCCGGAATCGAGGAGGAACCCATGCCCGTGTACGAGAACGTCTCCGAGCTCGTCGGCCGCACCCCGCTGGTCAAGCTCAACAGGCTCGGCGACGACGTGAAGGCGACCGTGCTCGCCAAGCTCGAGTTCTACAACCCCGCCAACTCCGTCAAGGACCGCATCGGGGTGGCCATGATCGACGCCGCGGAGAAGTCCGGCGAGCTGCAGCCCGGCGGCACCATCGTCGAGGCCACCTCGGGCAACACCGGTATCGCGCTCGCCATGATCGGCAGCTCCCGCGGGTACACGGTGGTGCTGACCATGCCCGAGTCGATGTCCAAGGAGCGGCGCATGCTGCTGCGCGCCTACGGCGCCGAGCTCGTGCTCACCGAGGCCGCCAAGGGCATGAAGGGCGCGGTCGAGAAGGCCCAGGAGATCGCCGCCGAGCGCGGCGCCGTCCAGGTGCGCCAGTTCGACAACCCCGCCAACCTCGAGATCCACCGCACCACCACCGCCGAGGAGATCTGGGCCGACACCGAGGGTGCAGTCGATGCGCTCGTCGCGGGCATCGGCACCGGCGGCACCATCTCCGGCGTCGGCCAGGTGCTCAAGGAGCGCAAGGGCGAGGTGAAGGTCTTCGCGGTCGAGCCCGAGGAGTCCGCGATCCTCAACGGCGGCGCCCCCGGGCCCCACAAGATCCAGGGCATCGGTGCGAACTTCGTGCCCTCGATCCTGGACCGCGAGGTCTACGACGAGGTGCTCGACATCGACGCCGAGACCGCGATGGAGCGCGCGCGCTCCGTCGCGCGCACCGAGGGCCTGCTCGTCGGCATCTCCTCCGGCGCCGCGATTGAGGCCGCCGCCCGCATCGGCTCCCGCGAGGAGTTCGCCGGGAAGACCATCGTCGTGATCGTCCCGTCCTTCGGCGAGCGCTACCTCTCCACCCCGCTGTACGCGCAGTACGCGGACTGAGCCGGGGACGCCATGGCCCGCACGCGCGAGGCGAGCACGTTGCCGGGCCGGCTGACGGACCGGGTGATGGGCGTCGTCGCGACGGTCCGGGAGGACCTCGCGGCGGCGCACCGCCGGGACCCGGCGGCGACCGACGACCTGTCGATCCTGCTGACCTCACCCGGGCTGCACGCGATCTGGACCCATCGCCTCGCCCATCGGCTGTGGGCGCGGGGGGCGAGGCGCACGGCGCTCGTGATCGCCCAGGGCGCCCGCTCGGTCACCGGTGTGGAGATCCATCCCGGCGCGAGCATCGGCCGTCGCTTCTTCATCGACCACGGCATGGGCGTGGTCGTGGGGGAGACCGCCGAGGTCGGGGACGACGTCATGCTCTACCACGGGGTGACCCTCGGCGGCCGGTCGATGGAGCGGGTCAAGCGCCACCCCACCGTCGGCGACGGCGTGACCATCGGGGCGGGTGCCCGCGTGCTCGGCCCGATCCTCATCGGCAGCGGCGCCCAGATCGGCGCGAACGCCGTGGTCGTCAAGGACGTGCCCGCCGGCGCGACCGCCGTCGGCATCCCCGCGACGGTGCGCAGCGGCGCTGCGCATCCCGAGGACAACGTCGACCCGGCGATCTGGATCTGACGGGAGGTCCCGGATCCGGCGGGACGGCTCCGCGGGAGCGGTCGGGCCGCGGGACCGGTCAGAAGGGATCGAGGAACGAGGCGGTCGAGCGCCCGTTCATCGCGCGCTCCCAGGCCGGCAGCACCTCGTGGGCGTCCTCCGCGAGGACGTGGTCGAAGGCCGCGCGGAGGCCGCCGCCCGCGGGCGGGTCGATGTCGATCAGCACCGTGGTCGCCCCGTGCGTCCGGGCGAGCGGGGCGAGCTGCGCCGCGGGGAAGACGACCCCGCTCGTGCCGACGGCGACCAGCAGGTCCGCCCGCTCGGCCAGCCGCATCCCCAGCTCGAGGTCGGTCGCGGGCAGCATTTCGTCGAAGAGCACGACGTCGGGCCGGGTCCGCTCCCCGCAGCGCGGGCAGCTCCCGGGCACCCCGTGGTCCTCGGCGCGCGGGCCGTCCCCGGGGGTGAGCGGCGCCCGCCACGTGCACTCCGCGCCGAGGCACACCGCGTGCAGGGCGCTACCGTGCAGCTCGGCGACGATCTCGCTGCCCGCCGCCTGATGCAGGCCGTCGATGTTCTGCGTGATCACGGGCGCGCCCATCCGGGCGATCGCCCGATGGCCGGGCGTCGGCCCGTGATCGGTGGCGATCCGGGCCATCCGGCCCCAGACGCTCCACAGCTGCGGCAACGAGTCCGGCAGGTGCTCGGCATGCATCGCCCGCTCGGTCTCGGGCTCGAGGGCCCACAGACCCTGCGGGCCGCGGAAGGTCCCCAGGCCCGTGCGTGCGCTGAGCCCCGAGCCGGTGAGGAAGACGATCTCGCGGTGCTCCGGACCGGGGGAGAAGCGACCTCCCGGTCCGGTCACCACTCCTCGTGCTCCCGGGAATCCCAGGCGGCGTCCTCCCCGAGGTCCAGGCTCGCCAGCAGCGCGCGGTCCTCGTCGTCCAGGCGCACGTGATCCAGCGACGCGTTCTCGAGCTGGCGCTGGGCATCGCCCGACTTGGGGATCACGACGATGCCGCGGTCGATGGTCCAGCGCAGCGTGACCTGGGTGAGGGTCGCATCATGCTTCTGGGCGACCTTGCGCAGGGCGTACTGGGTGCCGAGGCCGTCGCGGCCGCCGAGCGGGCCCCAGGCCTCGGTGACGATGCCGTGCTCCTGGTGGAAGGCGACGGTGTCGTGGCGCGCGAGGGCGGGGGAGAGCTGGATCTGGTTGACCTCGGGCCACACGCCGGTCGCGTCGACCAGCTCCTGGATCTGCTCTGGGCGGAAGTTGGAGACGCCGATGTGCAGCGCCCGCCCCTCCTCCTTGAGGTCGACCAGCGTGCGCCACGTGTCGAGCGCGAGGCCGCGCGACGGGTTCGGCCAGTGGATCAGGACGAGGGCGGCGCGGTCGAGGCCGAGGCGGCGCAGCGACTCGAGATACCCCGTGCGTGCGGCCTCGCGACCCTGGTCGCCACCGGCGATCTTCGTCGTCACGAGCACCTCGTCGACGTCCAGCCCGGAGAGCCGGATCGCCTCGCCGACCGCCGCCTCGTTGCCGTACTGCGCCGCGGTGTCCAGGAGCCGGTAGCCGGCGCCGAGGGCGGTCGCGATCCGCTGCGCGCCGTCGGGGCCCTTGAGCCCTCCCGTGCCGAAGCCGATCAGCGGGAACGCGCTGCCGTCGGCGAGCGTGGTGGTGGGGATGGTCAGCGCGGTCATGGGGTCCTCCGTCGACGGGGGTGAGCGGACCCGGCCAGCCTACCTAGTGGGCGCGCGCGGGCGGCGGCGGGTCCTGCTCGGTCTGCAGGGAGTCGACGCGCTCGGGGAGCGGCTCCGCGAGGCTCCGCTCGAGCAGCAGCTGCTGCGTGCCGAACTCCTCGAGGCCCTTGCGGACGGTGAAGCCGAGCTTGCGCAGCAGGGCGACGCTGCGCTTGTTGCGGGTCTGGCTGACGGCGATGACGTGGTCGTCCTCGAGCGCCTCCCGCGCCCAGGCGAGCAGCGCGGCGCAGGCCTCCGCGGCATAGCCGCGGCCCGTCCACTCCGGCAGCAGCGCATAGGAGAGCTCGAGCTCGCCGCGGTCGTAGTCCAGGGTGATGGATCCGATCATCCGGTCGTCGTCGAGGGTCGCGAGCACCCAGCGGCCCCAGGTCAGTCCCAGGGGCGAGAGCTCGAGCGCCTGGCGGGACGCGTAGTCGACGGTGCCGCCCAGGTACTCCCGCGTGACGGGGTCGGTCATCAACCGGATCATGGCCGCGCGGTCCGCCTCGCCCGGCGCTCGGATCGCCAGCCTCTCGCTGCGGATCTCGACCGGCCAGTCGGGGGTTCCTTCACGTGTCACGGGGACCACCGTACCCGTCCCGCGGCGCTCGGCCCGGGCCGTTCGGGTCGGTTGCCGGGTGTTCCGCGGGGAACCGGCGAGAGTGCCGCCCGACCTCGCGACGGGCGGTAGGGTGACCCTGCGGCACGAGGGCGTGCTGCGGCGCCCGAAGACTCGGGAGGCGCACGGTGCGGGGCGGGAGTCCGTCCCGGTGAGGATGAAGGAGCACCATGGTCGAGGAGTCGCTGCGCAGCACGGCATTGGAGTCGGTCCACGAGGCGTCGGGGGCGACCTTCACGGACTTCGCGGGATGGCGGATGCCCGTCCGCTACGACTCGGATCTGCGCGAGCACGCCGCGGTCCGCGAGCGGGCCGGGATCTTCGACCTCAGCCACATGGGCGAGATCCACCTGCGCGGTCCGCAGGCCGGGGAGGCGCTCGACCACGCGCTCGCCGGGAAGATGTCCGCTATGGCCGTCGGCCGGGCGAAGTACTCGTTGATCCTCGCGGAGGACGGCGGCGTGATCGACGACGTCATCGCCTACCGCCTCGCGGAGGACCACTTCCTGGTGGTCGCCAACGCCTCCAACGCCGAGGTCGACGCCGGCGAGCTCATCGCCCGCGCCCACGGCTTCGACGTCGAGGTCGACGACGCCTCCGCAGCGACCGCGCTGATCGCCGTGCAGGGGCCGCTCAGCGAGGACATCCTGCTCGAGGCGCTCCTCGGTGACGAGGACGTCGCGGGGCTGACCGTCGAGGACCTCACCGCGCTGCGCTACTACCGCGTCCTCGAGGGCACTTACCGGAACGAGCAGCTGCTCGTCGCCCGCACCGGCTACACCGGGGAGGACGGCTTCGAGCTGTACGTGCCCGCCGAGCTCGCCGTCCCGCTCTGGGAGCGCCTCGTCGCCGTCGGCGGCGAGCGGCTGACCCCCTGCGGCCTCGCCTGCCGCGATACCCTCCGCCTCGAGGCCGGCATGCCGCTGTACGGGCATGAGCTGGGCCGCGCGCTGAAGCCGGTCCAGGCCGGTCTCGGCAAGGTCGTCGCCCTCGCGTCGAAGGGCGACTTCGTGGGTCGTGCCGCCCTCGAGGGTGCGGACCACGGGGACCTGCCCGTGCTCGTCGGCCTCTCCGCCGAGGGCCGGCGCGCCGCTCGCGCCGACGCGGTGGTCCGCGACGCCGACGGCGCCGAGGTCGGGGTGATCACCTCGGGGGCGCTCTCGCCGACCCTCGGGCACCCGATCGCGATGGCCCTCGTCCGCCCCGACCTGACGGAGATCGGCACCGAGCTGATCGCCGACGTGCGGGGCAAGGACCTGCCGGTCCGCGTCGTCTCCCTGCCCTTCTACTCCCGCGCCTGACGCTCCGCGCCGGACGCACCCCTCCCCGAATCCCGATCCCCTGACGGAAGGACACCCCATGACCGCAGAGCTCCTGTACAGCAAGGACCACGAGTGGGTCCGCGTCGAGTCCGAGGGCGTCGCCCTTGTCGGCGTGACCGACTACGCCGCCGAGCAGCTCGGCGACGTCGTCTACGTCGACCTGCCCGAGGAGGGCGCCGAGGTCACCGCCGGCACCGAGATGGGCGAGATCGAGTCGACCAAGTCGGTCTCGGACCTCTTCTCCCCGCTCACCGGCTCGGTCACCGAGGTGAACCAGGCCGTGGTGGACACCCCCGAGCTGGTGAACTCCTCGCCCTTCGAGGACGGCTGGCTGATCCGCGTGAGCTTCGCGGAGCTGCCCGAGGATCTGCTGTCCGCCGTGGACTACCAGGCCTTCACCGCCTCCTGAGCCGGCCGGCGGCGGCCGCCCCGTGCGGCCGCCGCCGAGCGCGCTCGCCCGCGCCGCCGCGGCGCCCGTCGGCCCCGTCGCCACCCATCCGCTCTCGCACCACCCAGGGAAGCCCGTCCATGACCTCCTCGTCCGTGTTCGCCCACGACTCCTTCGTCTCCCGCCACGTCGGCACCGATCCCGAGGCGCAGCGGCGCATGCTCGAGGTGCTCGGCTACGAGAGCCTCGACGAGATGCTGCGGTCCGCCGTGCCCTCCACGATCCTGCTCGAGGAGGACGTCGACACCGACGTCCCCGCGGCCGTGACCGAGCCTGCCGCGCTCGCCGAGCTGCGCGCCCTCGCCGATCGCAACACGGTGCGCCGCTCGCTCATCGGGCTCGGCTACCACGGCACCCACACGCCGGCGGTGATCCAGCGCAACGTGCTCGAGAACCCCGCCTGGTATACGGCCTACACCCCGTACCAGCCGGAGATCTCGCAGGGCCGCCTCGAGGCGCTCCTGACCTTCCAGACGATGATCTGCGATCTCACCGGCATGGACGTCTCCAATGCGTCCACCCTCGACGAGGCGACCTCCGCCGCCGAGGCGCTGATGCTCGCCCGCCGCACCGCGAAGCGCAACGGCGACGTCTTCCTCGTCGACACCGACGCCCTGCCCGCCACCAAGGCGGTGCTCCAGGGCCGGGCCGACGGGCTCGGCATCACGCTGCGCGAGGTCGACTTCGCCCGCGACGGCGCCCCCGAGGGCGAGTACTTCGGGGCCCTGATCCAGTACCCCGGCGCCTCGGGCCGCGTGTGGGACCCGCGCGAGGTCATCGCTGCGGTGAAGTCCACCCGGGCCGTCGCGATCGTCGCCGCGGACCTGCTCGCCCTGACCCTGCTCGCCTCCCCGGGCTCCCTCGGCGCCGACGTCACGGTCGGGACCTCCCAGCGCTTCGGCGTGCCGCTCGGCTTCGGCGGCCCCCACGCCGGCTTCGTCGCCGTCCGCAAGGGCCTCGAACGGCAGCTGCCGGGCCGTCTCGTCGGCGTCTCCCTGGACGCCGACGGCAACCCCGCCTTCCGCCTCTCGCTGCAGACCCGCGAGCAGCACATCCGCCGCGAGAAGGCCACCAGCTCGATCACCACCGCGCAGGTGCTACTCGCCGTGATGGCCGCGATGTACGCCGTCTACCACGGTCCCGAGGGCCTCACCCGGATCGGCCGACGGGTCGCGGATCGCACCACCGCCCTCGCCGACGTGCTGCGCCGCAGCGGGTACGAGCTGGTCTCGGACTCCTTCTTCGACGCCCTCGAGCTGCGCGTGACCGGGCGCGCCCGGGAGATCGCCGCCGGTGTCGCGGAGGCCGGCTATCTCGTGCACGCCGTCGACGACGACCTGGTCCATCTCGCCCTGGACGAGACGATCACCCGTTCCGATCTCGAGGACATCGCCGCCGCCTTCGCGCCCTACGCCCCGCAGCCCGGGGCCGAGCTCGCCGCCGAGCCCGCGGAAGGGGCCGACGGGGACGCCGGCGTCACCTCGGGTGCGGGCTGGGAGCGCCTGGTGCGCCAGGACGCGATCCTCCGCCACCCGGTGTTCTCCTCCTTCCGCTCGGAGACCGCGATGATGCGCTACCTGCGCCGCCTCTCGGACCGCGACTTCGCGCTCGACCGCGGCATGATCCCGCTGGGCTCCTGCACGATGAAGCTCAACGCCGCGACGGAGATGGCGGGCATCACCTGGGAGGCGTTCAACGGCGTCCATCCCTTCGCCCCGCGCGAGGACGTCGAGGGCTATCTCGAGCTGATCGGTCAGCTCGAGACCTGGCTGACCTCGCTCACCGGCTACGACACCGTCTCCCTCCAGCCCAACGCCGGCTCGCAGGGCGAGTACGCCGGCCTGCTCGCGATCCGCGCCTATCACGCCTCCCGCGGCGAGTCCGCCCGCGAGGTGTGCCTCGTGCCCTCCTCGGCGCACGGCACCAACGCCGCGAGCGCCGTCAACGCGGGTCTGCGCGTCGTGGTCGTCGACTCCGACGACCGCGGCAACATCGACCTCGACGACCTGAAGCAGAAGATCAAGGATCACGGCGACGAGCTCGCGGCGATCATGATCACCTACCCCTCGACGCACGGCGTGTACGAGGAGGAGGTGCGCACCGTGTGCCAGCTGGTGCACGACGCGGGCGGCCAGGTATACGTCGACGGCGCGAACCTCAACGCCCTGCTGCAGGTGGCGCGCCCCGGCGAGTTCGGCGGCGACGTCTCCCACCTGAACCTGCACAAGACCTTCTGCATCCCCCACGGCGGCGGCGGCCCCGGGGTCGGACCGGTCGCGGCCAAGGCGCATCTCGCGCCTTTCCTGCCCGGCCACCCGGCGATCCAGGAGGAGGAGCACCAGGTCGTGGGGCAGGGCGCGATGGTCCACGGCGGCGCCCCCGTCTCCCAGGCACCCTACGGCTCCCCGTCGATTCTGCCGATCACCTGGACCTACATCCGGCTGATGGGCCCCGATGGGCTGCGCCATGCGACCGCCTCCGCGGTCCTCGCCGCGAACTACATGGCCCGCCGCCTCTCCGAGGCCTACGAGATCCTGTACACCGGCGAGAACGGCTTGGTCGCCCACGAGTGCATCGTGGACCTCCGCCCCTTCACCGCCCGCACCGGGATCACGGTCGACGACGTCGCCAAGCGGCTCATCGACTACGGCTTCCACGCCCCGACCATGTCGTTCCCGGTCGCCGGGACGCTCATGATCGAGCCGACGGAGTCCGAGGACCTCGCGGAGATCGACCGCTTCGTCGAGGCGATGCTGATGATCGCCAAGGAGGCCGACGAGGTGCTCGCCGGCACCTGGCCCGCCGACGACAACCCGCTCGTCAACGCCCCGCACACGGCAGCGTCGATCGCGACGGGGGAGTGGACCCACCCCTACTCCCGCGAGATCGCCGTCTATCCCGGCTCCTGGACCGCGCCGGAGGACGAGTCGGTGCACGACAGCGCGCAGATGAGGATCCAGTCGAAGTACTGGCCGCCGGTGCGCCGCATCGACCAGGCCTACGGCGATCGCAACCTGGTGCCCACCTGGCCGCTGGACTGAGCCCGCGCGGCGCCTCCTCGGCCCGGGGAGGCGCCGTGTGAACGGCTGTGGCGCCGCGATTCCCGCTCTCGAGGACCGGGCTCCTACTCTCGGGGCATGACCGACATCCTCACCACCCACGCCGGCTCCCTGCCCCGCAGCCCGGAACTGATCGCCGCGAACGCCGCCCGCCCCGTCGGCGAGGACGGCCTGACCCCCGCCCCCACTGACGAGTTCCGCGAGGTGCTGCGCCAGGCCGTCGTCGACGTCGTCACGAAGCAGCGCGAGATCGGCATCTCGATCCCCAACGACGGCGAGTACGGGCACCTCATGGGCTCCGCCGTGAACTACGGCTCCTGGTGGTCGTACATCTTCGACCGCGTCAGCGGCCTCGAGATCACGGGCAGCGACATCTTCTCCTCCGAGCCGGTCCGCTCGAGCCCCGGGAACGTGCGCCTGACCACCTTCCCCGACCGCCGCGACTGGACGATCTTCGCCGACGCGTACCAGGACCCGACCTCCGGCATCACCGTCGGCTCCCAGCCGACCTTCCCGGCCGCGACCTCCCAGATCGCCTACTCGGAGACGGGCCGCGAGCTCGTCGCCCAGGACGTGGCGAACTTCCGCGCCGCCCTCGAGTCCGCCGGATACTCGGGCGGTTATCTCGCCGCGCTCTCCCCGGGCTCCGGCTCCCGCATCAACGACGACCACTACGGCGACGAGGACGCCTTCCTCGACGCCTGGGTCGAGGTGATGCGCCCCGAGTACGAGGCGATCGCCGCCGCGGGCCTCACCGTCCAGATCGACGACCCCTCGATCGCCGAGAACTGGGACCAGATCAACCCCGAGCCGTCCATCGCGGACTACGTCGAGTTCACCCGCAAGCGAGTCGACGCCGTCAATCGCGCGCTCGTGAACGTGCCGACCGAGCAGACCCGCTTCCACCTGTGCTGGGGCTCCTGGCACGGCCCGCACACGACCGACATCGAGTTCCGCCACATCGCGCCGTTGCTGCTCGAGATCGACGCGAAGTACTACTCCTTCGAGGCCGCGAACGTGCGCCACGAGCACGAATGGACCGTGTGGCAGGACCTCGAGCTGCCGGACGACAAGGTGATCGTGCCCGGCATCGTCTCCCACGCCACCAACGTCGTCGAGCACCCCGAGCTGGTCGCGCAGCGCCTCGAGCGCTTCGCCCGCATCGTCGGCCCGGAGCGCGTGATCGGCTCGACCGACTGCGGCCTCGGCGGGCGCATCCACCCGCAGATCGCCTGGGCGAAGCTCGCCTCCCTCGTCGAGGGAGCGGCGATCGCCTCGGCCCGCCTCTGAGCGGTCCCAGAACCCGTCGCGGAAGGGCTCGCCGAGCGCGGCACGACGGCCCGGTGGGCGAGAGTTCACCGGGCCGTCGTCGACTCGTCACGGGGACGTGGTCCGCGGGCGCGGCCGACGGCGCATGATCGAGGCGTGAGGATCCTTGTCGTCGCCGAGTCCTTCCTGCCGCACATGAACGGAGTCACCAACTCGGTGCTCCGCGTCGTCGACCACTTCGCCGCCGCGGGCGACGATCTGGCGATCATCGCCCCCCAGTGGCCCCGCGCGGACAAGTTCCTGCGCACGGCCTGCGGGCGCAAGATCCGGGTGCGCCGCATCGCTTCCGCGCCCCTGCCGGGCTATGCCGACGTGCGCATCGCCACCACCCGCGCGGGCACCCTGCGCCGCCGCATCGAGGACTTCCAGCCGGACGTCGTCCACCTCGCCTCGCCGACCATCCTCGGCGGGCGCGCCGTGGTCGCCGCGCAGAAGCTCGGGGTGCCGACGGTCGCCGTCTACCAGACCGACATCCCCGGCTACACGGCCCGCTACGGGATGCCCTTCCTGGAGGCCGCGTCCTGGCAGCTGCTCAAGGATGTCCACAACCGGGCGACCCTGAACCTCGCCCCGTCCACCGCGACCCGGGACCAGCTCGTCGAGCACGGCATCGAGCGGGTCTCGCTGTGGCGCCGCGGCGTCGACACCTCCCTGTTCTCGTCCTCGCTCCGCAGCGAGAGGCTTCGGGCCCGGTACGCCGATCCGGACGAGAAGCTCGTCGTGTACGTCGGCCGGCTCGCGCCCGAGAAGCAGGTCGAGGATCTCCGGGTCGTCCACGACATGCCCGGCGTACGGCTGCTGATCGTCGGCGAGGGCCCGGAGAGGGATGCCCTGCGCCGGGCCATGCCCCGGGCCCGCTTCGCCGGGTTCCGCTCCGGCACCGACCTCGCGACCCACCTCGCGAGCGCCGATCTGTTCATCCATCCGGGTGAGCTCGAGACCTTCGGGCAGACGATCCAGGAGGCCATGGCCTCGGGCCTGCCCGTCATCGCCCCCCGCCGCGGCGGCCCCGTCGACCTGGTCACTCCCAGCCGCACCGGCTGGCTCTACACCCCGGGCATGCTCGACGAGATGCGCGAGCATGCCGGGGACCTGCTCTTCGACGACGCCAAGCGCCGTGCCTTCGGGGAGGCCGCACTGGACTCCGTGCGCAAGCGCACTTGGCCGGTCCTCGCGGAGCAGCTGCGCGGCTACTACGGCCAGGCGATCGCGCAGCACGCCGCCGTGACGGCACCGAGCTGACCGCAGAGATCCGACCGCGCAGAGCCGGCCGCACCGAGCTGACCACACAGAGCTGACTGCACAGAGCGGACCGCTCAGAACTGACTGCGTCCCGTCGTCACATTCCGCCACAGAGTTCGCCCGGATCGGCCCTGCCGGGGTGGACTGGGTCCCGTCGCCGTCACCGGGCGGCAGGGATCTCCGCGGAAAGGACCACTCATGGCGCAGCGCACCACCACCCGTCGCCCGCTCATCGGCGTGACCGCAGGGACCCGCACCATGATGTCCGGCGCCTGGGCGGGCCATGACGCCGTGGTGGTCACCGAGCATTACGTCCGCGCGCTGCGCGAGGCCGGGGCCCGCCCCGTCATCATCGCGCCGCAGGACGACTGGACCGCCGAGGAGATCGCCGAGCTCGACGGCCTCGTGCTCACCGGCGGCACCGACCTGGACCCCGCGGTCTGGGGCGAGAACGCTCTTGAGACCGACATGACCCCGGACCCCGCGCGGGACGCCTTCGAGACCGCCCTGTACCGCACCGCCCGTGCGGCGGGCGTGCCGGTTCTCGGCATCTGCCGCGGCCTGCAGATCATCGTCGTCGCCGAGGGCGGCTCGCTGCACCGCCACCTCCCCGCGGACCTGCCGGCCCATCCCGTGACGGGGGAGCGGCCCACGGCCGTGACCACCGCCATCGAGGCCGCGAGCGATCTCGCGCTCGCCCTCGGAACGAGCGCGGAGGTCACCGCCTTCCACCACCAGGGGGTGCGCGAGGTCGCGGGGGATCTGCGCATCGTCGCGCGGCACGAGAGCGGTCTCCCGCTCGCCGTCGAGTCGGGGTCCGGCTCGAGCGTGCTGGGCGTCCAGTGGCATCCGGAGATCGACGGTGCCGAGGGCCTCGCCGTGTTCGGCACCCTGCTCGCCGCGGTCCGCCATCGCGCCGCGTCGGACGAGGTGCCCGCCCTGGTCTAGGATGGTGCCCGTCGCCCGCGTCCCGGACCGGACGCGATCGAGAGCCGAAGCGGAGGACACAGCAGATGAGCAACGAGCAGGTCGACGCCACGAGCGAGGCCGCCGCGCCGCGTGCGCGCAACCAGACCTCAGCGGGCAACAGCCTGCCCCTGTCGGTGGTGCTGTTCGTGCTGCTCTTCGGGCTGTTCGTCGCCGGTCTCTACGTGATGGCGATGTTCACCCCGGTGACCTTCCTGGCGGGCCTCGGCATGTGCCTCGTCGCCCTCTTCATCACCTTCGACCTGGTGCCGCGCTTTCTCACGAAGTGAGCGCCGCCCGTAGCGCGCGGGCCCTCGAACACAGCACAGTGCCCGGCACCTCGAGGTGCCGGGCACTGTGCTGTCCGGAGCCGTAGCGGCAGGGGGCGGCCGGGGGCAGCCGGTCTCCCGTCGCATCCCGCCCGCTCCGCGGGTCAGCTGGAGGAGTTCGCGTCCAGGCGGACGATCGTCTCGAGCGCCACCTCGATCATGTCCTCGAAGGACTCCTGCCGCTCGAGGGAGCTGGTCTCCTCGCCGGTGATCAGGTGGTCCGAGACGGTGCACAGGGCGAGCGCCCGGCGACCGAACTGCGCGGCGAGCGTGTACAGCGCGGCGGCCTCCATCTCCACCCCCAGGACGCCGTACCGCGCGAGGATCCCCGCGATCTCGGTGTCCGGGTTGTAGAACTGGTCCGAGGAGAACAGGCCGCCGGGGACCACCGGCAGCAGCCGCTCCTCGGCGACATCCGCCGCGAGGCGCAGCAGCTCGAAATCTGCGGCCGGCGCATAGGAGACGTGGCGGAAACGGGGCACGTTCATCGCCGAGTCGGTCGAGGCGGCGACGCCTAGGATCACGTCGCGCACCTTCACCCGCTCGGACAGGGCGCCGCAGGTGCCGACGCGGAGGATCGCCTGCACGTCGTAGTCGGAGAACAGTTCCTGGGCGTAGATGGCCATCGAGGGCTGGCCCATCCCGGAGCCCTGCGTGGAGATGCGCACTCCGGCGAAGGTGCCGGTGTAGCCCAGCATCCCCCGCACGTCGTTGTACTGGACGGGGTCCTCGAGGAAAGTCTCGGCGATCCACCGCGCACGGTAGGGGTCACCGGGAAGGAGCACGTACGGAGCGATCTGGTCGGGCGAGGCACCGATATGTGTCGACATGGCGCCAGCGTACGTCCGGGGCCGGCGCCGGCGGCGCGGACGCACCGCATGTCGCGGCCCCGGGAGTCAGGCACAATGGCGTCTCGTGAACGCTCACTCCGCGCCGTCCCGTCGGCCCGCCCCGGTGCCCGCCGATGCGCGCCGCGCGCGCTGGGCCGTGTCCCTGCTGTTCCTGCTCAACGGGGCGTCGTTCTGCGCGATCCTGCCCCGCTACCCGGAACTGGTCGAGAGCATCGGGCTGAGCAACACCGCCTTCGGGCTCGCCGTGGGCATCGGCCCGATCGGTGGGCTCGTCGCCGGTCTCGCGGCCGCGCGCCTGATGCGTCGCTGGGGGAGCGCTTCGGTCGCGGTGATCGCGCAGGTGGTCGCCTCGACCAGCCATCTGCTGGTGTACGTCGCGAGCTCCTGGCTGTGGCTCGCGGGGGCGCTGATCATCGCTATGGCGGCCGACGCGATCACCGACATCTCGATGAACTCGCACGGCATGCGGGTCGAGCGTCGCTACCGCCGCTCGATCATGAACAGCTACCACGGCTGGTGGTCCCTCGGCGCGGTGGGCGGCGGCCTGTTCGGCTCCGCCGCCGCCCAGCTGGGGGTGGCGCTGTGGCTGCAAGGCCTGGTGGGCCTCGTGGTCTTCGGCGCCGCCGCGGTGGTCTCCCGGTGGTTCATGCTCGCTGGGGACGACGCGACCGAGCGGACTGCGCCGACTCCCGCTCCCGCCGGCGCGGTCGCGGGCCCCGCCCCGGGTTCCGCGGGGGAGGTGCCCGCGGCGCCGGTCCCGGGCGGGATGCGGATCGCCGGGATGACGCTGCGCTCCCTCGGTCTGGTGTGCGCTCTGGGCACGATCCTGGTTTTCGCGGGCTCCACCGAGGACGCGGGCAGCACCTGGGGTGCGCTGTTCATGCTCGACACCTTCGAGGTGACGCCCTTCGCGGCCGGCCTCGCCTTCGTGGCGCTGCAGGGGGCGCAGACCATCGGGCGCTTCACCGGCGATGCCGTCGTCGATCGGCTCGGCGACCGCGCGACCGCTCGCCTCGGCGCGGCGGTGAGCGCCCTCGGCATGACGCTCGCCCTGCTGCTGCCCAGTCCGGCCACTGCGATCATAGGCTTCGCCGCCGCCGGCTGGGGCGTGGCGACCCTGTTTCCCGCCGCCTACCGGGCGGCCGATGACATGCCCGGGGTGCCCCAGGGCGTCGGCCTCACGGTCGTGGGCTGGTTCGCGCGCCTGGGCTTCTTCGTCTCGCCGCCGATCGTCGGTGCCCTCGCCGATGCGCTGACCCTCCGCTACGCCCTGTGGATGGTGCCGCTGTACGCGGTGGGGATCCTGGTGTTCTCGGGCGCGCTGTCGGGACGGTTCGACCGCCACGGCACCGGGTCCGAGGCGTCCGGAGACGTCGACGCCGCGCGCTGATATCGAGCGCCGAGCGCCGAGCGCCGAGCGTCGAGCGTCGACGACCGTCGCCCAGCCGCTTCTCCCGCGCGGAGAGCGCCGCGCGGGCGTCGGGCTCAGAAGCGGCTCGTGTCCCCGGCGCCCTCCCGGGCGATCACCAGCTCGTCGCCCGTGAGGTCCACGACGGTGGTCGGCTCGAGGCCCACCTCGCCCGCGTCGATGATCGCGTCGACCTGGTCGGCGAGCAGGTCCTGCACCACCCAGCCCTCCGACGGCGGATCCTCCTGGCCCGGCAGCAGCAGCGTCGAGGAGACGATCGGCTCGCCGAGCGCCTCGACCAGCGCACGGGCGACCCGGTGGTCGGGGATCCGCACGCCGACCGTGTGCTTCTTGGGGTGGGCCATCTTCCGCGGCACCTCCTTGGTGGCCGGGAGGATGAACGTGTACGGGCCCGGGGTCGCGTTCTTGACCAGGCGGAAGGTGGGGTTGGAGACGATCACGAACTGCCCCAGCTGGGCGAAGTCGGCGCACACCAGGGTGAAGTGGTGGTCCTTGCCGACCTGGCGGATGCGGCGGATGCGCTCGAGACCCTCCAGGGCGCCGAGGGAGCAGCCCAGGGCGTAGCAGGAGTCGGTCGGGTAGGCGATCAGCCCGCCGTCGCGCAGGACGGCGACGGCCTGCTCGAGCAGGCGCGGCTGCGGGTCGACGGGATGGATGTCGAGGTAGCGGGCGGAACCGGAGGATCTGGCCATGCTCGATGCTACGTCCGCGCGCGCCGCGACGCGACGGCACCGGGAGGGACGCCCGGGGAGCGCGGGGGAGCGCTCAGGCGACGACCACGAACTCGCGGCCGATCCACTTCGTCCGGCGCAGGCGCAGCACGGCGCTGACGGGCAGCGGCCCCTTGATGTGCGGATAGCCGCGGCCGCGGCCGTCGTCGTCCGCCTCGATGTCCACGGCGACCCCGGAGGCCTCGACCCGCGCCACGTCGATCTCCAGGATCACGAGGTCCGCGGGGCGGTCCGGGTACACGCGCTTGGCGACCCCGGAGACCTGCTCGGGCCAGGACGCGTGGATGTAGCCGACCTCCGAGAGGTCGCGTCCCCGGGTCGCCTGGGTGTAGATGCCCGTCCGTGCGGCCGCCTCCCAGGCGGCCAGCTCGGTGATGTGCCAGATCAGGGGCGCGGGCATGAGCGGCAGTGTACCGTGACCGGCATGGATGGGACCTCCCCGGCTCCGGGCGCGGTGCGCCTGCTCCACGACGACGACCGTGATCGGTACCAGGCGCTCGACGGCGAGGAGGTGGTGGCCGTCCTCTACTACGAGGACGAGCATCCGCCCGCGGCCGCCGCCGCGCCGGGGAGCGCCCGGGATCCGGCGCCGCCGATCCTCCGCGATCTGCGCTCGACCGTCGTCACGCCGGCCCGCTCGGGCCGCGGCCTCGGCTCCTCCCTGGTGCGCTTCGCCCTCGACGACATCCGTGCGCAGGGCCTCCGCGTCCGGGCCACCTGCTGGTTCGTGCGCGGATGGATCGAGCGCCACCCCGAGTACGCCGACCTGCTGGAGACCCCGTGACCTATCGCGTCCTCACCGTCTGCACCGGCAACATCTGCCGTTCCCCCCTGGCCGAGCACGCCCTCCGCGCCGCCGCCCGGGACGCCGGCCTCGAGGACCGGGTGGAGGTCGCCTCCGCCGGCACGACCGGCTGGGAGGAGGGCAATCCCGTCGATCCCCGGGCGGGAGCGCTGCTGGCCCGCCACGGGCTCGACGCCTCCGCCCACCGGGCCCGGGCGATCGACGCGCAGGAGCTCGCCGAGGCCGATCTGGTCCTCGCCCTGGACCACGACCACGTCGAGCCGCTGCGCCGCCTCGGCGGCGCGGGCCTCGCGGGGCGCCTGCACATGGTGCGCGACTTCGCGCCCGCGCCCGTCGAGGACACCGGCATCCGCGACCCCTGGTACGGGGACGAGAGCGACTTCGAGACCGCCTGGGAGCAGATCCAGGAGTCCGTCCCGGGGATCCTCGACCGGATCCGGGAGGATCTCGGCGTCCGGGGCGGACGATGAGCGCGGACGCCGCACCGGACGCCGACGCACCGCTCTCGGCCCTCGGCACCGCCGCCGCGCTGCGTCGCGGGGAGCTCGACGCGCGCGAGCTCGCCGAGGACGTGCTCGAGCGCGCCCGCTCCGTCGGCGCGCGCGTGGGGGCCTTCGCCCATGTGCTCGAGGACCTCACCCGGCGCCAGGCGGAGGAGGTCGCCGCCCAGCTCGAGGACGCCCGTCGCCACGGCCGCCTCGAGGAGCTCGCGGCCGAGCGGCCGCTGCTGGGCGTCCCTCTGCCGATCAAGGACCTCTCCCGCATCGCGGGGGAGCCCTTCGAGGCGGGCAGCCTCGCCCTGCGCGGCACGGTCGCCGAGGTCACGGACGGCGTCGCCCAGCGGCTGCTCGACGCCGGCACCCTGACCGTCGGCAAGACCAGCACCCCCGAGTTCGGGATGCCCTGCTACACCGAGCCCGCCACCGGCGCCCCCGCGCGCACCCCCTGGGACCTGCGGCGCACCGCCGGGGGATCCAGCGGGGGAGCGGGCGCCGCCGTCGCCTCGGGCATCGTCCCGATCGCGCACGGTTCCGACGGGGGCGGCTCGGTCCGGATCCCGGCCGCCTGCTGCGGCGTGCTGGGTCTGAAGCCCTCGCGCGGCCTCGTCTCGCCCGGACCCTTCGGCGCCGAGGGCATGGGGCTGGTGACCGACGGGATTCTCGCCCGCACCGTCGCCGACGTCGCCGCCGGACTCGACGTGATCGCCGAGCAGCTCCCGGGGGACGCCGCTCCGCTCCGGCCGGAGCCCGGCGGCTATCTCGCCGGGCTCGGCGGCCCGCTGCGCCCGCTGCGGATCGGGGTGTTGCGCGAGCCGCTCGCCGCCGAGACCGTGATCCATCCCGCCGCGCTGCGCGGCGTCGACCGCGCGGTGGGGCTGCTGCACGAGCTCGGCCACGAGCTGATCGAGGTGCCCGCCCCGTTCACCGCCGAGGAGTGGACCCCGTTCATGCCCCTGTGGACCGTCGGCGCGGCGACCCTGCCGCTCGCCGCGGAGCAGGAGGCGCAGCTGCTCGAGCTGACCCGTTGGCTGCGGGAGCGCGGGCGGGCATACTCCGGGGCGGAGCTCGCCCTCGCCCTCTCCGGGGTGCAGTCGCTCGCGCGTCGCACCGGGGAGGCCTTCGCCCCCTTCGACGTGATCCTCTCGCCGGCGCTCGCCGGACCGCCGGCCCTGCCCGAGACCCTGCAGCTGGACCGCGGCGAGGACGACTTCGACGCGCAGCGCGCGTTCACCCCGTTCACGAGCACCTGGAACATGACCGGCAGGGCCGCCCTCGCCGTGCCGCTGCACCGGGAGCGGATCGACGGGGTCGAGCTCCCGCTCGGGGTGCTGCTCGGGGCGACCCGCGCCGGGGACGATCTGCTCCTGCTGCGGCTCGCGGCCCAGCTCGAGGCCCATGACCCGTGGCCGCTCGTGCGCGAGCCCGTCGACGCATGACCGGGGACGGGACGACCTCCGAGGCGGACGCCTCCCGGCCGCTGCCCCCTCCCGGGGCGACCGGGCCGTCGTCGGTGCGCCTGGACGTCTGGCTGTGGAGCGCCCGGCTGATGCCCACCCGCTCCGCGGCGACGGCCACCTGCCGCGCCGGGCACGTGCGCCGCAACGGCGAGCCGGTCAAGGCCGCTCAGCGCATCGTCGTCGGGGACGAGCTGCGGATCCGCTCCGCGGGCCGGGAGCGGATCATGGTGGTCACGACGATCCTCGTCAAGCGGGTCGGGGCGCCCGTGGCCCGCACCGCCTACGAGGACCACAGCCCCGAGCCGCCCCCGCAGCTCGCCGCGGCGCCGCCCCGCCGTGACCGAGGCAGCGGGCGTCCCACCAAGCGGGAGCGTCGCGCCCTGGATCGGCTGCGCGGCCGCGACGAGCGGCTGCGCCTGCTCGAGGACGACCTCGAGGACGACTGAGGGCGGGCACCCCGATCGGGATCCGTCGGATCCGTCCCGGAGCGCCCGCCCTCGTCGCCCGCGCGCTCAGCCGGAGTGCGAGAGCAGTTCCTGGCGGTTGGCGGTCAGGCGCTGCAGCAGCATCGACTCGGTCGCGACCACCTTCGGGTTCGCGCCGTCGGCGAGCAGCCGCTGGCGGATCGAGGCGAGATCCGCGCTCTCGCGGATGAACCGCTTCATGACCTTCCGGGCGCCGATCTGGCTCGCCCAGTTCTTGCCCTCGCGACGTCCCTTCCAGGTGGCGAGCATCGCGACCTCCTCATGGGTGAGCCAGCCCTGGTTCGCGTAGTCGCCGAGGCGCACCTTGGTCAGCCGCGCCTCGTCCCAGATGAGCACCACGATGAAGATCAGCCAGACGAGGGAGAGCAGCATCTCGGCGCCGAACATGACCACGAGCATGCCGAGGCCGCCGCCCAGGGAGGCGAAGAAGTTCCACGCGGCGTGCAGCAGCATGCCGGGGATCAGCGCGGGCAGGAACACCAGGAAGCCGGTGATGGTGCCCCACTTGCGGACCACGAAGCCCACAGTCACACCGGTCAGCGAGGTGTAGATGGCGTGACCGAAGATGTTCAGGACGCCGCGCAGCACGAAGGTGAACAGCACGCCGATCTCGCCGCCGGACTCCACGCTGCGGGTGTAGTAGAGGATGTTCTCGGTGAAGGCGAAGCCCGCGCCGAGAAGGGTCCCGTAGATCATGCCGTCGAGCGGGCCGTTGAAGTAGCGGCGGGCGAGGATCAGCAGCAGCAGCAGGCCCAGGCCCTTGGTGAGCTCCTCGACGATCGGCGCGCTGATCACCGCCCCGACCCAGCTCGCGAGCTCCCCGTTGCCCGTGACGGTGTAGACGATGTTGCTGTTCAGCGTGTTGAAGATGTAGCTCAGGCCCGCGGCGATCGCGGCACCCCAGAACACCGCGATGAACAGCAGCGGGATGGGCTGGGGGTCCCAGCGATCGGCGAGGAGGATCATCCCCAGGATCACCACGAGCGAGATCAGGGCGAGAAAGGCGCTGATCGGCCACCAGATCGGGTTCGAGCTCGAGCCGACGACGAACTGGAGGAAGAAGTAGCCGAGCACGACCAGGGCGAGGAAGCCGAGGATCACGAGCGCCAGCCACACCACGATCGAGGTCGCCGGCGGCTGCACCGGCGCCTGGGCGACCTCCTGGACGCGGCGGGTCTGGGTGGCCCAGGCGGACTGCGGCTGGGCCTGCTGGGGTCGCTGGATCTGCGCCGGAGCGAAGCGGGCGGCGGTCAGCCCCGAGGCGGGGCGCACCGAGGTGTCGTAGGCGCGCGGGTTGCCGTAGTCGACGTAGCGCGGCTGGGACTGGAAGGACGGCGCGCCGGGGGCCGACGATGTCGCGCCGGGCCGGGGCCGGCCGTTGGGCATGTACTGGCCGCCCTGCGGCGGGTACGGGGACTGGGACATGAGGGCCTCGGTTTCGACGTCGAGCAGGTCAGGGATGATCCCGGGGACGAGGTCGGCGTAGTGCACCCCCACACGACACGCACCGGGCTCCGGTGCGATGCTACAGGCCGGGAGGTCGCCATCCGTGATCCACGGCACCAGGGAGGAGGCCGGCTGCGGTCGGCGCAGGTCGGGAGGTCCGCCCGGCGCGGCGGGGCGCAGTGCGCGGGCCGACGGGCGAACCGCCCGAGGTTGAGCGGAATAGACTCAACTCTGGGGTCGTTGCAGGGACCGGGAGGCGACCGGACCCGGGGCCTCCGGACCGGTCCCCGGCACCCCGCCGGCAGGACTGCCGTCCCCGCACAGGACCGCACCGTCGAGGAAGGAGCGCCGTGGAGTTCCAGTTCACCCACCGTTCGCAGGAGGCCGTGACCGCGGCCGCCCAGAGAGCCGTCGAGCTCGGCAACCCCCAGATCAGCTCGCTGCACCTGCTGTGGGCCCTGACCGCGCAGGCCGACGGCATCGGCCGTGCCGCCCTCGAGGAGGTCGGCGCCGATCCCGCGCAGGTCCTCGCCCGCGCCGAGTCCGCGATCGCCGACCTCCCGCGGGTCAGCGGCTCGACCACGGCCTCGCCCACCTTCGTCGGCACCGGGTTCGACGCCCTCGAGGCCGCGCGCCACGAGGCCGACCGGGCCGGACGCACCTACCTGTCCACCGAGCACCTGATGATCGGCATCGCGCTCGGCAAGGACGCCGCCGCCCGCCTGCTGGGCTCCCTCGGCGCGAGCCCCGCCGCCCTCCGCGATGCCGTGACCCGCCTTTCCCCAGGAGATGACCGCATGAACCAGATGGACTCCCAGAACCCCGAGGGCACCTTCCAGAGCCTCGAGAAGTTCGGCATCGACCTCACCGAGCAGGCCCGCGAGGGCCGCCTCGACCCGGTGATCGGTCGCGACGCCGAGATCCGCCGCGTGATCCAGGTGCTGAGCCGGCGCACCAAGAACAACCCCGTGCTGATCGGCGAGCCGGGGGTCGGCAAGACCGCCGTCGTCGAGGGGCTCGCCCAGCGCATCGTGGCCGGGGACGTCCCCGACTCCCTGCGGGGCAAGCGCCTGATCTCGCTCGACCTCTCCTCGATGGTCGCGGGATCCAAGTACCGCGGCGAGTTCGAGGAGCGGATGAAGGCGGTGCTCGACGAGATCCGCACCAGCAACGGGCAGATCATCACCTTCATCGACGAGCTGCACACCGTGGTCGGGGCCGGCGGCTCGGGCGACGGCGCGATGGACGCCGGCAACATGCTCAAGCCCATGCTCGCCCGCGGCGAGCTGCGGATGGTCGGCGCGACCACGCTCGACGAGTACCGCGAGAACATCGAGAAGGATCCCGCGCTCGAGCGCCGCTTCCAGCAGGTCTTCGTGGGGGAGCCGAGCGTCGAGGACACCATCACGATCCTGCGCGGCCTCAAGGACAAGTACGAGGCGCACCACAAGGTCTCCATCACCGATGCGGCGCTGGTCGCCGCCGCGACCCTCTCCAACCGCTACATCTCCGGGCGCCAGCTGCCGGACAAGGCCATCGACCTGGTCGACGAGGCGGCGTCCCGGCAGCGCATGGAGCTGGACTCCTCGCCGGAGCAGCTCGACATCCTGCGCCGTCAGGTGGACCGGTTGAAGATGGAGGAGCTGGCGCTCGCCGGCAGCGACGACCCCGGCAGCGTGGCGCAGCTGGAGTCGGTGCGCGCCCAGCTCGCCGACCGCACCGAGGCGATGACCGAGCTCTCCGCCCGCTGGGAGCGGGAGAAGGCCGGGCTGAACCTCGTGGGCGATCTCAAGGCGCAGCTCGAGCAGCTGCGCATGCAGGCCGACCGCGCCCAGCGCGAGGGCGATCTGACCGCGGCCTCGAAGATCCTCTACGGCGACATCCCCGCGCTCAAGGCGCAGCTCGTCGAGGCCGAGGAGGACGAGGCCGCCGGCGCCTCGGAGCAATCGCGGCCGCTGGTCTCCGAGCGCGTGGGGCCCGATGACATCGCCGACGTGGTCGGCAGCTGGACCGGCATCCCCGCCGGTCGGCTCCTGCAGGCCGAGAGCGAGAAGCTGCTCGAGATGGAGGACATCATCGGGCAGCGGCTGATCGGTCAGCGGCGCGCCGTCCAGGAGGTCTCCGATGCGGTGCGGCGGGCCCGGGCGGGGATCGCCGACCCGAACCGGCCCACCGGCTCCTTCCTGTTCCTGGGCCCGACGGGCGTGGGCAAGACCGAGCTCGCCAAGGCGCTCGCCGACTTCCTCTTCGACGACGAGCGGGCGATGGTCCGCATCGACATGTCGGAGTACGGCGAGAAGCACACCGTCTCCCGACTGGTCGGAGCGCCTCCGGGATACGTCGGCTACGACGAGGGCGGCCAGCTGACCGAGGCGGTCCGGCGCCGGCCCTACTCGGTGGTGCTGCTGGACGAGATCGAGAAGGCGCACCCCGATGTCTTCGACGTGCTGCTGCAGGTGCTCGACGACGGCCGCCTCACCGACGGCCAGGGGCGGACCGTGGACTTCCGCTCCTCGATCCTCATCCTGACCTCCAACCTCGGGGCGCATCTCCTGCAGGACCCGCAGCTCGGGGAGGCGGAGAAGCACGAGAAGGTGATGCAGGTGGTGCGGGCCTCCTTCAAGCCCGAGTTCCTCAACCGCCTGGATGACGTGGTGATGTTCGAGTCGCTCTCGCGCGAGCAGCTCTCCTCGATCGTCACGCTGCAGATCCAGGAGGTGGCCGGGCGGCTGAGCGATCGTCGGATCCGGCTCGAGGTCGACGGGGCGGCGACCGCCTGGCTCGCCGAGGCCGGCTTCGACCCGCTGTACGGGGCGCGCCCCCTCAAGCGGCTCGTGCAGAAGGAGATCGGCGACGCCCTCGCCCGGCTCATCCTGCGCGGTGCCGTCCATGACGGCGAGCTCGTGCGCGTCACCGTCGCGGAGGACCGCAGCGGGCTGCGGCTCGACGTGGTCGGCGAGGGCGAGCCGGGAGCAGAGGGCGAGGCGCTTTCCGCCGAGCAGCCGCAGGCCGCCGAGCCCGCCCCGTCCGCCGAGCCGGCCCCGCCCGCTCCGGAGGCACCGGGCGACGAGGACTGATCCTCGCCGATCGACGCCGCGGCCGCGGTGCGGATCACCGGGGATCCCAGGGCATCCGCACCGCGGAGCGGCGTCGGTCGTACCAGGTCTCGGCATCGATCGCGGCCTGCCAGCGCGCCTCGTCCCGCTCGAGCCGCGCCATGGTGCTCTGCTCGAACTGCTCGAGGCGGGCGGAGGTCTCGGGGCTGAACGGTGCGATCCCCTCCGCGAGGTGCCCGCTCGAGGCGGCCACGGCCTCCACCGCGGAGGGGACGGGATTCGCGGTGACGGTGTCCAGCGCGATCTCCGCGTGGCGGAAGCCGCCCCGCTCGACCGCACGCACCACGCCCCCGAGGTCCCGGTCGCCGATCGCCGTGGAGACGTCCGCCGTGGTCTGGGAGACGTTGGCGATCCCGCGGTCCACCCCGTCGATGTACTGGGCGAGCATCGAGCGCTCGCCGAGGGCGGCGCCGCCGAGATCGTGCCCGATCTGCACCAGCGAGATGCCCCCGGTGTAGCCGCCGAGCCCCGCCTCCTCCATCCGATGACGGGCCGCGTCGTAGTACCCCTCTCCCGCCTCGTAGAACGTCGGCAGGGAGGCGACGTCGCCGACCACCGGGATCTTGCTCAGCCACAGACGGCGATCGGCCTCCGCCTCCTCGAGCCGGCTCCCGTCGGGGGCGAACGACTCGCCCTCGGGGAGCTCGCCCGGACCGTAGGCGCCGTGCAGCGCCCCCGGGTCGAGAGGTGCCGCGAAGGGCCCTCCGACCAGGGGACCGAGCGGCCCGTGCTCCGCCTCGTACTCCTGCACCCGGTCCTCAAGGTCGCGGAAGAGCCCGACCGGGTCGGGATGGGCCATCGGCCCGCCGACCTCCGGCACGAAGGGATTCGAGCCCGGGGGCGACGGCGGGATGCTCCCGCCCCGCGGCGGGAAACCGGCGCGGACGCCCGCGAGCGGGTCGCCGGCGCCGTCGGCGGCGGAGGCCCGCTCCTGCTCAGCGGCCTCGTCCTGGATCTGCGCACCCCTCGCGTCGAGCGCTCGGCAGGCGGCGAGGAGATCGCCGTCGACCTTGCCGAAGCGCGCGCGATGGGCCTCGGCATCAGGGCCCTCCCAGCGGAGGGCGGCGGTGCGCTCGCGAAGTCGCTCGAACAACTCGCGCAGCTGCTCGGCCCTCTCGAGGATGGTCTCGGCGAGTTCGTCCATGGCGGTGGGATCGGATCCCCAGATGCTGGTCATGTCGCGACCGTAGGAGCCGGGACGGCTGCGTGTCCGCCCGTCTCCCGCCGTTGTGGATACCGGGGCATTGGGGAGGAACGGTTCCGCGCGCTCGGCGTCCCGCCCCGCCGACATGCCGACGGGCCCGGGACCCCTCGGTCCCGGGCCCGGCCGGTCACCCGTCGCGGAGGACGGATTCAGGTGCGTCGGTGCAGGTCAGCGACTCACACGACGATGTTGACGATCTTCGGGGCGCGGACGATGACCTTGCGCACCGTCTGCCCCTCGAGCAGCTCCTGCACCCGCGGCTCGGCCAGGACCAGTGCCTCGAGGTCCGCCTCGGAGATCTCCGGATCGACCTCGACGCGGTGGCGCACCTTGCCCTTCACCTGCACCACGCAGGTGACCGCGTCGGCCTTCAGCAGCTCCGGGTCCGCGGTCGGGAAGGGCTCGCGCGAGATGCCGCCCGTGTGGCCGAGCCGCGCCCACAGCTCCTCCGCGAGGTGCGGGGCGAGCGGGGCGACCATCAGCACGAGCGGCTCGATCGCCCCGCGCGGGGAGACGCCCGCCTTGGTGAGGTGGTTGACCAGCTCGATCAGCTTGGCGATGGCGGTGTTGAACTGCATGCCGGCCATGTCCCGGCCCACGCCGTCGATCGCCCGATGGGTGGCCCGCAGGGTGTCGCGGTCCGCGGGATCCTCGGAGACCAGCAGCTCGCCGCTCTCCTCGTCGACCACGAGGCGCCACAGCCGCTGCAGGAAGCGCTGCGAGCCGACCACGGAGCGGGTCTCCCACGGACGGGACAGGTCCAGCGGGCCCATCGACATCTCGTAGACGCGCAGCGTGTCCGCCCCGTACTCCTCGTACATGTCGTCCGGGGTCACCGAGTTCTTCAGCGACTTGCCCATCTTCCCGTACTCCTGGGTGACCGGCTCGCCCCGGTAGGTGAAGGTGCCGTCCTCCTCCGCGACGACCTCCTCCGCGGGCACGTGCACCCCGCGGGAGTCGGTGTAGGCGAAGGCCTGGATGTAGCCCTGGTTGAACAGGCGGTGGAAGGGCTCCTGGCTCGAGACGTCACCGCGGTCGAAGAGCACCTTGTGCCAGAAGCGCGCGTACAGCAGGTGCAGCACGGCGTGCTCGACGCCGCCGACGTACAGGTCGACGCCGCCGACCGCGCCCTCGCCCTGCGGGCCGAGCCAGTACTCCTCGTTCTCGGGCCGCACCAGGACCGAGTCCTCGGTGGGGTCGATGTAGCGCAGGTGGTACCAGGAGGAGCCCGCCCACTGCGGCATCGTGTTGGTCTCGCGCAGGTAGGTCTTCGGGCCCTCGCCGAGGTCGAGCTCGACCTCCACCCAGTCCTCCGCCCGGGACAGCGGGGTCTGCGGCTCGGTGTCGCGGTCCTCGGGGTCGAAGGTCTTCGGGGAGAAGTCCGCGACCTCCGGCAGGTCCACGGGCAGCAGCGACTCCGGCAGCGGGATCGGGGTCTGCGGATCCGCGGGGTCGTAGACGATCGGGAAGGGCTCGCCCCAGTAGCGCTGGCGCGAGAACAGCCAGTCGCGCAGGCGGTAGGTGGTCCGGGCCCGGCCGAAGCCGCGCTCGGTCGCGAAGGTGGTCGCCCGGGCCTTGGCCTCCTCCTTGCCGAGGCCGTTCAGGTCCAGATCGGCGGAGGCGGAGTTGATCTTCTCGCCGTCGCCGGTCCAGGCGCCGCCGGCGAAGTCCTCGGGCGGGCGCACGGTGCGGATGACCGGCAGCTCGAAGCGCTCGGCGAAGGCGAAGTCGCGCTCGTCCTCGGCGGGCACGGCCATGATCGCGCCGGTGCCGTAGCCGGTCAGCACGTAGTCGGCGGTGAACACCGGGATCTCGCGGCCGTCCATGGGGTTCACCGCGAACCAGCCGGTGAACACGCCGGTCTTCTCGCGGTCCTCGGCGGTGCGCTCCTCGGCGCCCAGCGCCGCGGCGCGCTCCTGGTAGGCGGTGACGGCCTCGCGGGGGGTCGCGGCGCCGCCGGTCCAGGCGTCCTTCGTGCTCTCGGGCCAGGCTGCGGGCAGGGCGGAGGTGTCCTCGAGCAGGGGGTGCTCGGGGGACAGGACGGTGAAAGTCGCGCCGAACAGGGTGTCCACGCGGGTGGTGAAGACGTCGAAGGAGCCCTCCGCGGAGCCGGCGAGGGCGAAGCGGACCTCGGCGCCCTCGGAGCGGCCGATCCAGTTGCGCTGCATGGCGCGGATCGACTCGGGCCAGTCCACGCGGTCCAGGTCGTCGATCAGACGGTCCGCATAGGCGGTGATGCGCATGTTCCACTGTCGCAGGCGCCGCGTGAACACGGGGAAGTTCCCGCGCTCGGAGCGGCCGTCGGCCGTGACCTCCTCGTTGGCCAGCACCGTGCCGAGGCCCGGGCACCAGTTCACCGGGGTCTCGGAGATGTAGGTCAGGCGGAAGGCGTCGGCCAGGCGCGAGATCTCCGCGTCGCTCGCGGCGGGGACCTCCGCGGCCGAGCGGCCGGCCCACTCCTCGGGCAGCTCCAGGCCCTGGCGCGCGGCGAGCGCGAAGGGATCGACGGCGCCGGTGCGCAGCTCCTCGCGCAGCTCGGCGATGGGACGGGCGCGGCCGGTCACGCCGTCGGCGTTGGGGGCCTCCGGGTCGTACCAGGAATCGAAGATGCGCAGGAAGATCCACTGCGTCCACTTCACGAAGGCCGGGTCGGTGGTGGCGAGCGAGCGGCGGGCGTCATGGGACAGGCCCAGGCGGTGCAGCTGGCGGCGCATGTTCGCGACGTTCGCCTCGGTGGTCACCCGCGGGTGGGTCCCGGTCTGGACGGCGTACTGCTCGGCGGGCAGGCCGAAGGCGTCGTACCCCATCGTGTACAGCACGTTGCGGCCCAGCATGCGGTGGTGGCGGGCCACGACGTCCGTCGCGATGTAGCCCAGCGGGTGGCCGACGTGGAGCCCCGAGCCCGAGGGATACGGGAACATGTCCATGATGTACGACTTGGCGCTCGCGTCGGCCGGAGCCGCGGACTCCGCGCCGTCGTGCAGCGCGCCGACGGGGTTGTCGGCGTGGAAGGTGCCCTCCTCGTCCCAGCGCCGCTGCCAGCGGCGCTCGATCTCGTCGGCCAGCGCGGCGGTGTAGCGGTAGGGGGCCTCGCTCATGGGTGTTCGTCCTCCACAGGGTCGATGCGGCTGTTCTCCGAGGGGCGGCGGCCGCGGGTCGGTCGTGACATGAAAAAACCCTCGCGCAGGCGAGGGGAGCCGCGTCGGTGCCCGCGGGCGGCCGGTCGCTCAGAGGAGCGGTCCGGGCGCGGGCTCTGGCCGACGCGGCCGCATAAGCAGCTGCCGGTGAGTCACCCGGTCATGGTACAGCGCCCCGGCCTCCCCACGCGGGGGCGACCGGGGCGCGGTGACCGGGGGCGCGTCAGGTGGTGCCGACGTCGGAGATGTCGAAGTTCGGATCCGGCTCCCCGAAGCCCTCCGGGAGGGTGATCGGGCAGAACTGCTGCATCGTCGGATCCACGTACTGCTGGGCCTCCTTGACCAGGTTCTCAGGGGTGTCGGACTGCTGGTTGAGGCTGCCCTGCATCGTGAACATCGCGTCCCACAGCTTGGTGCCGACCGGCAGCGGGGGACGGGACTTGGCGTAGGCCATCAGCTCCACGAAGAAGGCGATGTCCTTGTTCCAGCCCTCGGGATCCTTGACCGTCTCGATGTTCGTGGGAATGCGGCTGATCTGCGGCATCATGATCTTCTGTCCCTCGTAGCCCGCGTAGAACGTGAAGAACTTCCACGCCGCTTCGGACATGCTCGCCCCCTTGGGCATCGTCAGTGCGAAGCCGCCGGCCCAGGTGAACGGGTCGTCGCCCTCGTTCGGGACGGGCAGGTGGGTGACCGAGTACTCCATGTCCGGCTTGTAGTCCGCCTGGCCCTGCACCCCCCAGGGCCCGGTGATCTGGAACAGCTGCCGGTCCGAGAAGAAGGACGTCTGGGTGGGCGGGGCGTTCGGCGGCTGGTACGTCGCCTTGAAGGCGTCCAGGCGCGGGAAGTCCAGACGCTCGATCCAGCCCTCATACATGGTGGCGACGTCGAGCATCTCCTGGGAGTCCAGCAGCACGTGGCAGGTCTCGTTGGAGAACATCGGCACATCGTTGGCCATCGCCCACATCAGCAGCGAGGCCTGGTCGTCCCAGGGGATCCAGGTGACCCGCTCGTACGTCCCGCGCTCGTCCTGGACGTTGAACTGGTCGTTGATCTCCCACATCTGGTCGTAGGACATCGGGCCGTTCGCGGGATCGAGCAGCTTCGGGTCGATCCCGGCCTCCTTGGCTAGGCCCATGTTGACGTACATGCCGCGTGTGTCGGTATCCATCGGCAGCCCGTAGTACTGGCCGTCGTAGAACAGCTCGTCCGTGGCGAACTTGACCCAGCCGGACATGAACTCCTCCGGCGAGACCCCCTCGTACTCCTCGATCAGGGGATCGATCGGCTCGAGCAGTCCGAGCGAGGCGAACTGCGCGCCGTTGAACCGGTCCATGAAGTAGACGTCCGGGCCGGTGCGTCCGCGCACGGCGGTGATGACGCTGGAGGCGTCGCCCTGACCGTTGGACGGAACCTGGGAGATCTCGACCTTCACGTCGGGGTTCTGCTCCGTGAAGGCCTCGACGACCTGGGCCTCCTTCTCGGCGTCCGAGGCCCAGATACCCCAGACACGCACCGTGTTCGGATCACGCTCCTCGCCGACGGGACGATTCGTGCAGCCCACGATGGAACCGCCTGCGACCGTGACGGACGCGCCCGCACCGAGTGCCTTCAGCAGGGTTCGACGATCGATCACTTGAAACCTCCGAGGGTGATGCCGCTGATGAAGTAGCGCTGGAAGAGGAAGAACAGGATGACCAGCGGCAGCAGCACCAGGAAGGACGCGGCCATGAGCAGGTTGAACTGGATGTCCTGCGAGTTCACGGAGCGGAACACCTGCATACCGATGGAGAGCGTCTGCTTGCTCTGGTCCTGCAGGTAGATCAGCGGGCCCATGAAGTCGTTCCAGGTGCCGACGGCGGAGAAGATCGCGATCACGGTCACCGCGGGACGGGCCGTCGGGAACACGATCCGCCAGGCGATCGTCCATTCGCTCGCGCCGTCCACCCGGGCCGCGTCGAGCATGTCGCGCGGGGTCTGCAGCATGAACTGCCGCAGCAGGAAGGTGAAGAACCCGCCGGCGAAGAGTGCCGGGGCGATGAGCGGGACGAAGGTGTTCACGAAGCCCAGGCCGGCCCACATGTCGAACATGGGGATCAGGGTCACGGGGAAGGGGAGGAACAGGGTCGCGAGGACGATGAAGAAGACCTTGTTGCGTCCCGGCCAGTCGATGCAGGCGAAGCCGTAGGCGACGATGAAGTTCGAGACGACGCTGAAGACGACCACGCAGATCGTGATGAAGGCGGTGTTCCGGAAGAAGGTCCAGAACGGCATGATCGTGACGGCGTCGGAGAAGTTCTGCCAGCGCAGCTCCGTGGGGAACAGCGTGGGCGGGAACTGCGCGAGCTCCTCGGGGGTCTTCAGCGCCGAGATGAGCATCCAGTAGAGCGGCAGCGAGAAGAGCAGCAGCACGATGAGCATCACGAGGCGCGAGATCCAGGCGCTGAGCGCGCTGGGCCGCGAGCCGTCGGGGTTGCGCCCGTAGTTCGAGCGGGACTTGAGCGGGGCACCGGAGCCGAGGTTCTGCGTTCCGGTGCTGACGGTGTTGATGGCCATGTCGGGGTCCTCCTCAGCCGGCCGAGACGTCGTAGTTCACGAACCGGCGGGAGAGCCAGTAGATGAGTCCGGCGAGCACCATGCCGAACAGGAACAGCAGCACCGCGAGCGCCGAGGCGAAGCCGAGCTGGCCGTAGGAGAAGGCGTTCCGGTAGAGGTACAGCATGTAGAACAGCGTCGAGTTGTCGGGACCGCCGTTGGTCATGATGTAGGCCTCGGTGAACACCATCATCGCGCCGGAGACACCTGTGATCAGGTTGAACAGGATCGTCGGGGTGAGCAGCGGCAGCGTGATCGCGGTGAACTGACGGAAGCGGGAGGCGCCGTCGATGCGGGCCGCCTCGTAGAGGGTGTCGGGGATGTTGCGCAGGCCCGCGAGGTAGATCAGGGCGGCGTTGCCCGCACCCAGCTGGGCCATCACGATCATCACGATCTTCGCGTACCGCGGCTCGCCCAGCAGGTTCGTGTCGGGCATGCCGAACAGGCCCAGGAACTGGTTGACGATGCCGAACTGCGGGTTGACGAAGACGATGAAGATGAACGACATGGCGAACATCGGGATGAGCGAGGGCAGGTACAGCAGCGTCCGGTAGATCGCCACCTCCCGCACGTTGCGGTTCATCGCGATCGCGAGCAGCAGGGCCACGACCATGCCCACCGGCACGGCCAGCAGCATGTAGTAGACGGTGTTGCCGACCGAGGTGCGGACCATCGGGTCCATGAAGGCCGAGATGTAGTTCTGCAGGCCGATGAAGGTCGGCGTCTGCATCCCGGAGTACTGGGTGAGGCTGATCACGAAGGAGTAGATCAGCGGATAGATCACGAACACTGCGACGCCGATGATCCACGGCGAGATGAACAGCAGTCCGTTGCGGAGGTTGCGCTTCTCCCGTCCGGTGAGGGGCCGGCGCTTGGGCCGCCCGCCTCCGGAGGGGGCCCGCGCCCCCGTCCCTGTGCTCTGGTCGCCGACGGCTGCGGTGCCCGGAGTGCCCGGTCCGCCCGTCGCGACGGCGTTGCTCGCGCTCATCGCTCTCCCTTCGCTGGGCCGCCGCACCCTCGTTGGTGCGGTGGAGGGATCAGGGCCGACCGGCCCCCGGCCGCCCGCGATCACGGGACGGCCGAACCCTGTGACGGAGGTTACTCACAACGATGGACTAATGCAATGGTGCGCGCGCGCATGCGGACGCGTGTCGAGACGCGTCGGACGCGACGACGTCCACGTGGGAATCGCGAGGGGGCGCGGCGCGCCCGCTCAGATGCCGGCGACGCCGGCGATCAGCAGCAGCACCACCACGGTGCCGATCGTCGTGATCAGCACCGTGTCGCGAGCGAGATTCTCCGCCGCGCGATACCGGGAGGCGGCGACGAAGACGTTCTGCGCCGTCGGCAGCGCGGCCATGACGACCACCTCGTAGAGGCTGTGCCCCTGAAGGCCCAGCAGCAGGCCCACGCCGAGCGCGATGACGGGCATCGCGAGCAGCTTCGCGCCGGAGGCGAGCGCGATCAGGCCGCGATAGCCGTCGGCCTTCGCGAGCGGCTTCGAGCCGTGCAGCGACAGGCCGTAGGCGAGCAGCATCGCGGGGATCGCCATGTCGCCGAGCGACTGGAACGGATCGAGGACCACCTGCGGGACCCGCACATGCAGCAGGGCGAGGGCCACGCCGACGGCCGCCGCGATGATGGTCGGGTTCGCGCTGATGCTGCGCAGGATCCCGGTGGGGCCCATCGAGCCCTTCCGGGTCACGTGATGCAGGGCGAAGAGGTACAGCGGCGTGTAGATCGCCTGCTGGAAGAGGATCACGGGGAGGGCGTGCGAGATGTCGCCGAGCACGTACGCCGCGATCGGGAAACCCATGTTCGCGCCGTTGACCACCGAGCCGCTGATCGCCGTGACCACGAGCTCCGCGCCGCGCCGCTTCGTGGTCAGCCGCAGCACGAGCATCAGCAGCGCGCCGGTCGTCAGCCCCGAGATGCCGGCGACCGCCATCGGCGCCGAGAAGATCTCCTCGAGGTCCGAGTCGAGCAGGCCCACGAGCACGAGCGCGGGGGAGCAGAGGAAGAAGGTCGAGCGGTTCAGCACGTAGCGGCCGTGCGGCCCGAGGATCCCGGCGCGGCCGGCGATCCACCCGACCGCGATGATCGACCAGACGATGAAGAACCCGGCGAGGACCCCGCTCATCGGCGGCGGAGGGGCTGGGTGCGGGTCACCCGCGAAATCCTATCCGGTTCACCGCGGGAGAACGCTTCCCTACCGGGACTCGGACGCCCGCTCCGCCGTCCCGGTCCCGCGGCGAGCCTCCGCGACGCGCCCCTCGGAGCACCCGGAGGCTGCGACATCCTCCCGCGCGGGGACCTTCGCCGGATCGGCGCGGGCGGCGCGTTCCTATCGTGAGGAGCATCACCACACCCCGAGGAGGAGCCCCGATGACCGCCCCGACCATAGCCCCCACCCCCGAGCGCCCCGCCGACCCGACGTTCGAGCACCTGCTCGCGCCGCTCCGCGTGGGGCCGCTCACCCTCCCCAACCGCGTGATCATGTCGCCGATGGGCACGGAGATGGGCACCGAGGACGGCCGCTCCACCCCGCGCGAGGCCGCTTACTACGCGGCCCGCGCCGCGGGCGGCACCGCGCTCGTGATGACCGGCGTGAACTTCCTGCAGTCCGATCTCGAGCCGATCGCCCCCGGCCTCGCCCGCGCCGACACCGACGAGCACACCCCGGGGCTGCGCGGCATCGCCGACGCGGTCCACGCCGCCGGCGGGCTCGCCGCCCTCCAGCTCACCCCAGGCCTCGGCCGCAACAACCAGTACTACGACCAGATGGGCATGGAGCCTGTCTCCTCGAGCGAGAACCCGTACTTCTTCGACCCCTCGCGGACCTGCCGGGCGCTGAGGACCGAGGAGATCCGCCTCATCGTGCAGCGCACCGGGGAGGCCGCCCGCCGCGCCTTCGAGGCCGGATTCGACGTGATCGACCTCCATGGCCACACCGGCTACCTCATCGACCAGTTCATGTCCTCGGTGTGGAACTCCCGCACCGACGAGTACGGCGGCAGCCCCGCGAACCGGGCCCGCTTCGCCGTCGAGTGCCTGCGGGCCGTCAGGGAGAACGCCCCAGGCGTCGTCGTGTCCTTCCGCATCTCCGTCGACCACCGCTTCCCGGGAGGCCGCACCTGGCAGGAGACCCAGCAGCTGGTCGTCGAGCTCGAGGCCGCGGGACTCGACATGATCCTCGCGGACGACGGCTCCTACGAGGCGATGGACTACGTGTTCCCGCCCTACTACCTGGGCGACGACTGCATGGTCTCCGCCGCCCAACGCCTCAAGGACGTGCTCACGATCCCCGTCGCCGCGTGCGGCAACATCACCCCGGAGAACGGCGAGCGGATCCTCGCCCGCGGCGACGCGGACCTCATCGCGATCGGCCGCGGGCTCATCGCCGACCCCGACATCGTCCGCAAGCTCCGCGCCGGCCGCCCCCAGGACGTCCGCCCCTGCATCCGCTGCAACCAGCTGTGCACCGGCAACGCGTTCTTCGGCAAGGCCATCGGCTGCGCCGTGAACCCCGAGGTCGGCTACGAGGGCGTGCGGGTCATCGAGCCCACCGACGCCCCGCGCCGGATCGCCGTCCTCGGCGCCGGCCCCGCGGGACTCGAGCTCGCCCGCGTCGCCGGCGCCCGCGGCCACCGGGTCGACGTCTACGAGCAGCGGGAGCGGATCGGCGGCGTGCTGCTGCCCGCCGCGACCCCCGACTTCAAGCGCGAGCTGCGCCGCATGATCCCATGGTGGGAGGAACAGTTCGCCCAGCTCGACACCGTGCGGCTCCACCTCGGGGAGCGGGTCGAGCCGGACGATCCGCGGCTCGCCGAGACCGACGAGGTCGTCGTCGCCGTCGGCACCACCGCCCTGCTCCCCGCGAGCATCGGCGGGCTCGACCGCGAGGACGTGCTGGACGTGCTCGCGTTCCACGAGGGCGCGCCCGTCGGCGACCGCGTCGTGGTATGCGGCGGCGGGCTCTCCGGCGCCGATGCCGCGCTCGAGCTGGCCCAGGACGGCCACCGGGTGACCGTCGTCGAGGCGGCCGACGAGATCGCGCGCGACATGCTGATGCTCAACCGCACCTCGCTCCTGCGCCGCCTCGAGGAGACCGGCGTCGAGCTGCTCACCTCGACGACCGTGCAGGAGGTCACCGACGACGGGGTGCGCGTCGCGACGGCCGACGGCGAGCGGGTCCTCCCCGCGGACACCGTCATCGCCGCCTTCGGCCTGCGCCCGGCGACCGCACAGGTCGAGGCGCTCGAGGCGCAGGGGCTGAGCGTCCGTGCCGTCGGCGACTGCGTCGCTCCGCGCAAGGTGGGCGATGCGATCAACGACGCGCACGTGCTGGGGCTCGAGCTCTGAGCCGCCCGGGAGGGCGCTGAGCCGCGCCCGACGGCAGAGCGCTCCCGGACCGTTCGGTCCAGGAGCGCTCTGCTCGATGACGTCTCGCGCGGACGCCCGCGGGGGCTCAGTGCCGGCCGACGCTCGTGCGGCCGTTGATCTGATCGGGCATGCCGGGGACCGGCTCGGCGCCGTCGTCGCCGATCGCGACGATGCGGTTCTCGCCGTCGACGTGCACCACGCGCGGGTGGTGCCCGGGGATCTCGGCGGCCTCGAGCTGCCCATAGGCCATGATGATCACCAGGTCGCCGGGGCTGACGAGGTGGGCGGCCGCGCCGTTGATCCCGATCACACCGCTGCCGCGCTCGCCGGCGATCACATAGGTGACGAGCCGGGCGCCGGAGGTGATGTCGGCGATGGTGACCTGCTCGTGCTCGACCAGGCCCGCGGCCTCGACGAGGTCGGCATCGATCGTCACCGAACCGACGTAGTGCAGGTCAGCCTGCGTGACCGTGGCCCGGTGGATCTTCGAGGTCATGAGAGTGCGCATCATCAGGACCAGTCTCCCACGCCCCGTCCATGCGCGATGATGGACACTGCCCGCTTCGTCAGGAGGATCACCATGCCCAAGGCCCGCCGCCGCTCGGCGCACAGCTCCGAGCGCTTCGAGGACATGGCGCTGCCGGACGAGCTGCTCGGCGTGCTCGCCGAGCAGGGACTCTCGCGCGCCTTCGAGATCCAGGCCGCGATCCTTCCCGACGCCCTCGCCGGACGCGACGTCCTGGCCCGGGCAGAGACCGGATCCGGCAAGACCCTCGCCTTCACCCTCGCCATGACCAGCCGGTTCCGGGGGCGCAAGCAGCACCGTCGGCGCCCGCTCGGCGTCGTGCTGGTGCCCACCCGCGAGCTCGCGGTGCAGGTGGTCGACACCATCCATCCCTTCGCGCGCGCGGTGGGGCTGCGGGCCCAGCTGGTCGCCGGCGGCATGAACATCGAGAAGCAGGCCGAGGCGGTCGCCCGCGGCGTCGCGATCGTGGTCGCCACTCCGGGACGGCTCATCGACCTCGCCGAGCGCGGCGCGCTCCAGCTCGACCTCGTCGAGACCACCGTGATCGACGAGGCCGATCACATGGCCGACCTCGGGTTCCTGCCGGCGGTGCGCGACATCCTCGCCGCGACCACGATGGGCACCCAGAAGATGCTGTTCTCCGCGACGCTCGACGGCCAGGTCGAGGAGCTCGTGGACAGCTTCCTCGTGGATCCGATCAGCCACGAGACCACCCCCGTCGCCGCGGCTGTGAAGACCATGACCCACGAGGTGCTCGCGATCTCCCCTGCCGCGAAGCGCGAGGTCACCGCCCAGCTCGCCGCCCGGAAGGGCCGCACCCTGATGTTCACCCGCACCCAGCTCGGCGCCGAGCGCGTCGCCCAGGAGCTCGTCGAGGTGGGCGTGCGTGCCGCGGCGCTGCACGGCAACAAGCAGCAGGGCCTGCGCACCAACGTGCTCGCCGGCTTCCGCGAGGGCGCCTATCCGGTGCTCGTCGCGACCGACGTCGCCGCCCGCGGCCTGCACATCGACGACGTGACGATGGTGGTCCACGTCGATCCGGCCGATGACGTCAAGGAGTACGTGCACCGCTCGGGCCGCACCGCCCGCGCCGGGGCGCAGGGCACCGTGGTGACCCTCGCGCTGCCGCACCAGACCGGCTCGACGCGGCAGATCCTCGAGGCCGCCGAGGTCGAGGGCGTGTGGTCCGATGTCGCCGAGGCCGCGGATCCCGCGCTCGAGCGGCTCGGCGGCCGTGCCCCGAGCGGCGAGCCCGCGGAGGACCCCGCGCTCGAGAAGCACAAGGGCGCCCCGCGCAAGCTCGACCTCAAGCGCGGCGGCGCGAACCGGCGCCTCGCCGAGGAGCGCCGCGCCAACGAGGAGCGGCGCGCCTCCTGGGAGGAGGAGCCCGAGGCCGCACCCGGGGATCGCCGCGGCGGCCGGTCCGGGCAGAGCGGCGGCCGCGGTACTGCCTCGCGCGGCGCCTCCCGCGGCACGGGCGGCTCCCGTGGCGCGGGCGCCTCGCGCGGAGCGACAGGCCGGTCCGCCGGGTCCCGCGGTGCCGGCACCCGTGGAGAGACTCCCCGTGACGGCGGCTCGCGCGGCGACGGGGGTCGCGGAGCCGGCGGCGCACGCGGATCTGGTGGCGCGCGCGGAGCCGGGGGTCGCGGAGCAGGCGGCACCGGCGGGCGTGGCTCCTCGGGCCGCGGCGGCGGACGGGGCGGTGGCCGCTGATGAGCATCAGCACCTTCGACCTGTTCAAGATCGGGATCGGACCCTCGAGCTCCCACACCGTCGGTCCCATGCGCGCGGCCGCGACCTTCGCGCGTGAGGTGCTCGCCGATCCCGCGATCGGACCGCGCGTCGCCGACGTCTCGGTGCACCTCTACGGCTCGCTCGCCGCGACCGGTGCGGGGCACGGCACCCTCGACGCCGTGGTGATGGGGCTCGAGGGCGCCGACCCGCAGACCGTCGATCCGGTCGCCGGGCGGGAGCGGGTCGCACGGATCGAGGCCGAGGGCGGTCTGCTCCTCGACGGGCGGGTGCCGGTCTCCCTGCGGCCCTCGACGATCGTGCTGCATCCCCTGACCTTCCTGCCGCAGCACTCCAACGGCATGACCTTCGTGGCCCTGGACGCCGCGGGCGACGAGGTCGCACGCCGGCCCATGTTCTCCGTGGGCGGCGGCTTCGTGGTGGACGAGGCGGACATGGACCAGTCCATCGCCGAGGTCGCCGCCGAGGAGGAGGGGCGCACCATCTTCACCACCGGCGCCGAGCTGCTGCGCGTGTGCGAGGAACGGGGGATCTCGATCTCCGAGGCGATGCTGCTGCGCGAGCGGCAGTGGCGCAGCGACGAGGAGATCCGTTCCGGGCTGCTGGGCATCTGGCGCACCATGCACGACTGCATCGAGCGGGGGATCCGCACCACCGGGATCCTCCCCGGCGGGCTCGAGGTGCGCCGTCGCGCCGCCTCCTGGTACGACTCCCTCTCCGCCGAGGACCCGGTGCGTCTGCCGATGAACTCCTTCGAGTGGGTCTCCCTCGCCGCACTCGCCGTGAACGAGGAGAACGCGGCGGGCGGCCGCGTGGTCACCGCGCCCACCAACGGCGCGGCCGGGATCATCCCGGCGGTGCTGTTCTTCGCCACCACCTACATCGAGGGCGTCGACCCCGACGAGATCGCCGTGCGCTTCCTGCTCACGGCCGGGGCAATCGGCTCGCTGTACAAGGAGCATGCGTCGATCTCGGGCGCCGAGGTGGGCTGCCAGGGCGAGGTCGGGTCGGCCTGCTCGATGGCCGCCGCCGCCCTCTGCGAGGCGATGGGCGGCAAGCCCGCCCAGGTGGAGAACGCCGCCGAGATCGCGATGGAGCACAACCTGGGCCTGACCTGCGACCCCGTCGGCGGGCTGGTGCAGGTGCCGTGCATCGAGCGCAACGCCATGGCGGCGGTCAAGGCGATCACCGCGGCGCGCTTCGCCCTGCGCGGCACGGGCGAGCACTTCGTCTCGCTCGACACGGTCATCGAGACGATGCGGCAGACCGGCAAGGACATGAACGAGCGGTACAAGGAGACGGCGATGGGCGGCCTCGCGATCACCGTCGGCCAGGGCGTCCCGGTCAGCGTCCCGGACTGCTGAATCGCACCTCGCGGGGTACCGCGGCCGTCCCGAGCCGGTCCCGCACCAGCGCCCGCAGCGCGGCGGGCGACAGGGCGTCGGCCTGCAGCGCCGCGGCGTCCTCGGGGCTCAGCGAGGGATCGAGGGTCACCTCGGCGACGGTCCGGGCGCCGAGGCGGGCGTCCTCCACGACCCGCAGCACGACCGCGTCGACGCCCCGCTGGGCGCGCAGCAGGCGCACCACCTCGGCCGGGTGATGGATCATCCCGCCCGAGGCGATCGCGCCGTCCGCCCGTCCCAGCACCCGTACCCGGCCGCGCGCATCGACCGTGCCGCGGTCGGTCACCAGCTCCCTGCCCGCGGTGAACGGCGTGCGCGCCCGGAGCAGGCCGTCGGCGGCGCGGATCCTCACGCCGGCGAGCGGTCTGCCGTCCACAGCGAGCGATCCGGTCTCGGTGGTGCCGTAGACGTCGTGCACCCGGGCCCGGAACCGCCGCGCGAGGTCGGCCCGCAGGGCGGGGGAGAGGACGTCGGATCCGGAGACCACCCGCGGGATCCGCAGTGCCCGGTTCCCGCCCCAGGTCCCCTCCGCCTCGAGCAGGTCGTGCAGGTGCACGGGCAGCCCGGTGAGCAGGTGCGGCCCGGTGCGCTGCAGCAGCTCGATCCGGCGTCGGGGCGGCAGATGGGTGAGGTCCACGAGCGGGCAGCGCAGAGCGAGGGCGCCCAGGGCGATCAGGAGGCCGTGCCCGTGCACGCCCGGGGCGAGGGAGGCGACCACCCGCCCGGGGCGCAGTCCGATCCGACGCGAGAGATCGAGCAGCTGGGCCAGCTGGGCGGGGCTCAGCGGACCCCGGCGCAGGGTGCGCGGGGTGCCGGTGGACCCCGAGGAGCGGGGCTCGAGGGTGCCGTCCCCGGCCAGCACGGTGAGCAGCACCTCGCGCAGCGGCGCCTGAGGCGGCAGATCGGCCAGGCGCACCGGGGCGGCTCCCCGCCGCGTGCGCAGGTGGACCTGCCCGAGGAGGTCCCCGGCGCGCAGCTCCCCGCGGTCATCGAGGAGCACGAGGGCCCGGGGATGCGTGGCGGCGCGCAGCCGCAGCGCCGTGCCGGCCTGCAGCAGCCTCATCGTCGGCCGTCCCGGCGCAGACCGTGCTCGACGAGCCGGCCGACGATGGCGGTGCCCCGGGCGGACAGCGTGGGGGCGGCCTGGGCGAGCACCGCGCCGAGCCGGGCCCAGGCGGGGGAGGCGAGGTCGGTGCCGCGGTCCAGGCTGCGCAGCACCCGCTCGGCGGCCTGCTCCGGGCGGAGCGCCCCGCGCGGAGCGGTGCCGTAGACGGGCTCCGCCATCGCGGTCGCGACCAGCGGCAGCTCGAGGATCGAGATGCCGACCCCGGCCGCGGCGGCCTCGGGCCGGATGGCGCGCAGCCAGGCGTCCAGGCCCGCCTTGGACGCGCCGTAGGCGGCCCAGCCGGGGGAGGGGATGCGCGCCGTCGCACTCGTGACGGCGAGGATCCTGCCGCGTCCGGCCGTGAGCATGGGCCCCAGCAGCCCGAGGATCAGCGTGGCCGGCCCGAGCAGGTTCGTGCCCGTGAGCCGCACCAGGTCGTGGGGACGGCCGAGGGTGTCGGCGAGGGGGCGACGGATCGAGTGCCCCGCGAGGGAGAGCACCGCGGCGGGCGCGCCGAGCTCGGCGGGGATCCGCGCGGCGAGCTCCTCGACCGCGTGCTGGTCCCGCAGGTCGCAGGGGCGCACCACGGCGCTCCCGCCGCGAGCCCGTACCCGGTCCGCGAGCGCCTCGAGCCGCGTCCCGTCGCGGGCGGTGAGCACCAGGAACTCGCCGCGCTCGGCGAGGCGCAGCGCGAGCGCGGTCCCTACGCCACCGGTCGCCCCGGTCAGCACGATCGGCGCCCGCACGCCCGGGGAGCTCACCACGAGCCGCGTCGGTAGGCGCCGGGGTAGAGGGCGGCGTCGCGCACCCCGAGCTCGTGGGCGGCGCGCAGCGGCCAGCCGGGCTCGCGCAGGGCCGCGCGGCCGATCGCCACGAAGTCCGCGTCGCCCCGGTCGAGGACCGCCTGCGCGCCCGTCGGATCGGTGATCAGCCCGACGGCGGCGACCGGCAGGGACACCGCCTCGCGCAGGGTGCGGGCGAAGCCCACCTGGTACTCGGGGCCCACGGCGATGTCGGCGATGACCGCCCCGCCGGTGGAGACGTGAAGGGCGTCGACGCCGACCGCCTCGAGCTCCCGGGCGAGCTCGGCGGACTGCTCGACGTCCCAGCCGCCGTCGATCCAGTCCGTCGCGCTGAGGCGCACGATGAGCGGGCGATCGGCGGGCCAGCGCTCCCGCACCGCGACGGCGATCTCCCGGGCGAGGCGGCGTCGGCCCGGCCCGTCGCCCCCGTACTCGTCGGTGCGGGTGTTCACGAGCGGGGAGAGGAACTCGTGCACCAGGTAGCCGTGGGCGAAGTGCAGCTCGAGGGCGTCGAAGCCGGCCTCCTCGGCACGCCCGGCGGCGGCCACGAAGTCCGCGACGACCCCGGCGATCTCCTCCCGGCTGAGGGCATCGGGGGCGTCGAGCCCCGGGAAGGGGTCCGTGGTCGGGCCGACGGTCCGCCAGCCGGCGGCGAACTCTGGCACAGTGCCGCGGCGGCGGGAGTAGGCGGGCAGCGCCGGCCAGGTCGAGGCCTTCCGGCCCGCGTGCGCGAGCTGCACGGCGATGCGGGATCCCTGCTCCTGGCAGAAACGGACGATGCGAGCCCAGGCGCGCGCCTGCTCGTCGCTCCACAGTCCCGTGTCGCGCGGGCTGATCCTCCCCTCGGGGGTGGGGGAGGGTGGATTAGTTATGGAGAGGAGGAAGAAAGCCTACTCCTCTCCCCATGCTCCCGGGTCGAGCGGGCTTCCCCTCCCTTCGGGGGAGACGGCCGTCGCCTCGGTGATGACGAGGCCGAAGCCGCCGGCGGCGCGGGAGCCGAGGTGCACCAGGTGCCAGTCCGTGGGCACCCCGTCCTCGGCCTCGACCATGTACTGGCACATCGGGGCGAGCCAGATCCGGTTGCGCAACGGGAGCTCGCCGAGTCGGACCGGCGCGAGGAGCGAGGGGGAGGGGGCGCCGGGGGAGAGCTGCATGGCCCCACGGTAGTCGCCCGGGCGCCGCGGGCCCCGGGGTGCCCGGCGGCGGACGACAGGCGTGACGTGCATCTCCTGCGATACGGTGACCCCGTCCATCCCGCCCCGCACGTCGGGGCCCGTCCAGCAGGAGAGCCGATGTCCGACGCAGCCCCCGGGATCGAGAACCTCAGCCAGGAGAACCGCACCTTCTCCCCGACCTCCGAGTTCGTGCAGAACGCGGTCGCGCGTCCCTCGCTCTACGCCGAGGCCGAGCGCGACCGCCTCGCCTTCTGGCGTTCGCGGGCGAGCCTGCTGAGCTGGCGGACCCCCTTCACCGAGACCCTGGACTGGTCCAACCCGCCCTTCGCCCGCTGGTTCGGCGACGGCACCCTCAACGCCGCCTACAACTGCGTGGACCGCCACGTCGAGTCCGGGCACGGCGGCCAGGTCGCCCTGCTCGCCGAGTACGAGGACGGCTCCGACGCCCGCTTCACCTACGCCGACGTCAAGGACGAGATCTCCCGCATGGCCAATGTGCTCGCCGACCTCGGCGTGCGCACCGGTGACCGGGTCGCGATCTACCTGCCCATGGTCCCCGAGGCCGTCTTCGCGATGCTCGCGTGCGCGCGGCTCGGCGCCCCGCACTCGGTGGTCTTCGGCGGCTTCAGCGCCGAGGCGCTGCGCAGCCGCATCGAGGACGCCGAGGCGCGCGTGGTGATCACCGCCGACGGGCAGAACCGCCGCGGCAAGCAGATGCCCCTCAAGCCCGCCGTCGACGAAGCGCTCGCCGGGGGCGCCTCCTCGGTGCAGAAGGTGCTCGTGGTGCGCCGCACCGGCGGCGAGGTCGACTGGACCGAGGGTCGGGACGTGTGGTGGCACGAGGCGCGCGAGACCGCCTCGACCGAGCACGAGCCGGTGTGGGTCGAGGCCGAGCACCCGCTGTTCATCCTCTACACCTCGGGAACCACCGGGAAGCCCAAGGGCATCGTCCACACCACCGGCGGCTATCTCACCCAGGCGGCCTACACCCATCGCAACGTCTTCGACCTCAAGCCGTCCTCGGACGTCTACTGGTGCACCGCGGACGTCGGCTGGATCACCGGTCACTCGTACGTGGTGTACGGGCCGATGGCCAACCGCAGCACCCAGGTGATCTACGAGGGCACCCCGGACACCCCGCACCAGGGCCGCTGGTGGGAGATCGTGGAGAAGTACGGCGTCTCGCTGTTCTACTCCTCGCCCACCGCGATCCGCACCGCCATGAAGTGGGGCGAGGACATCCCGGCGAACCACGACCTCTCCTCCCTGCGCCTGCTCGGCAGCGTCGGGGAGGCCATCAACCCCGAGGCCTGGATGTGGTACCGCCGCGTCATCGGCCAGGACCGCTGCCCGATCGTCGACACCTGGTGGCAGACGGAGACCGGCGGCATCATGATCTCGCCGCTGCCCGGCATCACCGCCGCCAAGCCCGGCTCGGCCCAGGTGCCGCTGCCCGGCATCAGCGCCGACGTCATCAACGACGCGGGCGAGTCGGTCGCCAACGGCGAGGGCGGCTACCTCGTCCTCGACCAGCCGTGGCCGGGCATGCTGCGCGGCATCTGGGGCGACCCGGAGCGGTTCAAGGAGACCTACTGGTCGCGCTTCCCCGGCTACTACTTCGCCGGTGACGGGGCGAAGCGCGACGAGGACGGCGACATCTGGCTGCTGGGCCGGGTCGACGACGTCATGAACGTCTCCGGGCACCGCCTCTCCACCATGGAGATCGAGTCGGCGCTGGTCAGCCACGAGTGGGTGGCCGAGGCCGCGGTCGTCGGTGCGGCCGACGACACGACCGGCCAGGCTCCGGTCGCCTTCGTGATCCTCCGCTCCGGGAACGATGCGGCGATCGAGGCGGCGGGCGGCGAGGAGAAGGTCCCCGAGCTGCTGCGCGCCCATGTCGGCAAGGAGATCGGCCCCATCGCGAAGCCGAAGAAGGTCCTCCTGGTCACCGAGCTGCCGAAGACCCGCTCCGGCAAGATCATGCGGCGCCTGCTCCGCGACGTCGCGGAAAACCGCCAGGTCGGCGACACCCAGACCCTCGCCGACGCCTCGGTGATGGATCTGATCCAGCAGGGACTCCAGCCCAAGGGCTGACCCCTCCCGCAACCGAGAGGACCCCGGGCCGCACGCACGGCCCGGGGTCCTCTGCCATCCGGTGCGGGTCATCCGGTACCCCGTCGTGCGGGGCTCGGGCTCAGCGGGTGACGATGACGTCCCCCACGGAGGAGTCCACGCGCAGGGTCCCGACGATCTCGCCGGCGGCGCCGGTGATGCGGGAGTCGATACGGGTCGCGCCCGCCTCCGCGGTGACCTCGACCTGCCGACGTGCCGAGCCGGGCACCTGGACCGTGACGTCCCCGGTCTCCGCGGTGATGTCGGCATCACCCTCCGCATCGGGGGCGAGGCGCAGTGTCACGTCGCCGATCGAGGTCGACAGGTCGATGCCGCCGGGCACGGGGCCGGCGAGGGAGACGTCGATCCCGCCGACCTCGGCGCGGATCCCGAGGCCGTCGGGGGCGGTGACCTGATCGAGGGTCACGTCGCCGATTCCCGCCTCGACGGTGAGCGAGGAGAAGTCCCCGGTCAGGTCGATGTCGCCGACGTCCGCGGTCAGCGTGAGCGCGGGCGCGAGGGCCGCGGGGACGACCACGAGCAGATCGTGGTTCTGCCGCTCCCAGGGGAGTGCGGAGTCGCGCAGCGGCTCCCGCACCGTGACGCTCCGCGAGGTCCCTTCCGTCTCGACGGCCAGCTCGGCCCGGACCGTGGTCCCCTCGGGCGGGATGGTGCTCGCCCCCGTCTCGACCAGCGACACCGTCACCTCCGTGGCATCGTCGCTGCGGATCACGCGGACGTCGTTCACCTCGCTGTCGATCTGCAGCGCGGTGGGGGAGCCGAGATGCGCGGTCGCCGGGACGTCGGAGTAGGTGCGGGCGTCGAGCCGCGGGGCGAGCGACCAGCCGGCGAGACCGACCAGCAGGAGGAGGACGATCAGCGCCGCGCCGATCGCGGCGGCCACGCGCCACAGCGCGTCCAGTCCGGGGTCGGGGCGGAGCCTGCGGGCGGGATCCAGGCGGGTCCCGCGCTGGTCGTCCGGTGCGGTGCGGGGATCGGGGGCGAGATCTGTGGGGGTCATCATCGGTCCTCGGACTCCAGGTAGCGCAGCACGGCCATGACGCGTCGGTTCTCGCCGTCGACCGGCGGGAGATCGAGTTTGGTGAGCAGCGAGGAGATGTGCTTCTCGACGCTGCCGGCAGAGACGAACAGGGTGTCGGCGATGGCCTGGTTGGATCGGCCCTGCGCCATGAGGGAGAGCACCTCCCGCTCGCGCGGGGTGAGCGCCTCGAGCACGCGCCGCCGCCGGGATCGGATGAAGATCTGCTGGACCACCTCGGGGTCCAGCCAGGTGCCACCGGCCCCGACCTCGTCGACCACGCCGAGGAAGTCCTCGACGTCGGCGACGCGGTCCTTGAGCACGTAGCCGAGCGAGCGCGGCGAGTCGGCGATCAGCTCCGAGGCGTACCGCTCCTCGACGTACTGGGAGAGCACCAGGAGCGCGACGTCGGGGTCCTGGCGACGGATGAGCGTCGCCGCGCGCACCCCCTCGTCGGTGAACGTGGGCGGCATGCGCACGTCGATCACGGCGAGGTCCGGGTGGTGCTCGGTCACCGCGGAGAGCAGCGCGGTCGCATCGCCGACGGCGGCGAGCACCTCGTGCCCGGCCTCGGTCAGCAGGCGCTCGAGCCCTGCCCGCAGCAGCACGGCGTCATCGGCGATCACGATCCTCATCGGGGGTCCTCCTGGGCGGGGGTGTGGGCGGAAGCGGCAGCGGGCACAGCAGCGGGCACTGCGGCGGGCACCGGGGCGGGGCCCGCGACACGCACGGCGGCGGGCAGCGCGCGGGGACGATCCGAAGCGGACGCGGCGGTCGACGGGGGCGTCGTGGGGATCTCGGCGAGAAGGACGGTGCCGCCGCTCGCGGGGCTCGTCACCTCGAGCCGGCCGCCGGTGGCGCGCACGCGGTCGGTGAGCCCGGCGAGCCCGGTGGAGACCCCGTCGCGGCGCACCTGGGCGCCGCCGCGGCCGTCGTCCTCGATGCGCACTCGCAACGTCGACGGATCCTGGGTCACGCTGACCCGAGCCCGCTGGGCACCGGCGTGCTTGGCGATGTTCGTCAGCGCCTCGGAGACCACGAAGTAGGCGACGGCCTCCCATTCGGCGTCGAGGGGACCGTGCAGCTGCACCTCGAGGTCCACAGGGGTGACGGAGCGGGCGGCGAGGGCGGAGAGCGCCGCGTCCAGACCGCGGTCGGTGAGCACGGCCGGGTGGATGCCGCGCGCCAGCTGGCGCAGATCGGTGATGACGGCCTTCGCCTCGGAGTGCGCCTCGGTGACCAGCTCGGTGGCCCGATCGGGGTCGGTGCGGATCGCGGAGCGGGCCATGCCCAGGGTCATCGCGAGGGCGACGAGCCGCGGCTGGACCCCGTCGTGCAGATCGCGCTCGATCCGCAGCCGCTCCTGGGCGGCGGCGTCGACTGCGCCCTGTCGCCGGGTGGCGAGCTCGGCCACCTGGCTCCGCAGGTCCTCCTCGTTGCCCGAGATCAGGCCGCGGGCGAGGCCGCGGTCGGCGAGTCCGCCGAGGACCAGCGCCAGGATCGCCAGCAAGATGCTCCCCCCGCCGATCAGACCCAGACCCCAGCGCGGCAGGGTGGCGGACCCGAGCTCGAGCGCGCCGTGGCGCAGCGCGATGTCGGTCGCGGTCCAGCCCGTCCAGGCCAGGACGAGGGCGAGTCCGGCGAAGACCGCGGCGACCAGCAGGGACAGGTGATGGTGCAGGACCCCGCGCCAGTACGGGCCGGAGGAGATCTCGAGCCAGGCGTCGTGGATCCAGCCACCGAGACCGGTGCGCCGGCTCCGGCGGCGCTGCGGGACGATGACCTCCATGCGGTGCACGGCGACCACTCGTCGGCGCTCCAAGCGCACGACCACGCGCATCAGCAGCAGCCAGGGCACGAGCAGCAGCACGCCGGCGCCGAGGGCGGCGAGGCCGCCGAGACCGGACAGCAGCAGGGTGATGCTCACGACCCCCCAGGTCCAGGCGAGGAGCGAGGCGGGGAGCACGCCGAGCACGGCGGTGAAGGTGAGCCGCGGTGGGCGCGAGCGGGGCGGCGCGGCGGAGGTGTCGTCCATGGCATCGACAGTATGGCCGGGCGGGGCGCCGACCCACCGGGAGCGCCCGCCGCTCCGCCGGGGGATATCCCCCGCAGGGATGCGGTTCAATGGACCCATGAGCACCCAGGACAGCACCTCCGCCGACGAGCCCCAGTCTTCCGCCGAGCCGTCCGGCTCCCGCGCGACCCTCCGCGACGTCGCGGACTCGGTCGGCATCTCGAGCGCCGTGGCACTGCGCGCCCTGCGCGGCTCGGACGAGATCAAGCCGGTCATGGCCCGGCGCGTGCGCGAGGCCGCCGAGCGGCTCCGCTTCCCGCTCGAGGAGCTCAGCGACGCGGACGACCACCGCGGCGTCGTCGCGGTGCTCGTCAACACCATGCGCAATACCTGGATCTCCGATCTCGTGCGCGCGATCCGCATCGAGCTCGCCGCGACCGGCCGCTCGGCCGTGGTCGTCCCCACCCGGCGTCGGCTCCCCGAGTACCCGATCGCCGCGGACACCGAGGCGATCGAGTCGCTCGTGAGCCTCGGCGTCGACGGCTTCCTGATGATCTCGGACCTCGCGGACATGGACGGCGTGCTCGCCGCGACCGGGGACCGCCCCTTCGTCGGCATTGGCTGCTCCCAGGAGTTCGTGGGGCGCTTCGACACGGTCCGCATCGACGACGAGGTCGGGCAGGGGCTGCTGGTCGATCACCTGGTGGGCCTCGGGCATCGCGAGATCGCCCACGTCGGCGGGGTCGGTGCGGCCGTGGCCCGCGAGCGCGCCGACGCCTTCCGCAAGGCGATGGCCCGCCACGGCCTCGAGGACACCGCCCGCGTGGAGCCGGGCGACTTCACGGAGCAGGTGGGGCAGACCGCCGGCTCGATGCTGCTGCGCGGCAGCCGCGTCCCCACGGCCGTCACCTGCGCGAACGACGTGACCGCCCTCGGCGTCCTCTCCGCCGCGCGCGACGCCGGCTACTCGGTGCCGGATCAGCTGGCGGTCGCCGGCTACGGCAACACCTCCCTCGCCGACTCCGGGATCTCGCAGCTCACCAGCGTCGATCCCAACTCCGACCGGCTCGGCGCGATCGCCGCGCAGTTCCTCGTCGAGCGCGTCTCCGGCCACGAGGTCGCCCCCCGCGATCTCGCGGTCGCCCCCTCCGTGGTGGTGCGCCGCTCGACCTCGGCCGGCCCCCGTCCCGAGTCCACCAAGCGCAAGCGGATCTCGGTCGACTGACCCGTCGGCCCCGCCGTCCCACCCCCGTCACCTGCTCATCCCTGCGATAGGCTCCGACCATGATCAACACCACGAACGACCCGAGCACGCCGCCCACCCAGCGGTCCATCGGCGAGCTCGTCCAGTCCATCCGCGACGAGGCCCTCGGCGTCGTCCACCACGAGATCGACATCGCCAAGAAGGAGCTCACCGCTCTCGGCATCAAGGTCGGCATCATCGCCGCCTGCGCCGCGGTGCTGCTCTTCCTGCTGCTCTCGGCGTGGGTGATGCTGCTGTTCGCCGCGGCGAGCGGGCTCGAGGCCGCCGGGATCCCCGCCTGGGGCGCCTACCTGATCGTCGCGGGCGTGTTCATCCTCCTCGGCGCGATCGCCGGCCTCATCGCGTTCCTCGTCGTGCGGCGGCTCAAGGCCCCCGAGACCACGATCGAGACCGCGCAGTCCGCGGTCCAGGCCGTCCAGGGCAAGCGCCGCACCGCGGCGGTGTCCTACGACGACACCTTCGAGGAGCTCTACGGCAAGCAGGTCAGCGCGCGCTCCGAGTGAGCCCCCACCAGGGCAGTACCCTGGTCCCTGTGACTCTCCATCTGCACGACACCGCCACCCGCACCACTGCACCGTTCACCCCGGTGTGCGAGGGGGCGGTGTCGCTGTATGTCTGCGGTCCCACCACGCAGGGCGCCCCGCACCTCGGCCACCTGCGCACCTTCCTCGCCTTCGACGTGCTGGTGCGCTGGCTCGAGCGCAGCGGGTACGCGGTCACGCACGTCCGCAACGTCACCGACATCGAGGACAAGATCCTCGCGAAGTCGGCGGAGGCCGACACGCCCTGGTGGGCGTGGTCGCTGCGTTTCGAGCGCGAGTTCCAGGACGTGCTGGACCGCATCGGCAACCGTCGCCCCACCTACGAGCCGCGCGCGACCGGGCACGTCCCGGAGATGATCGAGCTGATGCAGCGCCTCATCGAACGGGGCCATGCCTACGCCGACGGGGAAGGCTCGGTCTACTTCGACGTCGCCTCCTTCGCGGACTACGGCGCGCTGACCCGTCAGTCCCTCGAGGACATGCAGGACGCCGGCGAGGAGATGGAGCCCGGCAAGCGCGACCGGCGCGACTTCGCCCTCTGGAAGGCCGCGAAGGCCACCGAGCCCGAGACCGCCTCGTGGGACACCCCCTTCGGACGCGGCCGACCCGGCTGGCACCTCGAGTGCTCCGCCATGAGCCGCAAGTACCTCGGGGAGACCTTCGACATCCACGCGGGCGGTCTCGACCTGCGCTTCCCCCACCACGAGAACGAGCAGGCCCAGTCGCGCGCCGCGGGCTACGGCTTCGCCCAGCGCTGGATGCACTCGGGCGTGCTCACCGTGGACGGGCTGAAGATGGGCAAGAGCCTCGACAACTTCGTCACCGCCGCCCGCGCCCTCGCCGACCACCCCACCCCCGCCGTGCGCCTGGCGCTGGTCAGCGGGCACTACCGGGCGACCGTCGAGTACAACGACCGCGCCATGGCCGAGGCGGAGGTGGTGTGGGAGCGGTTCACGCAGACCGCCCGCCGTGCCGCCGAGCTGCTGGCCGGGCACCCCCTGGCCGCCGTCGACGCCCCGCTCGCGGAGGTCGAGCTCCCGGCCGCTTTCGTGGCCGCGATGGACGACGACCTCGCGGTCCCCGAGGCGCTCGCGGTGATCCACCGGGAGCAGTCCGCCCTGAACACGCTGCTCTCCGAGGGATGGGCCCAGGACTCCGTCGCCGCGGGCCTCGGCCGGCTGCGTGCGATGCTCGACGTGCTGGGGCTGGACCCGCTCGGGGCCCGCTGGGCCGCGGCCGCGGGGGCCTCCGGCGCCGAGCACGCCGCGCTCGACGCCCTCGTCACCACCCAGCTCGCCGCCCGCGAGCAGGCCCGCGCCGCGAAGGACTGGGCCCGCGCCGATGCCCTCCGCGATGCGCTGGTCGCCGCGGGGATCCGCATCGAGGACGGTCAGGGCGGCGCCCGCTGGACTCTCGAGACCACCCACTGAGGAGAATCACCCCATGGCAGGAAACAGCTCGCGCCGCGGCGCCATGCGCCACAGCAAGAAGGGCGCGACCGTCGGCTCCGGCGGCGTGCGCCGTCGCGCCCTCGAGGGGAAGGGCCCGACCCCCAAGGCCGAGGACCGGCCCTACCACAAGGCCTACAAGGGGCCCGCCAAGGGCGGCGCCGGCCGGGGCGGCAAGAACGCCCGCAAGGTTCCCGGCAGCGATCAGGTCGCTGGCCGCAACGCGGTGCTCGAGGCCCTCTCCGAGGACGTCCCCGCGACCCAGCTGACCATGATGCAGCGCCTCGAGGTCGACGAGCGGGTGCGCGAGATCATGCGCCTGGCGACCGCGCGCGGCCTGCCCATCGCGGAGGCCTCCCGCACCGACCTGGACCGACTCACCGACCACGCGGTCCACCAGGGCGTGGCCCTCACGATCCCGCCGTACGAGTACGCGAGCCTCGACGACCTGCTGCAGATCGCCTCCGACGCCTTCGAGCCGCCGTTGCTGGTGGCCCTCGACGGCATCACCGACCCGCGCAACCTCGGCGCGATCCTCCGCTCGGCCGACGCCTTCTGCGCGCACGGCGTGATCCTGCCCGAGCGCCGCAGCGTCTCGATGACCGCGAGCGTGTGGAAGGTCGCGGCGGGAGCGGCGGGCCGGGTCCGCGTCGCGCAGGTCACCAATCTCAACCGCGCGCTCGGCGAGCTCAAGGAGCGCGGCGTCTTCGTGCTCGGCCTCGACGCGGACGGCGACGTCACCTCGCGCGAGCTGAGCCTCGGCACGCAGCCGGCGGCGCTCGTCGTGGGCGCCGAGGGCAAGGGCCTCTCGCGCCTCGCCCGGGAGACCTGCGACCAGGTGGTGTCGATCCCGATGACCGGCCGCACCGAGTCGCTCAACGCCTCCGTGGCCGCCGCGATCGCGCTCTACGAGATCTCGGGGGTGCGCGCGGAGAAGGGACGCGCCTGAGTTCGGGCGGGCAGCTCCGCGTCTCCGTCTCAGGCGGGCAGCGCCGGGGGATCCTCCCCGGCGCCGTCCTCGTCGTCACGGCTCGTGCCCGCGGCCGGGCCGACCGGCCGCCCGCCGACGGTGCGCACCGGGATCGTCACCCAGGGGAGCGTCGCCTGGATCACCGGCCCCAGGCCCAGGGCGTAGACCACCGTCCCCACGCCGAGCGGACCGCCGAGGGCCCAGCCGGTGAGCAGCACGGCGATCTCGAGCACGATCCGCACCGGACCGACGGGTCGCCCCAGCCTCCGGCTGAGACCCGTCATGAGGCCGTCCCGGGCCCCCGGCCCGAGCTGTGCTCCGATGTACACCGCGGCGAAGATCCCGTTGAGCAGCACGCCCAGCAGCATCATGCCGATCCCGGCGACCGGGCCCGAGACGCTCGGCAGCAGCCACAGGCCGAGGTCGATGCTGGCTCCCACCCAGATCGCGTTGGAGACGGTGCCGATCCCGACCTGCTCCCGCAGCGGGATCCACACGAGGAGCAGCATGAAGCTCACGGCGATGCTCATGAACCCGACGCTCGTGCCCAGCAGGCCCGCCAGCGCGGTGTGCAGCACGTCCCAGGGGGCCGCGCCGACGCCCGCTTCGAGCAGCAGGGCGAGGGACAGGCCGAAACCGGTCAGGCCCACCATCATCAGGGCCACCCGCTGGGGGAGACGATCCACCCGCAGCTGATCGCGCAGGGACAGGTTCGCGAGCGCACGGTCACGCGGGGTCGACGCCATCGGGGCCGGGCTCAGCTGTCGAAGAGCGGCAGAGCCGAGGTCTCGGTGGTCACGAGCGACTTCTCGTCGGGGCGATGGATCAGCACGTTGAGGATGTAGTGGCGCACCGTCTCGTCGAGGCTGACATCCTTCTCGGCGGTCTCCGACAAGAACCACTTATGCTCGAGCACCTCGTGGAAGAACTCCGGCGGCTGCAGCTTCGAGCGCATCGAGCGGGGGATCGCCCGCACCACCGGCTCGTACTGGCGCTGCAGCCACTCATGGGCCACGAACTCCTCCTCCTCGGCCTGCTGCTCGGTCGCCGCCCGGTACTGGTCGAGGTCGTTGAGCAGCCGACGGGCCTGGTTCTCCTGGGCATCGATACCGGTCAGCCGCATGAGCCGCCGGGCGTGATGACCCGCATCGACCACCTTCGGGCGGATGCTCAGCGAGGTGCCGTCGAGGTCGGTGGTGATCTCCAGCTCGCCCACGTCGAAGCCCAGCTCGTTGAGCCGCTCGATGCGGGCCGAGACCCGCCAGCGCTCATCGGCCGCGAAGCGCTCCCGCGCGGTCAGCGCATCCCACAGGGACTCGTAGCGACGCACCAGGTCGTCGCCCACCTCGACCGGATCCGCCTCGGGGTCGAACATCTCGCCGGCCTGGAGGTCCATCAGCTCGCCGATGATGTTGGTGCGGGCGAGGTCCACGTCGTAGCGGCGCTGGCCGTCGCTGAGCTTCTCGTAGAGGGTGCCCGTCTCGACGTCGACGATGAAGGCGGCGAAGGCCCCCGCGTCGCGGCGGAACAGGGTGTTGGACAGCGACACGTCGCCCCAGTAGAAGCCCTCGAGGTGCAGACGCACCAGCAGCACGGCGAGGGCGTCCAGCAGGCGGTGCGCTGTCTCCTGCTGCGACACCTGGCTGAACAGGGAACGGTAGGGGAGGGAGAACTGCAGGTGCCGGGTGATCAGCACCGCGTCGAGCGCGTCCCCGTTCGCGTCGGTGCGGCCCGAGACGACGGCGAAGGGCTCGACGCACGGGATCCCGAGCCGGCCCAGGACGCGCAGCATGTCGTACTCGCGCCGTGCCAGCTGATGGTTGATCTCCTTGAGCGCGAGCACGCGCCCCGAGACCCGCACGAAGCGCACGACGTGGCGCGAGATGCCGCGGGGGAGCGCGGCGAGCATCTCCTCCGGCCAGTCCTCGAGCGGTCGTTCCCAGGGCAGGTCCAGGAGTGCCGGATCCGCCCGGGACGCAGTGATCTCCAATGGTGCCATTGCTCCATTCTCCCCCGAACTGCCAACGGGTGCGCGCGGAAGCCCGCGGAAGGAGAAGATGTCCCTCCCGCGGAGACGGCGACGGGGGGGCGGGGGAGGGGGGGGGGCGGTGTGCGGTGGGGGGGGGGGGGGGGGGGGCCAGGCGCTGACCGGACTTCACGTCGAACAGGTGCAGGTGGCCCTGCTTCGGTCGGAAGTAGACGGTCTCACCCTTGGCCGGGGGACGACGGCCGTCGACACGCGCGATGAACGGCTTGGCCGTCTCGTCGCTGCCGGCGCGGCGCCCGTAGATGAACGCGTCGGCGCCGAGCTCCTCGACGACGTCGACCTCGACCGCTATGCCCTGCTCGTCGCTGACCAGCTCGAGGTCCTCGGGGCGGACGCCCACGGTGACCGAGGTCTGGTCGGTGCCCGAGAGGGTCGCACGATCCACGGGCAGCACGGCGCCGCCGAAGTGGACGCCCTGGTCGGTGAGGGACTCCTCGAGGAGGTTCATCGCCGGGGAGCCGATGAAGCCGGCCACGAACACGTTGTTCGGGTGGTCGTACATGCGGCGGGGCGAGTCGATCTGCTGGAGCACGCCGCGGTCGAGCACCGCCACGCGATCGCCCATGGTCATGGCCTCGGTCTGGTCGTGGGTCACGTACACGGTGGTGACGCCGAGTCGACGCTGCAGGGAGGCGATCTGGGTACGGGTCGAGACGCGGAGCTTGGCGTCCAGGTTGGACAGCGGCTCGTCCATGAGGAACACCTGGGGCGAGCGGACGATCGCACGACCCATGGCCACACGCTGGCGCTGACCACCGGAGAGCGCCTTCGGCTTGCGGTCGAGGTACTCGGTGAGGTCCAGGATCGCGGCGGCGTCCTCGACGCGCTTGCGGATCTCGGCCTTGGGGGTGCCCGCGATCTTCAGGGCGAAGCCCATGTTGTCCGCGACGGTCATGTGCGGGTACAGGGCGTAGTTCTGGAACACCATGGCGATGTCGCGGTCCTTCGGCGGGACGTCGGTGACGTCGCGATCGCCGATCAGGATGCGACCCGCGTCGATCTCCTCGAGACCCGCGAGCATGCGCAGCGAGGTCGACTTGCCGCAACCGGAGGGGCCGACGAGGACGAGGAACTCGCCGTCACCGATCTCGATGTTGAGGTTGTCCACCGCGGGGCGCTCCTGGCCCGGGTAGATGCGGGAGGCGTTGTCGAAAGTGACTGTTGCCATGGTGTTTCTCCTTCACCGGCAGGTACGTGCCGGACGATCCGTTGTGAAGTGAATAGGTCACCGGTCCAGGGGATTCGCATCCGTGAGGGTGCGTCCTTGCACCGGCAGAAAGAGTGTATCCCATCTCTCACCGGCTCCGGACGCGACCGTCCGGACTGCGGGATACTGGCGCGGTGGACATAACCCAGCTGACCCGGAAGATCCTCGATCGTCGCGCCCGACCGACGGACCCCCTGCGCATCGTCCAGGCCGGGCACCCGGCCCTGCGCCGCACCGCCGTCGACGCGCGCGATCGCCTCGAGCCAGAGCTGCTCGGCGAGCTCGTCCGGGCGATGGCCCTCACCATGCGCGAGGCGCCGGGGGTCGGCCTCGCCGCCCCGCAGGTGGGCCTGCCGCTGCGGCTGTTCGTGATCGAGGACCGCTACGCAGGCGAGGACGGCGACCCGGAGGACCGGCTGCTCGAGCGCACCCCCGTGCCCCTGCGCGCGCTCCTCGACCCCGTCGTCGAGCCCCTCGGCGACGAGCGCGTCTACGCCTGGGAGGGCTGCCTGTCGGTCGACGGCTGGAGCTCGATCGTGGCCCGCTCCCGCCGCGTGCGGCTCACCGCCCTCGAACTGCTCGGCGACGGGAGGATGCGCGAGGTTGACGAGGAGCACGTGGGCTGGCCGGCCCGCATCCTGCAGCACGAGACCGATCACCTCGCGGGCACCCTCTGCCATGACGTGTCCGTGCCGCGCTCCTTCATCGAGACCGGCTACGTGCGCCACTACGCCGACCTCCCCGAGGCGGTGCGCCGCCTCCGGCTGACCGGCGAGATCACGTCGCTCGGCGAGGGCGAGGTGCGCATCTCGGGGCCCGCCCGGCGGTAGCGTGATCCTGTTCCCCGGAGCCCTCCGGGACCCGTCCGACGAAACGGAGCCGACCGTGACCTCGAGCCCCCAGCACCTGCCCGAGCCCTCTCAGCTCGCCGACGACGGCTTCGCCGAGCAGCTCGACGAGCGCTGGCTGGCCGTCCTCGACACCGCCCTGCGGGTCCAGGCGCCGCTCGCCCACTCCTACGTCCTGCGCCTGCGCGAGAAGCATCCCGAGGCGACCGATCGGGAGCTGCTGGAGAAGGTCACCGGGCGCTTCACCGGCCTGATGACCCTCACCGGGGCGGGCATCGGCGGCGTCGCCGCCCTGCCCGGTCTCGGCACCGCCGCCGCCGTCGGCCTGAGCATCGGCGAGGGCGTCTCCTTCGCCGAGGCGTGCGCCTTCCTCACCCTCGCCGCGGCGGACATCCATGGCCTGGACATGTCCGACCGCAACACCCGCCGCCTGGTGCTGATGAGCGTGCTGTCGGGGGAGCGGGGCGCCGAGATCATCGCGCGCTCGCTCGGCAAGCAGGGCGTGCGCTGGTCCTCGCTGCTCGGCGGGGGCGGCGGCGGGCTGATCCCCGGCTTCGTCTCGCGGGAGATCTCCCGTCGGGTGCGCCGCACCGTCGTCCGCCGCGCCGGCGGGCTGTGGCTGGTGCGCCTGCTGCCCTTCGGCATCGGTGCCCTGCTCGGCGGGCTCGGGGCGCGCGCCGTCTCGCGCTCGGTGGTCGAGGCGATGCAGGAGATCTTCTCCCAGGCCACCCTCCTCGAGGGCGAGATCGCGGGCGACCCCGGCCGCCTCGAGGCCTGAGCACGCGGGACTCCGCTACCGGCGCCACGGCCCACGGATCACGATGCGCGACGACATATAACGCAGGAGCGGGCCGCCCCGATCGGGGCGGCCCGCTCTCGCGTCGCGGGGACCGAGGACGGCCCCTCGGGGATCAGACGTCCTGCGTGAACTCGTTGGCGTGCTCGGTGCCGATCGCGCGCTGGTACGAGCGGCGGATCTCCGCCTCCGCGTCGGAGCGGCCCTCCCAGTGGGCGCCCTCGACGCTCTTGCCGGGCTCGAGGTCCTTGTAGACCTCGAAGAAGTGCTGGATCTCGAGGCGGTGGAACTCCGAGACGTCGGTCAGCTCCTGGCGGCGCACCTGGCGGCGGTCGCCCACCGGCACCGCGATGATCTTGTCGTCGCCGCCGGCCTCGTCGCGCATGCGGAACATGCCGAGCGCGCGGCAGCGGATCAGGCAGCCCGGGAACGTGGGCTCCTCGAGCAACACCAGGCAGTCCAGCGGGTCTCCGTCCTCGCCGAGGGTGCCCTCGATGAATCCGTAATCATCCGGATAGCGGGTGGCGGTGAACAGCATGCGGTCCAGACGGATGCGCCCGTTGTGGTGGTCCACCTCGTACTTGTTCCGGTTCCCGCGAGGGATCTCGATGGTCACGTCGAATTCCACGACAGCCGCTCCGTTGCTCCGGCCCTGAGGCCTTGGGTATTGACCGGGACACCATATCGTTAAGGCCATGGGCTTCAGGGCATCTGACCGGGTATGGCGGGCGACGGCGATCGTGCTGTGCGCCGCGGTGCCGGCGAGCTTCTACGTGCTCGGCGACCTCACCGACGCCTTCCCCGGTGTGCTCACCCTCGAGCGTCGGGAAGAGGGGACCGCGGCGGGTCCCCCGGCTCGCGCCGAGGGCTTCGAGCGCGTCACCCCCGCCGAGCCCGGCCCCACCATCACCTCCGGGGTCGACGCCGATCAGTCCGCTGACCTGGAGCAGCGCATGGCCGCGCATGCGGATCTGCCGGTGGTCGCCGGCGGTCTCGCCTTCTCCGTCGTCGACGTCGGGACCGGGGAGCTGATCGCCGCGCGGGACGCCGACACCGCGCGGATCCCCGCCTCCACCCTCAAGCTGCTCACCGCCGCCGCCGTGCTGCGGCTCTACACCGGCGAGGAGGTGCTCACCACGCGGGCGGTGGTGCAGGACGGCACCATCACCCTCCAGGGAGGGGGTGACATGACTCTCTCCGAAGAGGACCTGCGCGGGCTCGCCGAGGACGCTGCGGCCCTCGCCCGGGAGCAGGGCACGACCGAGGTGTCCCTCGTGCTCGACGCGGACTACATCGTCGGCGGGCAGAACCCGGCCTGGGGCGCGAACGGCACCGCCGGCGGCTGGGTCGCGCCCACCGCCTCCCTCGCCGTCGACGAGGGGTGGCTGGATGCGGAGCAGTACGGCCCGAAGTCCACCGACCCCGCGGGCGACGCCGCCGCGCTCTTCGCCCAGCTCCTCGGCGAGCAGGGCCTCACGGTGACCGGCGAGATCACCACGGGGCAGGCCCCGGCCGACGCCCCCGCCGCCGAGGTGCACTCCGAGAGCATCGGCGAGATCGTCCGGCACACCCTGGAGATCTCCGACAACACCACCGCCGAGCTCCTCGCCCACCTCGTGGCGCTGGGCCGCGGCGAGGCGACCACCCCGGAGTCCGCGGCCGCCGCCGTCGAGGCCGAGGTGCGCGAGCTCGCCGCCGAGGCGGGCGTCCCCGAGCCGGACCTCGAGGCGCTCGAGATCCGGGACGGCTCCGGACTCTCGCGCGACAACCGGGTCCCTCCCGCCCTGCTGGCCGCGGTCCTCGGCGAGGTGGCCGCGGGGACCGTCCCCCAGCTGCAGCAGATCCTCTTCGACGTCCCGATCGCCGGGCTCTCCGGGACCCTCGCCTCCCGCTTCGACGAGGAGGACACCGAGGTCGCCCGCGGCGTGGTGCGCGGCAAGACCGGCTACCTCGGCGGCGCCTCGACCCTCGCCGGGGTGACGGTGCTGCCCGACGGCCGCATCGTCGCCTACTCGATCGTCGTGCACGGATTCGACGGCGCCGACGCCGCGGCGGCCCGCGCCGCCGTCGACCAGGTCGCCGCCGAGATGGTGCAGGACTCCTGATGGCCGGTCCACCCCCCGTCGTCGCCCGGGCCCGCACCGCGGTGCGCGCCGCGCTCACCGCGCGCCTCGAGCAGCTGGCCGACGACACCGCCGCCGGGAATCTCGCCCCCCGGCTGCTCGTGGGCGTGAGCGGCGGCGCGGATTCCCTGGCGCTGCTCGCGACCACCCGCTGGGTGGGGGAGCGGATGGGGCTGGAGACCGAGGCGGCGATCGTCGACCATGCCCTGCAGCACGAGTCGGCGCAGGTCGCCGAGCGCGCCGCCATCCAGGCCGAGCGGCTCGGCGCCACCGCCCACGTGCTCCGCGTCGCCGTGGACCGCGACGCCCCCGGTGGACTGGAGAGCGCGGCCCGCGACGCCCGCCACGCCGCCCTCGAGCTCCTCCTCGCCGACCGGGGCGGCCTCGCCCTCCTCCTCGGCCACACCCTCGACGACCAGGCGGAGCAGGTGCTCATGGGACTCGCCCGCGGTGCCGGACCGCGCGCCCTCGCGGGCATCCCCCGGGCGCGCGGCCCGCTCCTGCGGCCCTTCCTGGGGACTGGCCGGGACGAGACCACGGCCCTGCGCCGCGGAGACACCGAGGAGATCTGCCGCCTCCACGACCTCGAGTGGTGGGAGGACCCGATGAACGCCGACCAGACCCTTCTCCGAGCGCGCGTGCGGCACCGGGCGCTGCCGCTGCTGCGGGAGATCCTCGGCGAGCAGATCGACGAGAACCTCGCCCGTACCGCGGACCTTGTGCGACCCGACGTCGACCACCTCGACGCCGCCGCCCGCGACGGGCTCGAGGCGCTGCGGCGGGACGGCGGCGCGCTGCGGACCGAGGACGATCTGCTGCTGCTCGACGTGCACGCCCTCGCCGCGCTGCCCGCCCCGGTCCGCACCCGGATCCTGCGCGATGCGACCCGCTCCGCACAGGCCGCGGCGCGGGAGCTCGGCGCCGTCCCCGCGACCAAGTCCCTGCTGCGCCGCCAGGTGCTCGCCCTCGACGCCCTCGTCGTCTCATGGCACGGTCAGGTAGGCGTGCCCGTTCCGGGTAGGATCGAGGTCGCTCGCCGCGACGGCCTGCTGGTGTGGCGCCGGTCGGATCCGTGAGCCGCGGCGGCGCACCCACACCTTCCACCGAGGAGTACCGCGTGCCCCAGACGCACATCCACCCCGATGTCGAGCGCGTCCTGCTGGATCAGCAGCAGATCAGCGACCGGCTGAGCGAGATCGGCGCACAGATCGCCGCGGACTACGCGGACGAGCCCCCGATCCTCGTGGGCGTCCTCAAGGGTGCGGTCATGGTCATGGCCGACCTCGCGCGCGCCGTTGACCTCACGGTGGAGATGGACTGGATGGCCGTGTCCTCCTACGGCTCGGGCACCAAGTCCTCCGGGGTCGTCCGCATCCTTAAGGACCTCTCCGCGGACATCTCCGGGCGCAACGTGCTCATCGTCGAGGACATCATCGACTCGGGCCTGACGCTCAAGTGGCTGCTCTCCAACCTCCGCTCGCGGGGGCCGAAGTCCGTCGAGATCTGCACCCTGCTGCGCAAGCCCGAGGCGGCGCGCGTCGAGATCGACGTCCGCTACGTCGGCTTCGACATCCCCAACGAGTTCGTCATCGGCTACGGGCTCGACTACGCCGAGGTGTATCGCAACCTGCCCTACGTCGGCGTCCTCAAGCGCTCCGTCTACGAGAGCTGATCATGGCTGAGACCTCCCCCCGCGGCCGCAGGAAGCGGCCGTTCACCTCGATCGCCCTGTGGATCCTGGTGGCCCTGCTGCTGGGCATGGCGCTCTTCACCCTCTTCGGCCGCGACGGCTACCAGCAGATCGACACCGAGCAAGGCCTCGCCCTGCTCGAGGGCGACACCGTCGAGCAGGCCCGCATCATCGGCGGCAACCAGCAGCGTGTCGATCTCGTGCTGACCGAGCCGTACGTCGACGGTGAGGAGGACAAGGGCACCCAGGTCCGCTTCAGCTACGTCGACGCCCGCGCCGAGGCCGTGGTGCAGGCCGTCGACGCGGCGCAGCCCGAGAAGGGCTACACCGACGAGATCGCCACCTCGTCCTGGTGGTCCACGCTGCTGCTGTCCTTCCTCCCGCTGCTGATCTTCATCGGCCTGTTCTGGTTCCTGATCATGAACGCCCAGGGCGGCGGTCGGGCGATGCAGTTCGGCAAGTCCAAGGCGAAGCTGTTCAACAAGGAGGCCCCCAAGGTTACCTTCGCGGACGTCGCCGGCGCCGAGGAGGCCGTCGAGGAGCTCGACGAGATCAAGCAGTTCCTCGTCGACCCGGGCAAGTACCAGGCGGTCGGCGCGAAGATCCCCAAGGGCGTGCTGCTCTACGGCCCGCCCGGCACCGGCAAGACGCTGCTGGCCAAGGCCGTCGCCGGCGAGGCGAACGTGCCCTTCTACTCGATCTCCGGCTCGGACTTCGTGGAGATGTTCGTTGGCGTCGGCGCGAGCCGCGTGCGCGACCTGTTCACCACCGCGAAGGATAACGCCCCGGCGATCATCTTCATCGACGAGATCGACGCCGTCGGCCGCCATCGCGGCGCGGGCATGGGCGGCGGTCACGACGAGCGCGAGCAGACCCTGAACCAGATGCTCGTGGAGATGGACGGGTTCGACGAGAACCAGAACGTCATCCTCATCGCCGCGACCAACCGCGTCGACATCCTCGACCCGGCCCTGCTGCGCCCCGGCCGTTTCGACCGCCAGATCGCGGTGACCGCCCCGGACCTCAAGGGCCGCCTGCACATCCTCGGGGTGCACGCCAAGGGCAAGCCGCTCGCGCACGACGTCGACCTCGAGGCCGTCGCCAAGCGCACCATCGGCATGTCCGGCGCGGACCTGGCCAACGTGCTCAACGAGGCGGCGCTGCTGACGGCCCGCTCGGGCAACCAGATCATCGACAACCGGGCGCTCGACGAGGCGATCGACCGCGTCTCCATGGGCCCGCAGCGCTACTCGAAGGTCATGACGGAGCGCGAGCGCCAGATGACCGCGTACCACGAGGGCGGCCACGCCCTGGTCGCGGCGGCGATGAACAACTCCGCCCCGGTCACCAAGGTGACGATCCTGCCGCGCGGCCAGGCCGGCGGCTATACGATGGTCGTGCCCACCCAGGACCGCAACTACCAGTCCCGCAACGAGCTGCTGGACCGCCTCGCGTACGCGATGGGCGGCTACGCGGTGGAGGAGTCGATCTTCCACGACGTCACCACCGGCCCCAGCTCCGACCTGCAGAACGCCACCAAGATCGCCCGCACCATGGTCATGCAGCTGGGCATGAGCGAGGCCGTCGGCCAGGTCGCGCTCTCCGGCGACCAGGACGAGGTGTTCGTGGGCATGCAGCAGGGCCAGGCGCCCCGCTTCAGCGGCGAGACCGCGACCCTCGTCGACCAGGAGGTGCGCAAGCTCCTCGACGCCGCGCTCGACGAGGCCTGGGCCGTGATCGTGGAGAACCGGGACGTGCTGGACCGCCTGGTGGAGGAGCTCCTCGAGAAGGAGACCCTGAACGAGGCGGAGCTCGCCGAGATCTTCCGCGACGTGCGCAAGCGCCCGCTGCGCGAGGTGTGGGTCTCGAGCGCGGAGCGCCCGGCCCTCGAGGCCCCGACCGTCGGCGCGACCACCACCGCGACCGGCGCGGAGTCCCATGACGCGGGGGAATCCCTGCAGCCCGGCGCTCCCGAGCTGCCGCATCCGGGCGGTGACGGCCCCGCGATCCCCGGCGCCCCGGGGCACGACGCGACCGGCGGGACGGACCACTGAGGTGGCCGTCGACCACGCCCGCGTCGAGGCCGCGGTCCGGGAGATCCTCGCCGGCATCGGCGAGGACCCCGACCGCGACGGCCTGAGAGACACCCCCGCCCGGGTCGCCCGCATGTACGCCGAGGTCTTCGAGGGCCTCGATCAGGATGCGCGCGAGCCGCTCTCGACCCGCTTCGAGATCGAGCACCAGGAGCTGGTGCTCGTGCGGGGCATCCGCTTCCACTCGATGTGCGAGCACCACCTGCTGCCTTTCATCGGCACCGCCCACGTGGGGTACATCCCCGGCGGCGGTGCCGTGACCGGACTCAGCAAGCTCGCCCGCCTGGTGCACGTCTACGCCCGGCGCCCCCAGGTGCAGGAGCGCCTGACCTCCCAGATCGCCGATGCCCTCGCCGAGGAGCTGGGCGCCGCCGGGGTGATCGTCGTGATCGAGGCGGAGCACATGTGCATGTCGATGCGCGGCGTGCGCGCCGAGGGCGCCGACACCGTCACCAGCGCCGTGCGGGGCATGCTGCGCGACAGCGCGAGCACCCGTGCGGAGGCGATGAGCCTCATCCATCGAGGACGCTGAGATGGACCGCACCCCGCGACGCGGCCCCGACGGCCTGCCCGCCCGGCTCGGCGGCGACGACACCCTCGTCATGGGCGTCCTGAACGTCACGCCCGACTCCTTCTCCGACGGCGGGGAGCACGATCGCGCGCCGGAGGCGATCGCCCACGGTCGACGGCTCGTCGCCGAGGGGGCGGACATCGTCGACATCGGCGGCGAGTCCACCCGCCCGGGCGCGCCCCGCGTGGACGAGGAGGAGGAGCTGCGCCGGGTGGTCCCGGTGGTCCGCGCCCTCGCCGCGGAGGGCGTCGTGGTCAGCGTGGACACGATGCGCGCGGCCGTCGCGGTGGCGAGCGTCGAGGCCGGCGCCCTGATCGTGAACGACGTGTCCGCGGGGCTCGCCGACGCCGAGATGGGGACCATCGCCGCCACGCTGCGCACGCGCCTGGGCACCCCGCCGGTGTTCGTGGCGATGCACTGGCGCGGGCACAGCGACGTGATGAACCGGCTGACCGACTACGGCGACGTCGCGCGCGACAGCGCCGCCGAGCTCGAGGACCGGCTGACGGCCCTGCGCGCGGCCGGCGTAGAGGACCGCTTCCTGGTCGCCGACCCGGGGCTCGGGTTCTCGAAGACCGGCGAGCAGAACTGGGAGGTGCTCGCCGACTGGGACTCCCTGACCTCCCACGGTCTGCCGGTGCTGATCGGGGCCTCCCGCAAGCGATTCGTGAGCGCGCTCGGCGTGGATCGCGACGCCGCGACCGCGGCGATCAGCGCCTACAGCGCCGAACGCGGCGCCTGGGCCGTGCGCGTCCACTCCGTGCCGCCCACCGTGGCCGCGGTGCGGGTCGGGGATCGTCTGCGCCGGAGCAGGCGCGCATGAGCCCGATCGAGCAGAGCGTGCCGCGCGACGGCGCCGACGGCCTGCTGGACCGCATCGAGGTGTCCGGCATCCGCGCCTGGGGCCGCCACGGCGTGCTCGCGGCGGAGAAGGAGCTGGGGCAGGAGTTCGGCGCCGACGTCACGCTGCACCTGTGGACCGGCCCCGCGGGTCGGGCGGACGCCCTCTCGCGCACGGTGAACTACGCAGTGGTCGCCGAGGCGGTCGCCGAGGAGATCACGACCGGCTCCCACGACCTCGTGGAGACGCTCGCCGAGCGGATCGCCGCGCGGATCCTCGAGGACGTGGGACGTCCGCTGGTGCGCCGGGTGGGGGTGCGGATCCACAAGCCCGGGGCCCCCGTCGGCCGACCCATCGGCGATGTGACCGTCACGATCGAGCGCGACGCGGCCCCGGTGTCCGGCGTGCTCGCCCTCGGCGGCAACCTCAACGACCGCGCGCAGATCCTCGAGCGGGCCCTCGCCTCCCTCGCCGCGCACCCGCTGGTGGACGTCGAATGGACCGGACCCGTGCTCGAGACGGCCCCCGTCGGCGGTCCCGACGGGCAGGGGGCCTTCCTGAACTCGGTCGTCGGCGTGCGCACCGCGCTGGGCCCCTTCGCCCTGCTGGACCTCGCCCACCGCCTCGAGCGGGAGGCGCGCCGGGAGCGGCTCGTGCGCTGGGGGCCGCGCACCCTGGACGTCGACCTGATCGCCTACGGCGACCTGCGCAGCGCGGACGAGGAGCTCACCCTCCCGCATCCGCGCGCCCACGAGCGCGCGTTCGTGCTCGCCCCGTGGCATGCGGCCCGCCCGGAGGCCGAGCTGCCCGGACACGGCTCGATCGCGGCCCTGCTCGAGGGCGCCGCGGATCGTGGCGATCTCGCCCCGGGCCCCGAGATCGCGGGATTCGGGCGTCCATGAAGCCGCTGAGCATCCCGGCGCTGGTGCTGATCACCGTCGTCGGCGCCGGACTGGGTGCGCAGATGATGGAGACCCTCGCCACGCGCGGCCACTCGCTGCCGATCGCCGGCTGGCTGACCACGCTGGTCGAGCTGGTGCTGTGCGCCGTCCTCCTCGCCTACGGCCTGCCGATGCGCCGTTATCTCGCCGAGAGCGAGGAGCGGCGCCGGCACCCCAGCCTCACCCCGCGCCGGCATCAGATCGACCTGCCCACCGCGTATCGCACGGTGCTGCTGGCCCGGGCCTGCGCGTACACGGGGGCGGTCGTCGGCGGGCTGTTCAGCGGCCAGGCGCTGTTCCTGACCATCACCGGCACCGGAGACCCGCTGAGCGGGATCCTGCCCACCGCCGCCGCGGCCCTCGCGGGGCTCGCCCTCGGGGTCCTCGGCGTGGTCGTGGAGCGCTGGGGGACGCTGCCGCCCGAGGACGGCGAGCACGGTGCCGAGGGGGCCGGGGCCGGGTCCTGAGCCGGACCCCTTTCCCGGGTCGGCCCGGCGAGGCCGCGGGCCGACGATGATCGCCGCGGACATCGACCATCGACGGGTCATCCCGCGCCGGGCGTCGCAGGCCGGGTGCCCGCGAGGATGACACGATGGGGCGCATGACCGACGCGCCCGATCCGGCTCTGCCCGCGCCGCCGCCCGCCGCACCCCGACCCACGCCGCAGCCCGCCGCTCCGGTGCCGACGCCGCAGCCTGCCGCGCCGGTGCCCGCGGTCGCGCCGCCAATGCCCGCAGCTGCGCCGCCAATGTCCGCCACGGCGCCGCACGAGCTCTCGCGGACGTCGCCGGAGATCTCCGACGCGCCGCCCGCCCGGCTCGGTGCGGCCGGGATGACCCCCGTCTCCGAGAAGCTGATCCCCGCGCGGTATCTCGGCGGGATCCCCGGCTATGCGTTTGGGCTGCTGCTGGTCGCCGGGGCGATCGTGGGCGCGGTCCTGACCTCCTGGTGGTGGATCGGGGCGCTCGGCGCGCTGCCGCTGATCGTGGTCGTGCAGGGACTGCTGTTCACCCCTCGGCGTGTGCGCGCCCTCGGCTATCGCGTGGGGGAGGAGGACCTCACCGTCGTCTCCGGCATCCTCTTCCGCACAGTCGAGACGGTCCCCTTCGGCCGCGTGCAGTCGGTCAACATCGGCGAGGGCCCCGTGGAGCGCCGCTACGGACTCGCCACGATCACCCTGGGCACCGCCCACAAGGACTCGGCGGTCACGCTCCCCGGACTGCCCCGTGAGGAGGCGGAGCGGCTGCGCACGCTGCTCACCGCGCGCGGCGTCGAGCTGATGGCGGCGCTGTGAGCACTTCCGAGCCCGCACCGGAGCGTGCCTCCGCCGCGGCCGGCGGATCCGATCCGATCCAGGCCCCGCCATCCGCCGCGGAGACTCCGCGACGGCGCACCCACCCGATCACCCCGCTGGTGACCGGCTGGAAGGTTGTCGTCGGCATCATCGCCGTGGCCACGGCGCAGAACATCTCGCAGCTGGTCGGCGAGTTCGACCCGCGCCGCCTCCTGATCGGCCTGGGCCTGGTGACCCTCGCCATCGTGGTCGCGGTCCTGTTCTCGACGCTCAGCTGGTGGTTCACCACCTACGCGGTCGATGACGACGGTGTCTCCGTGCACCGCGGGGTGATCAGCCGCTCGCGCGAGTATGCCCCGCGCGCCCGCATCGAGTCGGTCTCGGTCGAGCGCCCGCTGCTGGCTCGGATCCTGGGCCTCGCGAAGGTGCGCGTCGAGGTCGCCGGCGGCGGCGAGTCCTCCCTGGACATCGAATACGTCAGCTCCGCGCGGGCCGAGGAGCTGCGGCTCGGCATCCTCCAGATTGCGGCGGGCGGGCGGTCCGAGAAGCCCGCGACGGAGAACGGCGGCGAGGCCGCTGCGCCGGACGCGGCGACCGCCGCCCCCCGACACGTCGAGGGCGGCGCGGAGTCGACGGCGGCCCCTCGGGGCGGCCGGCTCGACGCGCTGCTGCACGACGGGGTCACCGACGGCGAGCTGATCGCCCGCATCCCCACCGAGCGCCTGGTGCGCTCCCTGCTGCGGGACCTCGGCTTCCTCACCGGGGTGCTCATGAGCATCCTCGGCGTGGCCGTCGCCATCGGCCTCGCGATCTGGCAGGAGGGCTTCTCGCCCGCGATCCTCCTCGCCCTGCTGCCCACGGTGATCGCCGTGCCGCGATACGTCTTCGGTCGCATCGACGCCGGGTGGGGCTTCGTCTCCCGCGACACCGACCGCGGCCTGCGGATGCGGCGCGGTCTGCTGAACACCCGCACCGACAACATCGCGGCCGGCCGCATCCAGGGCCTCGATCTGCGCCGTCCCGTCCTCTGGCGGGCACCCGGATGGACCGCCGTGACGGCGACCGTCGCCGGGATCGACGAGGACGACGAGAACGGACCGACGAGCGTGCTCCCCGTCGGCACCCGTGCGGAGCTGCGCGACACCCTCCGTCGTCTCAGCACCCCGCTCGGCACGGCCGACGACCTCGCCGTCGTCGAGCACCTGCTCACCGCCCCGGCGCGCAGCATCGAGGGCCTGCGCGCCCCCGTGCGCTGGGCCTGGATCGCGCGGCGCACCCGCGTCACCGTGCTCCTGCCGGGGGCCCTGGTGCACCGCAGCGGCATCCTCGCGCGCCGCCTCGAGATCGTGCCCCGCGAGCGGATCCAGCAACTCTCGGTCGGGGACGATCCGATCGCCCGTCGCCTCGGGATCCTCGACCTCACGGTCCGCACCGCGGGTGACGAGCTGACGCTGGACAGCCTCCCGCGGGCCGAGGTCCTCGGCCTCCACGCGACCCTCGCCGCCGACGCCCGCACGCTGCGCCGCTACCGCGATCGGGACAGCTGGCCGCAGCCGCTGGTCGCCGCGGGAGCGGTCGACGGTCCCGCCGAACCCGTGCACGCCGCCGAGGAGACCGGGCGATGACCCCGCCCCGCCTCGGCATCGGCGTGATCGGCGCGGGTCGCGTCGGCGCCGTGCTCGGAGCGGCCCTGCGCGCCCGGGGCCACGGGATCCTCGGCGCGTACGCCGTCTCCGACGCATCACGGACTCGGGCCGCGGAGCTGCTGCCCGGCGTCCCCCTGCTCGACGTCCCCGCGATCGTCGAGCGCAGCGAATTGCTCCTGCTCGCCGTGCCCGACGACCAGCTCGGCCCCCTCGCGGCCGGGATCGCCGCGACCGGCCTCGCCCCCGGGGGACAGCTCGTCGTCCACACCTCGGGCCGCTACGGCACCGAGGTGCTCACCCCGCTCGCCGAGGCCGGCTGCGCCCCGCTCGCCCTGCACCCCGCGATGACCTTCACGGGCACCTCCGCGGACCTCCCGCGCCTGGTCGGCTGCCCCATGGCCGTGACCGCCGCCGAGGAGTTCCTGCCCGTCGCGGCGGCGCTCGTCGTCGAGCTCGGCGGCGAGGCGGTGGTGCTTCCCGAGGGGGACCGGCCGACGTACCACGCCGCGCTCGCCCATGCCGCGAACCACCTGGTGGTGCTCGTGGACCAGTCCCGCGAGGTGCTGCGCCGGCTCGGGATCGACGATCCCGGCGCCTATCTTCGACCGCTGCTCGAGGCGGCCCTGGACGAGTCGCTGCGCCGCGGGAGCCGGGCGCTCACCGGACCGGTCATCCGCGGCGACGCGGGCACCGTCGCCGCCCATCTCGTGGCCCTCGAGGACCTCGACGCCACCGCCGCGGACCCGGGCACGGCGGATCTCGGCGCGACCTACCGGGCCCTCGCGCTCGCGGCCCTCGCGCGTGCGACACTCGCCCCGGGCGACCGGGATGCGATCCGGGCGCTGCTCGCGGAGAGCACCACCGAGGAGGACGCATGACCCCTGCCGCCGGCACCACCCCCAGAACGACGCTCGTGAGGACGAAGGCGGAGCTGCGCACCCACCGCGCCGCGCTCCGCGGGAGCGTCGCCCTGGTCCCCACGATGGGTGCCCTGCACGACGGGCACGTCGCCCTCGTCGCCCGCGCCCGCGAGCTCTGCGACCACGTGATCCTCTCCGACTTCGTGAACCCCCTGCAGTTCGGGCCCGGAGAGGACTACGAGGCCTATCCGCGGGACCTCGAGGCGGACCTCGCCGCCGTCGACGGCCTCGTCGACCTGGTCTTCGCCCCCTCTGTCGAGGAGATGTACCCGGTCCTGCCGCCGACGGTCTCGGTCACCGCGGGCGCCGCCGGCACGATCCTCGAGGGTGCCGCCCGGCCCGGCCACTTCGACGGGGTCGTCACCGTGGTCACCAAGCTGCTCCAGCTGACCACCCCGGATGTGGCGGTCTTCGGGCGCAAGGACGCCCAGCAGCTCGCGATCATCCAGGCCCTCGTCGCCGACCTCGACCTGCCCGTGCGGATCGAGCCGGTCGAGATCCAGCGGGAGCCCTCGGGCCTGGCCCGCTCGAGCCGCAACGTGTACCTCAGCGACGCGGGACGCGAGCGCGCCCTCGTCCTCTCCCGCACTCTGGCCGCGGCCCGCGCCGCCGCCCCCTCGAACGCCGCCCTCCGCGCCGTGCTCCACGACGCCCTCCAGCGCGCCGAGATCGACTGGGCCTACGCCCTGGCGCTCGACCCGGCCACGCTCCAGGAGATCGACGCCGCGCATCGCGGCGAGGTGCTCGTGACGCTCGTCGGCCGCGTCGAGGGTGTGCGCCTGCTCGACGCCGCTGTGGTGGTGGTGACAGAGGCCTGAGCCTGCAGGCATCGTCCGGGGCGCGGATGAGACAATCGCGGCCATGAGCGAGAACCTCCCTGCCCCGGACCAGACCGACACCTCCGACCAGGTGGCGGTCCGCAAGGCCAAGCGGGAGCGCCTGCTGGCGCGCGGGGAGGAGGCCTACCCCGTCTCCGTCCCGGTGACGACGAGCATCGCGGCGGTGCGCGCCGCGTACGGCCACCTCGAGGCGGGCCAGGAGACCGAGGACGTCGTGGGCGTCGCCGGGCGCGTCGTCTTCCAGCGCAGCACCGGCAAGCTCGCCTTCATCACCCTCCAGGACGGCGCCGGCGAGCGGCTCCAGGTGATGGCCTCCCTGGCCGAGATCGGGGAGGAGCGCCTCGCCGACCTCAAGGCCGATGTCGACCTCGGCGACCATGTGTTCTTCCACGGTCGCGTCGGCGCCTCCCGCCGCGGGGAGCTGAGCATCTTCGCCGACTCCTGGCAGATGGCCGCGAAGGCCGTCCGCCCGCTCCCGGTGCTGCACGCCGACCTCTCCGAGGAGTCGCGGGTGCGTCGCCGCTACGTCGACCTCATCGTGCGCCAGCAGGCCCGGGACACCGTCCGTCAGCGCGCCGAGGTCATGCACTCCCTGCGATCCTCCTTCCGCGAGCGGGACTTCGTCGAGGTCGAGACCCCGATGCTGCAGGTCGTCCCCTCGGGGGCGGCGGCCCGTCCGTTCGTGACCCACATGAACGCCTTCGACCTCGACCTCTTCCTGCGCATCGCCCCGGAGCTCTTCCTCAAGCGGGCCGCCGTGGGCGGACTGGAGCGAGTGTTCGAGATCAACCGGAACTTCCGCAACGAGGGCGCCGATTCGACCCATTCCCCCGAGTTCGCGATGCTCGAGGCATATCAGGCATACGGGGATTACGACTCGATCGGTGATCTCACCCGATCCCTCGTCCAGGAGGCCGCGGAGCAGGCGACGGGATCGCAGATCGTCACCCTCGCCGACGGCTCCGAGTACGACTTCTCCGGGGAATGGAGGCAGATCACCGTCTACGGATCCCTCTCGGAATCCCTCGGGCAGGAGATCACCCCCGAGACCTCCGTCGAGGAGCTGCGCGCGATCACGCGATCGCTCGATCTCGACCTGGACCACCCGCGCTTCGGGCACGGGAAGCTGGTCGAGGAGCTGTTCGAGCATCGCGTGGGCGACCACCTGTACGAGCCGACGTTCGTGCGCGACTTCCCCGTCGAGACCAGCCCGCTCGTGCGCGCCCACCGCTCCACTCCCGGCGTGGTCGAGAAGTGGGACCTGTACGTGCGCGGCTTCGAGCTCGGCACCGGCTACTCCGAGCTCGTCGACCCCGTCATCCAGCGCGAACGCTTCGCCCAGCAGGCGCAGCTCGCGGCCCAGGGCGACGACGAGGCGATGCGGCTCGACGAGGACTTCCTCGAGGCGATGGAGTACGCCCTGCCCCCGACGGGCGGGATGGGCATGGGCGTGGATCGGCTGCTGATGGCCCTGACCGGCCTCGGTATCCGCGAGACGATCCTCTTCCCGCTGGTGAAGCCGGGGGCCTGAGATGGACAGCGGATTCTGGTTCGAGGCGGGGTCGCTGCTCCCGTCGATCGGTGTGGGCCTGCTCTTCTGGTTCGTGATCCGGGCGATGATGCGCGCGGATCGCGGGGAGCGGGAGGCGGACCGAATTGCGGAACACGAAATCCGCGAGGCGATGTCCCGCGAGGATTCCGTGAAGAATCAGACCCCGACACGCGAAATGGATTGATTCTCGCTCGGAGCATGTGGATACTGTGTGCAATCTCGGACTGACTCGGTCCGGAGCGCATTGCACCCCTATCGACGAGGGAGAACCCCTGTGGCACGAAAGACTTTTGTGGAGCTCATCGACGACCTTGACGGCGGAAAGGCCGAGCAGACGGTGAGCTTCGCCCTGGACGGCGTGGCCTACGAGATCGATCTCTCCGAGGAGAACGCCGCGAAGTTCCGCGAGGAGCTCGGCGCCTGGGCCGAGAAGGGCCGCCGCGTGGGCGGTCGCCGCGGCGGTCGCGCCGGCGGCTCCGCCCCCGCCAAGTCGGGATCCAACGATTCCTCGCGCATCCGCGAGTGGGCCCGCTCGGCCGGCTACGAGGTCCCCGACCGCGGCCGTATCTCGGGCACCATCCGCAAGGCCTACGAGGACGCGCACAAGGACTGATCACCGGACGTACCGCGTGTCCCGGACAGCGCGCGAGGGCCTGTCGCCGATCGGCGACAGGCCCTCGTCGTGCGTCCAGGGGTGGGACTCACCCGGGGGATCCCCGGGGAGACGCCTCACCAGCCGCGGATGCTCCAGGAGGCCTCGTGCTGCTGGCCCGGGGCGAGGCGCACCACGTCCGTGCCCGAGCGGAATGCATCCGGCGGGCAGGTCATCGGCTCGACCGCGAGCCCGAGGCGGTTCTCCTCGGGCTCGGGCCGGTCACCGGTGTGCACCTGGAGCCAGCTGCACTCGGTGCCCGCGCTCATCTCCACCCCGGTGCCGCCGGGGGCGTCCAGGCGCACGCGGAAGGTCCCGTCGTCCTCACGGACCAGATCGGTGAACGCGTGATCGATGAAGAGATCCGCGATCGGCCGCGGCGACCGGAAGTCGAAGGGGTCGCCCGGTCCGACCGGCGCCGTGCCCGTCGGCAGCAGGCGGTCCTCGGTCACGGTCATCACCGTGCCGGCGCCCATCGTCAGGCTCCAGGTGTCGAGCGGCTCGGGGCCTGCGACGAGGTAGGGGTGCGGGCACACGCCGTAGGGCGCGTCCTGGCCGCCGAGGTTCAGGGCGGTGACCGTGCTGACCAGCCCGGCCTCGGGCTCGACGGCGTGGCGGACGGTGAGCAGCAGATGGAAGGGGTAGCCGGGGGAGGGGAACAGCTCGGTCCGCAGCACCACCTCGTCCCCGGAGACGCTGACCGGGACGAAGGCCTGGAAGGACACCAGCCCGTGGAGGGCGTTGCCGCGGTCCGGCTCGGTCAGGGCGGTCTGGATCTCCTGCCCGTCCCAGGTGTAGCGGCCGTCGCCGATCCGGTTCGGCCAGGGGGCGACGACCGCACCCCGGTATAAGCGCATCGGCCCCGTCTCGGGGCTCCGCACCAGCAGATCGCGACCGTCGACGGTGAGGTGCTCGACGGTCGCGCCGACCAGCGAGATCCCGGCGCGGTAGGGGCCGGCCGCGATCTCGAGCAGGTCGCCGCGGTCACGGGCGGCGACGGGGGTGCGGTCGGCGGGGACGGGGGTCTCGCTCATGCGGTGCGCTCCTGGCGGGGACGGGCGACGGGGGAGGGTGCTGCGTCGGCGGGCTCGGGCTCGGGCTCCGGTTCGGGGTCGATGAGCACCACGTCGAGCCGGCGCGGTCCGTGCACGCCCTCGACGCGGTCCAGCTCGATGTCGCTCGTGGCGCTGGGCCCGGAGATCATGGTCCACGCCGCCCGGGCGTCCTCGGCCATGCGCTCGATGCCCTTCGGGACGCCGAGCACGACCTGCTCCGCCTCGACGACGATCACGTGATGGTCGGGGACGAGCGAGATCGCGCGACGACCGCCGGTCCCGTCCCCGCGCAGCACGATGGTGCCGGTCAGCGCGATCGCCGTGTGGCAGCCGGTAAGCACGGCGTCGATCCGGTCGAGATCCCGCGGGGTGGCGGTGCCGTCGTCGGTGGTGATCTCGGCGGTGACCCCGCTCGTCCACTCCGTCGGCAGGTCGGCGGGGACCACCACGGTGCGGGCCTCGCCGAGAGCGGCGGCGATCGCGGACGCCACGCCGGAGGGCGTCGTGCGGTGCACGGTCGCGGTGTAGTCCTCGAGCCGCTGGACGAGGACGTCGCGGATCTTGCCGGGGTCGGTGGAGACCTCCTGCTTGTCGTCGGCCCGCTGGTAGTCGCGGGGGACGTCCTCCGCCTCGGTCACCGCATCGCGGCGCGGTGCGGCCAGCGCGGTGCGGACCCGCGCGAGGATCTCCTCCTTCGCGCTCATCCCCGGGGTGCGGGTGGGGCGGGAGTCGGACCACTCGTTCATGCCTGCTCCTGTCCGTCGGCCGTCGGCCCGTCGGCGCCGTCCTCGGTGGCGGGGGCGGCGGAGGTGCTCCCGCCGCGCGCCTTCTCCTTCTCCCGCGCGTCCCACCAGGAGCGGAAGGACTGCCCCGGCTTGGGGAGATCGCGGTGGTCGGTCCAGCCGGGCACGAGCGGCAGGATCCCGGGGAGCTTGCCGATGTTCGCGCCGGGCAGCACCTTGGCGAGGGTCCCCGCCGAACGGACCGCGGCGTCGTAGGCGCGGGGCGAGGACATGAGCCGGCTCGCCCCCTTCAGCGCCACGTCCCAGGTGCCGTGGAACTCGCCGCGTGTCTCCCGACGGCGGTCGACGTCCTCGGCGCGCAGGTGCACCAGGATCTCGGGGATGTTGATCTTCACCGGGCACACGTCGTAGCACGCGCCGCACAGACTCGAGGCGTAGGGGAGTGTCGAGTTCGGGTCGTCCGTGCCCGAGGTGCCGGTCATCTGCGGGGAGAGGATCGCCCCGATCGGTCCGGGATAGGTCGAGCCGTAGGCATGGCCGCCGGCGCGCGCGTACACCGGGCAGACGTTCAGGCAGGCCGAGCAGCGGATGCAGTGCAGGGCGCTGCGCCCCTCGGGGTCCTCGAGCACCGCCGAGCGGCCGTTGTCCAGCAGCACCAGGTGGAACTCCTCGGGGCCGTCGCCCTCGTGCACCCCCGTGAACAGGGTCGTGTACGGGTTCATCCGCTCACCGGTCGAGGACCGGGGGAGGAGCTGCAGGAAGACCTCGAGATCCTGGAAGGTCGGCACGATCTTCTCGATCCCGACCACGGAGATGAGGGTCTTCGGCAGGGTCAGGCACATGCGCCCGTTCCCCTCGGACTCCACGACCACCAGGGTGCCTGTCTCGGCGACGGCGAAGTTCGCCCCGGAGATCGCGACCGACCCCGGCATGTCCAGGAACTTCTCGCGGAGGAAGCGGCGGGCGGCCTCGGCCAGCTCCTTCGGCTCATCGGTGATCGACGGATCCAGATCCGGCATGGCGGCGAGGAAGATCTCGCGGATCTCGGCGCGGTTGCGGTGGATCGCGGGGACCAGGATGTGCGACGGGGTGTCGTCGGCGAGCTGCACGATGAGCTCGGCGAGATCGGACTCGATGGTCCGGATCCCAGCGTGCTCGAGGGTCTCGTTCAGGCCGATCTCCTGGGTGGCCATCGACTTGACCTTGAGCACCTCGGTGGCCTGCCGCTCGAGGCAGAGCCGGGTGACGATGTCCCCCGCCTCCTCGGCGTCACGAGCCCAGTGCACCACGCCGCCCGCGGCGACGACGGACTCCTCCAGCTGCTCCAGCAGCTCCGGGAGATGATCGGTGACCTGCCACTTCAGGGCCGAGCCGGCATTGCGGAGCTTCTGCCAGTCACGCACCTCGCGGACCACTCCGGCGCGCTTGGCCTGGATCGTGGTCGTGGCATGGCGGAGGTTGCCGCGAAGGGTCTCGTTGCCCAGCTCGTCATGGGCCGCGGCCGGGAAGCCGCGCTCCCCGCGCAGGTTCGAGGAGGGGGAGGCGTGCTGCGGGCGGATGGTGGGGATGCCCAGGTTCACCGTGTTCATCGGGTCATCTCCTCCCGCTCGTTCCTCACAGTTCGTCGACCGACCGTGCTCATGAGACCGCTGCGCTCCGTCCGAGGATCGTCTCCGAGGGGATGAAGGGCTCCTCGCGGGTGGAGGCGAGGATCTGCGCGAGATGCACGGGGCGCGGAGCCGCCCCGGTGCGGCGGAGCTTCCCGCCGATGTTCATCAGGCACGAGGCGTCGCCCGCGACCACGAACTCGGCGCCGGAGGCGACGACGTTCTTCGCCTTGTCGGTGACCATCGCGTCGGAGGTGTCGGCGTTCTTCACCGAGAAGGTGCCGCCGAAGCCGCAGCAGGTGTCGGACTCGGGGAGGTTCTTCACCTCGATGCCCTCGACGGCCCGCAGCAGCTTGAGCGGACGCGGCCCCACCTTCAGCACGCGCATCGAATGGCACGTGGGGTGATAGGTCACCGAGTGGGGGAAGTAGGCGCCGACGTCGGTCACCTTGAGCACGTCGACCAGCAGCTCGGAGAGCTCGTAGGTCTTCGCGGCGACCGCGGCGGCGCGCTGCTCCAGCTCCCCGTCCCCCTCGTGCCGCGCGACCAGCGCATGCTGGTCCCGCACGCAGCCGGCGCAGGACCCGGACGGCATGACGATCGCGTCGACCGTCTCGAGCGCCGGCTCATAGGTGTCCACGAACTGCCGCACCACGGGCGCGGCCTCCGTGTAGTAGCCGGTGTTGGTGTGCATCTGGCCGCAGCAGGTCTGCCGCTTGTCGAACACGACCTGGTGGCCGAGCCGCTCGAGCACGGTCACCGTGGCGCGCGCGACGTCGGGTGCCATCACGTCGACCAGGCACGTGGTCATCAGGGAAATCCGCATGGGACGTTCTTCCTCCTCTGTCGCGGTTGCGCCGCGTCGGCTCAGGGGTGGTCGAGGCCGAGCGAGGCCGCGGTGTGCTCGAGGGAGCGGTGCGCGATGTCGGCGTCGTCCGACAGGCGCGTCCCCCAGCTCGGCACCATCTGGGTGATCGTCGGTCGCCACGCGTCGATCCGCTCGGGGAACATGCGGCCCAGCATGGTGAGCATGATGTCGGTCGCGGTGGACGCGCCGGGGGAGGCGCCGAGCATCCCGCCGATCGACCCGTCGGCCGCGGTGATCAGCTGGGTGCCGAACTGCAGCACCCCGTGCTTCGCCGCATCGGGCGCGATGACCTGCACCCGCTGACCGGCCGTGACCTGCTCCCAGTCGGACTCGCGGGCCGAGGGCATGTACTCCAGCAGCGCCTCGAAGCGCTTCTTCCGGGTGGCCGCGAGCTGCGAGCCGAGGTAGACCATGAGGTCCAGGTTCGGTGGGGCGACCGCCATCATCTGGGTGACGTTCGAAGGCTTCACCGACGCGAAGAGGTCGGTGTAGCTGCCGGTCTTGAGGAACTTCGGTGACCAGCCGGCGTACGGGCCGAACATCAGCGAGCGCTCGCCGCCGATGTAGCGGGTGTCCAGGTGCGGGACGCTCATGGGCGGCGCGCCGACGGCGGCCTTGCCGTACACCTTCGCGTCGTGGCGGTCGATGACCTCGGGGTTCGTGCAGCGCAGCCACTGGCCCGAGATCGGGAAGCCACCGAAGCCGCGGATCTCGTCGATCCCGGACTTCTGCAGCAGCGGCAGGGCGTTGCCGCCCGCGCCGACGAACACGACGGGGGCGCGGAGCACGCGGATCGAGTCGTCGGCCGTGGAGCGCACCATGACGCCCCAGTCGGCGCCGAGGCGGCGCAGGTCCACGACCTCGGAGCGGGTGGAGACGGTGGTGCCGACGCGGCCCGCGAAGTCCAGCAGCTGCCGGGTGAGGGCGCCGAAGTCGACGTCGGTGCCGTCCGGCGACCAGGTCGCGGCGATGGTCTCCGTGACGGGACGCTCGGCGGCGACCAGCGGCGCCCACTCGGCGAGGCGCGCGTGCTCGGTCGTGAACTCCATGCGGTCGAACAGCGGGTTCGCGGTGAGCGCCTCGTGGCGGCGGCGCAGGTAGTCGACGTTGTCGAGGCCGTGCACGAAGCTCATGTGCGGCACGGAGTGGATGAAGGAGGAGGGATCGCCGATGCGGTCGTTCTCCACGAGGTGCGCCCAGAACTGGCGGGACACCTGGAACTGCTCGTTGATGGCGATCGCCTTCGCGGGGCTCACCGAGCCGTCGACGTCCTGCGGCGTGTAGTTGAGCTCGCACAGGGCGCTGTGGCCGGTGCCGGCGTTGTTCCAGCCGTCGCTCGACTCGAGCCCGAGGCCGTCGAGCTTCTCGAGGACCACGATCCGCCAGTCGGGCTGCAGCTCGCTCAGCAGCGCCGCCAGGGTGGCACTGGCTATGCCGCCTCCGATCAGCACCGCATCGGCACGCGTCACGTCCAGGTCAGCCATCTCACTCCGTTCCAGCGTCGAGGTCGCCCCCGGGCGGCGGAGCGGGGCTCCTCGCGCATCCCGGGCGGGCGTGCCGCCCAGCCTATCCCTCCCGGGCGGGCGTCGCGCCCGGCGCTGCGCTCTGGGATGCGGCCTGATCGGCGCCGGGGACGGCGCGCGCCGCAGCTCCCCGATCCAGGTCCTCGAGCAGCACCCGGATCCGGCGCGAGAGCACCGAGACCGCGAGCAGCGCCGAGACGGAGGCGCCGAGCAGCAGGGCGAGCGGCCACACGAGGGAGCACACCACGGCCCAGACGAGCAGCAGCAGTAGCAGGCCGATCGAACGCAGCGGCATCGCCCCCGGCAGCAGCAGCGCGAGCCGCCAGGTGACGAGCAGGTCCTGGCGGCGCACCCGCGGGGCGGCGACGATCACCGCGAGGCTCACGGTCGCCCAGGCGCCGCTCACCGCGGCAAGCACGCCCGTCGCGAGCAGGGCGAGCGGCCCGTCGGACAGCCCCGCCGAGACGGTCCAGAGCATCGATCCGGCACCGGCTTGGACCAGCAGCAGCGGCAGCATCCGGAGGTTCCCTCGCACCAGCTCCTCCCGCCAGGTGGACCACATGCGCGAGACCACGCGGGGTCGCTCCCCGTCGCGCAGCGCGAGCTGGACGTCGGCCGCGGCGCTGCTCGCCGGTCCGATGCCGAGCACGACAAGTCCCAGGAGGGTGAGGGCCAGCCACATGATCCCGGTGAGCAGGAGGGTGAGGAGCAGCTCGATGGCCTCGTTCATGCGGACCGCCCAGCCGGGCATCTCCGTCGGGCCGGCGCGGCGGGTGTCTTCCATGTGAGGCAGGGTACACAGGAGGGTGGGGAGATTCCCGGACGCCCCCTTCCTCAGACACCCGATGTCTGATGGGATGGGCCCATGTCCACTGCTGCACATCCTCCCCTCCTCGCCCCGACTCCCAGCCAGCTCGCCTGGCAACGGGACGGACTCGGCGTGTTCTTCCACGTCGGCGTCAACACCTTCGCGGGCCTCGAATGGTCCGATGGGACGCTGTCCCCGGAGATCTTCGATCCCTCCGATCTCGACACCGACGAGTGGGTGCGCACCGCCGCGCGGCTCGGCGCTCGCTACGTGGTCCTCACCGCCAAGCACCACGACGGGTTCTGCCTGTGGCCGACGGCGACCACCGACTACTCCGTCGCCTCCTCCCCGTGGCGGCAGGGACGCGGCGATCTCGTGCGTGAGCTCGCGGACTCCTGCGCCCGCCACGACATGAAGCTCGGCCTCTACCTCTCGCCGTGGGACCGTCACGATCCCCGGTACGAGGACCCGGCCGCGTACGACGAGCTCTATCTCGCCCAGCTGCGCGAGCTCTGCACGGACTACGGCGAGCTCCATGAGCTCTGGTTCGACGGCGCGGGCTCCGCGGGCCGCGAGTACGACTGGGAGCGGATCGGCGCGCTCATCGCCGAGCTGCAGCCCGGCGCGATGGTCTTCAACATGGGCCCCGCGACGATCCGCTGGGTCGGCAACGAGGACGGCCTCGCCGCGGACCCCGTCGAGTATGTGACCACCAGCGCGGACCTCAACAACTACGACGAGGACACCATCGAGCGGGACGCCCCGCGGTACCTCCCGCCCGAGTGCGACGTGTCGCTGCGCAAGGGCTGGTTCTGGCAGGAGGGGGAGGACCCCAAGTCCCTGCCCCACCTCCTCGCGATCCACGACCGCTCGATCGGCCTGGGGGCGAACCTGTTGTTGAACATCCCGCCGGATCGGCGCGGCCGCATCGATCCGGCCGACGCCGCGAGCGTGCGCGAGCTCGGCACGGCCCTCCGGGCGCGCTTCGGCGCCCCGGTCGTGGGGGAGATGGTCGCCGCGGCCGACGGGACGGTGCGGGTCCGGCTCCCCGAGGGGACGCGTGCCGACCACGTGGAGCTGCGCGAACGGCTCGAGGAGGGCCAGCGCGTGCGCGGGCACCGCGTCCGCACGGCCGACGGCGAGATGCTCGCCGAGGGCCTCACCGTAGGCGTGCGCCGGATCCACCAGCTCGGGGAGGCGCGGACGCTCTCGGAGCTGGTGATCGAGATCGACGGGGACGAGCCCGTGCTCGAGCAGGTGCTCGTGCACGATGCGACCGGGGCGCCGGTGCCGGACCTCGGCGACTTCTACGCCGCGAGCACCGAGCGGCCGGACGCGGGCTGAGCCCGCCCGGGACGACGCAGCGCCCCCGCCCGGACGGACCGGACGGGGGCGCTGTCTTCGGAGCCGGGCTCCGCTGGCGGGTGGCGCTCAGGCGCGCTCGCGGTCCGCCTCGGTGAGGACCTCGAGGTAGCGCTCGAGGCCCGCATTGGTGATCGAGGCGACGTAGGTCTCCCAGTCGGCGTCGTCGTTCGGGTCGAGGTCGCCGAGCACCATCTGCGTCGACACCTGCGCGAAGGCGCTGTCGATGTTGGTGCGCAGCTCGCCGATCTCCGCGGACTGGTTCGCGTCGAAGAAGGGGCTCGCGAACACCGCCGAGAGGTCGTTGCGGTACGGCTCGTACAGCTTGCCGGCGTCGTAGAGCATCGGCTCGATGGAGCTCTCGGGGTCCACCGCCTCGCCGTGCCGGACGTCCATCCCCAGGTTGTAGGGGCCGAACTCGGGCCAGGTGAGGTTCGAGGGGCCGTCCTCACCCTGGGGGATCTTCGTGTAGACGGCGCTCTTCCCGTCGATGCCGAGGTCGTCCGGGCTCGCCCAGGTCCACTGCTCCTCGAGGACTCCGAGGCGCATCTCGAGGGTGGGGAGGAGGCCCAGCTGGAAGTCGGCCCAGCGGACCAGCATCGCGGGATCCTCGCAGGCGTTCGTGATCACGAGGCCGGTCGCATCGCCGTGGGACTCGTTCCAGGGGATGATCGGATCGCCGTTCGGCCCCTTGAAGGGGGCGAGCGGCACGAACTCGCGGTAGCGCGCCGCGGGGTCGGAGTAGTCGATGTCGGCGAACCCACCCTGGGAGCCCATCTGGACCACGCCGGTCTTCGAGCCGGCGGGATCCATCGTAAGGCGCTTGAGCTGGTCGCCGTCCTGCGTGAACGCGTTCGGGTCGAGGAGGCCGTCGGCGACGAAGCGGTGCATCGTGATCAGCACCTGGCGGAACTTCTCGTCGACCGGCGTGTACACGATCTGGTCCCCGTCGCGGCGCAGCCAGTTGACGCCGATGTCCAGGAACGCCGCGCCGATCAGCCCGAACGGGGGCGTCGACTTCTCGCCGCTGAACGGGCGGTACGCCGGGTCGGAGCCCTTGAACGCGATGAGCATCTCCTCGAACTCGTCGAGAGTCGTGGGCTGGGAACTGATCCCCACCTTGTCGAGCGTGGGCTGGTGGACCCAGGTCCGCACCGCCGACGAGGCGCAGTGGTAGCACTGGTTCACAGCGGGCATCGCGTACATGACGCCATCCGGCGCGGTCCAGGTCGCGCGGAGGTCCGGGTTCTGCTCGAAGAGCTCCTGGAGCTGCGGGGCGTACTCGTCGATCAGCTGGTCCAGCGGCTGGAAGAGCCCCTGCTGGCCGTAGACGTACAGCTGCGCCTTCGTGAAGCCGCCCATCCACTCCGGGCCGAGCATGAGCGCATCCGGGAGATCGCCGCTCGAGATGACCGCGTTGACTTTCGGGGCGCCCTCCTCGCCCTGGGGCACGGTCTCGTAGGTGATCTTCACGCCCGTCTTCTCCTCCAGATAGAGGGAGTGGGTGTTCTTCGCGAGGTCGAGGTTCGTCTCGCTCCGGGTGAGGATCGTGAACTCGGCGCCGTCGCCGAAGGGCTCGGACTCCCGTGCCTTCGGGCCGACATAGCCCTCCGGGTACGGGACGCCGTCGATCTCCGGGCCGAGCCCGACCTTGAGCGAGGAAGAGCCCTGCACGTACTCCGCCTGCGGGACGTCGCCGCCGGATCCGCTGGATCCGCCGCCCGAGCAGGAGGCGAGGGCGGCGACGCCGGGCAGCGCGCCGAGGCCGATCAGCAGGCGCCGGCGGTCGAGGAGGGCGGCGGGGGTGGACGTGGTCATGGTGGTCTCCGAGGGGGTGAAGGGGTGGAAGGGGAGCACGGTCGGGGGCGGGGCGGTCTCAGGCCTGGGCGTCGTACGCCGACTGTGTGATCTCGAGATACCTCTCGAGCCCCATGGACGAGAAGGTCTCCACGAAGGCGGTCCAGTCGGCGTCCTTCGAGGCGTCGGCCTTCCCGGTGCCGAAGTTCGCGAAGCTCTGGGTGAGGTGCTGGTTGAGGTTCGCCTCGATCTCGCCGATCTCGGCAGACTGGTCGAGGTCGAAGGCGAGCTCGGGGATCTTGGACTCCTTGGCGATCCGGTAGGGCTCGTACGCCGCCGCCGACTCGTAGAGCGACGGCTCGATCGAGGTGGTGCCCTCCTGGACCGCCTCGCCGTGGCGCTGGCCCATCGACTTGTAGTACGGGCCCCACTCCCACCAGCCGGTGTTCTTCAGCTCGGTACTGCCGGGGACGACCTCGTAGACGGCCTGCTCGCCGTCGATGCCCAGCGTCCCCTCGCCCGCCCACACCCAGCCGGGGCCCTCCTGGCCGCGGCCCATCGCGGTCGTGAGGCTCAGCTCGAACTGGTAGTCGGCCCAGCGGATCATCGTCACGGGATCCTGGCAGGAGCTCGTGATGACGAAGTTCGGGGACCCGATCGAGTACCACTCCCAGTCGGTCGTGCGCACGCCGCGGGGGCCCTCCATCGGCGGCAGAGGCACCATGATCGCGGCGGGGTTGCTGGGATCCGACGGGTCTGCGGCGGAGCTGAACGAGCCCTGCGAGTTGCCGTAGGTGACGCCGAGCTGGGGCCCCTCGGGGGCGTCGGCGAGACGCTTGATCTGTTCCTCGGTGGCGGAGAACATCGCGGTGTCGAAATGCCCCTTCGAGAACTGCTCCTGGATCCAGATCATCCCCTCGCGGTACTCGTCGAGGGTGGGCAGCCAGGTGACCTTCCCGTCGCGCAGCAGGCGGCTGTCGGCGGAGATCTCGAGGAAGGAGCCGAGGAAGAAGGTGAACAGGCTCGTGACGGTGTCGGAGGTGGTGGTGACGAGCTGCGAGGAGGAGGTTCGCGAGGGCAGGCCCTTCCACTCCGCGAGCAGGGCGTCGAAGTCGTCGAGGGTCTGCGGCACCTCTGCCCCGACCTCGGTCAGCCAGTCGGTGTTGTACCAGGTGCGGACGGAGCCGATCTTGCAGTGGTAGCAGTCGTTCATCGACGGGACGGCGTACATGCGGCCGTCGGGCGAGGTGAACAGCGAGCGCATGTCGGGGAAGGTCTCGAACATCTCGCGGATGTGCGGGGCGTGCTCGTCGATGAGCTGGTCCACGGGCTGGAAGAGGCCCTGCTGGCCGTACACCGCGACCTGCGAGGTGCTGAACAGGCCCATGCCGGTCATCATCGCGTCGGGCAGATCGCCCGCGGAGAGGATCGCGTTGACCTTCGTCTGGCCGTCCTCGCCGAGCGGCACCTCGAGGTACTCGACCTTCACGCCGGTCTTCTCCTCGACGAGCCCGGCGTAGTAGTTGGTGGAGTAGTCGAGGTCCGGGATGGTGCGGCCCAGGATCGTGAAGGTGATCTCGCCGTCCCCGAAGGGCTCGAGCTGCCGGGCCCGCGGCCCCTGATACCCCTCGGGGTAGAGCACTCCCTCGATCTCGGGACCGAGCTCGACCTGCAGCGGGGCGCTGCCCTGCTCGTAGTCGGCTCCGCCGCCCCCGTCGCCGCCGCTCCCGCCGGAGTCGGAGCAGGCCGCGAGGGCGCCGGAGCCGGCCACGAGGGCGGCGCCGCCGAGACCGGCGCGGGCGAGGAAGCCGCGCCGGGTCGTGCCCGGCGCCTGATCGGGGACGGTCCCGCTGCCGGGCAGCGAGGGGGTCGGATCGGTGGGTGCGGTCATGGCGGAGCTCCTGACGACGATGTCCGGTGTGCTGGTGAGGGTCGGCCAGGGCCTCCGGCCGGGAGGATCAGAACAGGCCGGCCTTCGTGACGCGGCGCGAGAAGGCGTTGACGGCGATGAGGAGGAGGAGGCCGACGACGCTGCGGAAGAGGCCGATCGCGGTGGCGTAGCTGTATTGGGGGATGGGGCTCTTGAGGCCGACCTCGTAGACGTAGGTGTCGATCACCTGGGAGGTGGTGAGGTTCAGCGGGTTCTGCATGAGCAGGACCTTCTCGAAGCCGACCGACATGATCGAGCCGACCGAGAGGATCAGGAGCACCATGGCGATCGGCATGATCGCGGGGAGGTCTATGTGCCACATGCGGCGGAGGTGGCTCGCGCCGTCGACCTTGGCGGCCTCGTGCAGCTCCGGCGGGATGGAGGAGAGGGCGGCGAGGTAGATGATCGCGCTGAACCCGGCGGTCTGCCAGACCCCCGACCAGACATAGGTGTGGCGGAACCACTGCGGGTCGGTGAGGAAGGCGGGCGGGTCGATGCCCAGCAGGGAGAGCGCGTGAGGCACGATGCCGGTCTGCGGGTCCAGGAGCATCACGAGGATGCCGACGACCACGACGACGGAGATGAAGTTCGGGGCGTAGGTGATGAGCTGGACGACGCGCGAGAAGTACTTCTGGCGGATCCCGTTCAGCGCGAGTGCGAGGATGATCGGGACGGGAAATCCAGCGATCAGCTCGTAGAACGCGAGGACGAGCGTGTTGCGGATCAGGGGCCAGAAGTTGTAGCTCTCGACGAAGCGCTCGAAGTGCTTCATCCCGACCCACTCGGAGCCGGTGATGCCGCCGACGGGGGTGAAGTCGCGGAACGCGATCTGGATGCCGTACATGGGCCAGTAGGCGAAGATCGCGACCCACAGGATCGCAGGGATGAGCAGCAGGTACAGCTGCCAGGAGCGGAGGATCCGCTGAGAGAGCGGCCGCTTTCGCTGGGGGAGGACGGGCGGGGCGTCCTTGCCGCGGCGGCGCCTCGGGGTGTCGTCGACGCGGAGCTGGTCGACGAACGATGCCTGGGACTGGTCGGTGGTCATCGGTGTCTCAACCCTTCAGGGAGCCGATCATCATGCCCTTGACGAAGTGCTTCTGCACGAACGGGTAGGCGATGAGCGGGGGGACGGACGCGATGATGATCAGCGCGTACTTGAGCTTGTCCGCGAGCTGCTGCATCGCGGCGATCCTGGTCGGGTCGGCGTTGGCCATCTTCGAGGGGTCGAAGGTGTTCTCCAGGAGGATGTTCCGCATGACGAGCTGGAGCGGGTACAGCGACTCGTCGGTGAGGTAGATGAGGCCGTTGAAGTACGCGTTCCATGTGGCGACGCCGTACAGCAGCAGGTTCACGGCGATGATCGGCTTGGACAGCGGAATCACCACCTGCGCGAAGAAGCGCAGGTCGTTCGCGCCGTCCAGGCGGGAGCACTCGAGCAGCTCGTGGGGGATGGTGACCTGGAAGAAGGTGCGGGTCACGATGAGCTGCCAGACGCTGACGGCGCCGGGCAGGATCATCGCCCAGATGGTGTTGAGCATCCCGAGGTCCTTGACCACGAGATAGGTGGGGATCATGCCGCCGGAGAACATCATGGTCAGCACGAAGATCATGGTGATCGGGCCATTGCCGACGAGGTCCCTGCGCGAGAGGGCGTAGCCGCCCATCAGGGTCACGGCGGTGCCCACGAGCATCGCGGCCCCGGAGTACAGCAGCGAGTTGAAGAAGCCGCGGGTGATCGCGGGGTAGTCGAGGACCGCCTGGTAGGCGTCGAGGCTGAACCCGACCGGCCACAGCCACATCTCCCCGGAGATCACCGCCGTCGGATCGGAGAACGACGCGCTGACGATGTAGACGAACGGGTAGACGATCGTGAGCGTGAACAGGCACAGCAGCGTCAGCATGATCGCGTGCAGGATCTTGTCCGACCGGGGCTCCCGGATGCGGCGGGGGGACGCCGTGGGGGCGTCCGGTGGTGCGACTGCGGTCTCGACGGCCATCGTTGTCCCATCTCTCTCCAGACCCTCCTCGTCGAGGGTCGGCGACATCATGACACAGGTCCGAGGTCTTGCCAACGTCGGTGCCCGGGGCGTGGGATGACCATGCCGACCCTTCGGGCGGAAAGCCGGAATTCTCCGCTCAATCCGGAGATGCCACCCTTCGGCGATGGACTCGCCGGCGAAACCGAGCCAGAGTTGTCCGATGTTTCGGCGAGCTCTACACTCCAAGACATCCGATCACTGGCGGTCTTCTGCACGCCGTGACCATCTGGCCCTGGAGACGCGATGACCACCCCCAGCACCCTGATCGACCTCCGCGTGAGCGACGTCCGCTTCCCGACCTCCCGGGACCTCGACGGTTCCGACGCGATGAACCCCGACCCCGACTACTCCGCGGCCTACGTCGAGCTCCTCACCAGCGACGGCGACGCCGGCTACGGGTTCGTGTTCACGATCGGCCGCGGCAACGACGTGCAGTGCGCCGCGATCGACGCTCTCCGTGGGCATGTCGTCGGGCGCGACGTCGAGACGCTGCTCGCGGATCTCGGCGGCTTCTCCCGCGAGCTGGTCGGCGACTCGCAGCTGCGCTGGCTCGGCCCGGAGAAGGGTGTCATGCACATGGCGATCGGGGCCGTGGTCAACGCCGCCTGGGACCTGAGGGCGCGCCGCGCGGGCCTGCCGCTGTGGAAGCTGCTCGCGACCATGACCCCCGAGGATCTCGTGGACCTCGTCGACTTCCGCTATCTCACCGACGCGCTCACCCGCGAGGAGGCGCTCGAGATCCTGCGCCGCGGCGCGGTGGGCAAGGCGGAGCGGATCACCGCCCTCGAGGCTCACGGCGTCCCCGCATACACCACGACCCCCGGCTGGCTCGGCTACAGCGACGAGAAGCTCGTGCGCCTCCTGCGCGAGGCACGCGACGAGGGCTTCCGGATGGTCAAGCTCAAGGTCGGCGCCGACGTCGAGGACGACGTGCGCCGCCTGCGCCTGACCCGCGAGACGCTCGGGGAGGACTTCCCCGTCGCGACCGACGCGAACCAGCGCTGGGACGTCGCCGACGCGATCGCCTGGCTCGAGCGGCTCGCGCCCTTTCGCCCCGCCTGGATCGAGGAGCCGACGAGCCCCGACGACGTCCTCGCCCACGCCGCGATCCGCCGCGCCGTCGCCCCGCTGCCCGTCGCGACCGGCGAGCAGATGCAGAGCCGCATCGTCGCGAAGCAGCTGCTGCAGGCCGGCGCCGTCGACGTGCTCCAGCTGGACGCCGCCCGCGTCGGCGGCGTCAACGAGAACCTGGCCATCCTGCTGCTCGCCGCGAAGTTCGACGTGCCCGTCTGCCCGCATGCGGGCGGGGTCGGCCTCTGCGAGCTGGTCCAGCACTACGCCTTCCTCGACGCCGCGGTCATCGCGGGGGAGCGGGAGGACCGCTTCATCGAGTACGTGCACCACCTCCACGAGCACTTCGAGGACCCCGTGGTGATCGTCGACGGCAGCTACCGTGCCCCGTCCCTGCCCGGGGCGAGCGCCCGCATGCTCCCCGACTCCCTCGCGCCGCACCTGTTCCCGGACGGCGCCGTCTGGAAGGATCCCCACCATGTCCTCGCCGTCTGAGTCCTCCGTCGCCTGGTTCGACGAGGCCCGCTTCGGGCTGTTCATCCACTTCGGGCTGTACGCGATACCGGCCCGCCACGAGTGGGTCATGTCGCGCGAGCTTCGCGATCCCGACGAGTACGCCCGCTATGCCGAGGAGTTCGACCCCGACCGCTTCGACGCGGCGGACCTCGCCCGCACCGCCCGCGCGGCCGGCATGCGCTACGCCGTCCTCACCACCAAGCACCACGAGGGGTTCAGCCTCTTCGAGACCGCGCACAGCGACTACTCCGCCCCGGCGGTCTGCGGCCGCGACCTGGTGCGCGAGTTCGTCGACGCGATGCGGGCCGAGGGGCTGCGCGTCGGCCTCTACCACTCGCTCATCGACTGGCACCATCCCGACTTCACGATCGATGAGCACCACCCGCTGCGCGGCCGTGACGACGTCGACGCGCTGAACGCGACCCGCGACATGGACCGCTACCGCGCCTTCCTCCACGCCCAGGTGCGGGAGCTGCTCACCGGCTACGGGCAGATCGACTATCTCTTCTTCGACTTCACCTATCCCGGGCCACACGGCAAGGGGCCTGAGGACTGGGACGCCGAGGCGCTGCTCGCGATGGTGCGCGAGCTGCAGCCGGGCTGCCTCGTCAACGACCGGCTCGGGCTCCCCGGCGACCTCGTCACGCCCGAGCAGTACCAGCCCGCCGCGCCGATGCGCGACGAGCAGGGCGAGCTCGTGCGATGGGAGGCGTGTCAGACCCTCAACGGCTCCTGGGGGTACGACCGCGACAACCTCGACCACAAGAGCCCGGACCTGCTGGCTCGGATGCTCGTCGACTCCGTCGCGAAGAACGGGAACCTGCTGCTGAACATCGGGCCCGACGGCCGCGGCGCCCTCACCCCCGTCGACCGGGCGACGCTCGGCGCGCTCGGGGAGTGGATGGCGCTGCACGGCGACTCCGTGCACGGCGCCGGACCGGCCGACGGCGTCGACGCGCCGCAGGGCACCCTGCTCACCCGCCGCGGCGACCGCCTCTACGTCCACCTCACGGCCTGGCCGATGCAGCACCTGCACGTGCGCGGCCTCGCGGGGCGGGTCCGCTTCGCGCGGCTGCTGCACGACGGCTCCGAGGTGCCCTTCGAGACCATCGACCCGGAGCGGCGGGCCTGGAACACCACCGCCCGCGGCCTGGGCGCCGACGTCGTGACGTTCACGCTGCCGATCCGCCGCCCCGACGTGCTGCTGCCCGTCCTCGAGATCCGACTCGACGCCCCCGATGAAGGAGCGATGCGATGACCCCCGCCGCCCGCCTGCCGGAGCTCGGCTTCGGCGCCGCCCAGCTCGGCAACATCTTCCGTGTGACCACTGACGAGGAGGCGCGCGGCGCGGTCGACGCCGCCTGGGAGGGCGGGCTGCGGATGTTCGACACCGCCCCGCACTACGGCGTCGGCACGAGCGAGCGCCGTCTCGGCGCGCTCCTGCGGGACCGGCCCCGCGACGAGTACGTGCTCTCCACCAAGGTCGGCCGGCTCCTCGTCCCCGGCCCCGGCACCGGCGACGACATGGCCCACGAGTTCGCCGTCCCCGACGACCTCGTCCGGCGGTGGGACATGAGCGAAAAGGGGGTGCGGGCGAGCCACGAGCAGTCCCTCGAGCGCCTCGGCCTCGACCGCGTCGACGTGCTCTACCTCCACGACCCCGAGGAGGGGCCCGTCGACCAGGGCATCGAGGAAGCGCTCCCCGCCCTCGCCGCGATGCGCGAGGAGGGGCTGATCAGCCACGTCGGCGTCGGCTCGAAGAACGCGGACGTCCTCACCCGCGCCGTCCGCACCGGGCTGCTCGACGTGGTCATGCTCTCCGGCCGCTACACGCTGCTCGAGCAGCCCGCCGCCGCCGAGCTGCTGCCCGCCTGCCTCGAGCACGACGTGCAGGTCGTGGCCGTCTCGGTGTTCAACTCCGGGATCCTCTCCCGTCCCGAGGTGCCCCAGGACTCCCACTACGAGTACGGGCAGGCGCCGACGGAGATGCTCGAGCGGGCCCGGGAGCTCGCCGCGCTCGCCGTCCGGCACGGCGTCGAGCTGCCGGACCTCGCCCTGCAGTTCCCGCGTCGCCACCCCGCGATCGGCTCCGTAGTGCTCGGCATGCGGACCGGGGCCCAGGTCCGCCAGAACCTCGAGCGGTTCCACCGGGAGATCCCCGCGGCGCTGTGGGAGGAGCTCGGTGCCTGATCACGCAGGTCTCACGGACACCCACCTGCACCTGTGGGACCTCTCCGGCGGCGGCTACGGATGGCTCGCGGGAGCGCCTGAGGGTCTGCGTCGCGATGTGCGCTGGGAGGACGTCGCCCCGCAGCTCGCCGCCGTCGGTGTGCGCCGCCTAGTGCTGGTCCAGGCCGACGACACCCGCACGGACACCCTCGCGATGCAGGCCGCCGCCGAGCGGATCGAGGCGGGGACGATCCGCGGCGGCAGCGGCGGGGTCGAGCGGGTCGACGTGGTGGCCTGGCTGCCGCTCGACGACCCGCACGAGGTCGCCCAGCTGCTCGACGACCCCGCGGCGATGCACCGCGTCGTCGGCGTGCGGCACCTCGTGCACGACGACCCCGACCCGGGCTTCCTCGACCGGGCGACGGTGCGCCGCTCCCTGCAGCTGCTTGCCGCCCGCGGCCTGCCCCTTGACGTCCCCGACGCCTACCCCCGCCACCTGCGGCAGGCGACGCGGGTCGCCCGCGAGGTCCCCGGGCTCGTGGTCGTCCTCGACCATCTCGCCAAGCCGCCCTTCGGGGACGCCGCGGCGATGCGCCAGTGGGAGGAGCAGCTGCGCGAGGCCGCGGAGGTGCCCACGGTCGTCGCGAAGGTCTCGGGGCTGTCCACGAGCGGTCTCGGTCCCGGCCCGGGGGACGTGGCGCGGGTGCTCGAGGTCGCGCTCGACGCCTTCGGGGCGCAGCGGCTGATGTTCGGCTCGGACTGGCCGATCGCCCCCGTGCCTCTCGACCTGCGCTCCGGCGTACAGGAGCTGCTCGACGCGGTGGATGCGCTCGAGGAGCCGGCCCGCTCCCAGCTGCGGCAGCGGACGGCGGAGGGCGTCTATCGACGCGTCGAGGGGCAGACGACCTCACGCTAGGCAGGGGGCGCCGGAGGGGCGGCGCACGCGTCTGCGATGCCCGCGTGCCCCGCGGTCAGCCGGCGTCGGCGCCCCGCTGGATCCAGGACTCCACCGCGGCGATGTGCGCCGCCGTGTGGACCCGGGCCAGATCCGCCCGGCCCGCCCGCAGCGCATCGAGGATGCGACGGTGCTCGGCGAGGGTGCTCTCCACCGCCGAGTCCTCGGTCAGCCCGCGCCAGACCCGCGCGCGGGCGGTCGCCGAGGCGAGTCCCTCGAGCATCGAGGAGAGGTATGCGTTGGGGCAGTGGGAGATGATCCGCTGGTGGAAGGCGAGATCGGCCTCGACCAGCTCCTCGACCGAGGAGTGCTCGGAGATGTCCACCATCAGCTGTTCGAGATCGGCGAAGTCCTCGTCGCCCAGGTGCGCGCAGGCCTGCTCCACCGCGACCGGCTCCAGCAGTCGGCGCACCTCGAGGATCTGCCCCTCGGCCGAGCCCTGGTGGAGGTCCAGCATGAAGGCGAGGGACTCGACCAGCAGCTCGGGGGCGAGCGAGGTGACATAGGTGCCGTCGCCCTGCCGGACGTCCAGCACCCGGATCACGGAGAGCGCCTTGACCGCCTCGCGCAGGGAGTTCCGGCTGACCCCCACGCGCTCCGCGAGCTCCTTCTCGGGCGGGAGCCGATGTCCGGGGCCGAGCTCGCCCACGAGGATCATCTGCTTGATGGCGTCGATCGCCCGATCCGTCACCGCATGCGTCGTGGCCATCCGCGCCGTCCTCCCTGGGGTGCTGCTGGGTGTGCTCGAGGCGCGCGCTGCGCTGCCGGGCACTGTCCGACGAGCCTAGTCGAGCACGACGGCCCGTGTCCGGGAGGACACGGGCCGTCGTGGCTGGTCGAGAGGGTGTGCTCGGGCCGAGCGTTCCGGCTCAGACGACGGGAGGATCCCGACGCTCGGAGACCGAACCGTTCGGTGAGGACTGCGTGCTCACCACGGTGCGGCGCGACTTCAGCGCGAGCAGGAGGCCCACGACGAAGAGGATCGCGCCGGCGACCATGAGGATCGTGCCGAGCGTGCCGGAGTCGAGTCCGGGGAGGTCGAACTCGAGGGCGAAGCGCGCGATGGCTCCGAGGACGAACAGGATGATGCCGCCGACGATGGCGCCCATGGTGTGCTCCTAGCGGTGGGGGGCGGGGAAGGGGTGCTGCGATGACCGCGGGGGCGGTCTCCGGCATCGTACGGCCGGGGCCCGTCCCGGGGTGGGAGAACGGCCGATGCGCGCCCGTGTCACCGGCCGTCACGCCCGCGGCGAACAGACGGGGAATCCCCGGGGATCGCGCGTACTCTCGATCCATCACCACCACCGGACGGGGGAGGACCATGTTCGAACGCTTCACCGATCGCGCCCGCCGCGTCGTCGTCCTGGCTCAGGACGAGGCACGGCTGCTGAACCACAACTACATCGGCACCGAGCACATCCTGTTGGGCCTGATCCACGAGAACGAGGGTGTGGGCGCGAAGGCGCTCGAGGCCCTCGGGGTCACGCTCGACGCCGTGCGCGAGCAGGTCCGGGACATCATCGGCGAGGGCAACCAGACCCCCTCGGGCCACATCCCGTTCACCCCGCGCGCCAAGAAGGTGCTCGAGCTGAGCCTGCGCGAGGCGCTGCAGCTGGGCCACAACTACATCGGCACCGAGCACATCCTGCTCGGCCTGCTGCGCGAGGGCGAGGGCACCGCGGTCAAGGTGCTCTCGCGCCTCAAGGCCGAGCCGTCGGCCGTGCGCCAGGAGGTCATCGAGCGCCTCTCGGGCTACCAGGGCAAGGAGCCGGCGACCGCCGGCGGCCCCGCCGAGGGTCAGCCCGCGGGCTCCCTCGTACTCGACCAGTTCGGTCGCAACCTCACCCAGGCCGCCCGCGAGGGCAAGCTCGACCCGGTCATCGGCCGCGAGGCCGAGGCGGAGCGCGTCATGCAGGTGCTCAGCCGCCGCACCAAGAACAACCCGGTGCTGATCGGCGAGCCCGGCGTGGGCAAGAGCGCCGTGGTCGAGGGCCTGGCCCAGTCGATCGTGGCCGGCGACGTCCCCGAGACCCTCAAGGACAAGCAGCTCTACACCCTCGACCTCGGCTCCCTGGTCGCCGGTTCCCGGTACCGCGGCGACTTCGAGGAGCGCCTGAAGAAGGTGCTCAAGGAGATCCGTACCCGCGGCGACATCATCCTGTTCATCGACGAGATCCACACCCTCGTCGGAGCCGGTGCCGCCGAGGGCGCGATCGACGCCGCCAGCATCCTCAAGCCGATGCTCGCCCGTGGCGAGCTGCAGACCATCGGGGCGACCACCCTCGAGGAGTACCGCAAGCACATCGAGAAGGATGCCGCCCTCGAGCGCCGCTTCCAGCCGATCCAGGTGGGCGAGCCCTCGGTGTCCCACACCGTCGAGATCCTCAAGGGCCTGCGCGACCGCTACGAGGCGCACCACAAGGTGACCATCACCGACAGCGCCCTCGTCGCCGCCGCGAACCTCGCCGACCGCTACGTCAACGACCGCTTCCTGCCGGACAAGGCGATCGACCTGATCGACGAGGCCGGCGCCCGCCTGCGGATCCGTCGCCTCACCGCCCCGCCGGAGCTCAAGGCCTTCGACACTCGCATCGAGGAGACGCGGAAGAAGAAGGAGGAGGCGATCGACGGGCAGGACTTCGAGCTCGCCGCGAGCCTCCGCGACGAGGAGCAGAAGCTCAAGACCGAGCGGGACGAGAAGGAGAAGGCCTGGCGGCACGGCGAGTCCGATGCGGTCACGACCGTCTCCGAGGAGACCATCGCCGAGGTGCTCGCCGCCGCGACCGGCATCCCGATCGTGAAGCTCACCGAGGAGGAGTCCTCGCGACTGCTCCACATGGAGGACGAGCTGCACAAGCGGGTCATCGGCCAGGACGAGGCCATCAAGGCGCTCTCGCAGGCGATCCGCCGCACCCGTGCCGGGCTCAAGGACCCCAAGCGCCCCGGCGGCTCGTTCATCTTCGCGGGGCCCACGGGCGTCGGCAAGACAGAGCTCGCCAAGGCGCTCGCCGAGTTCCTCTTCGGTGACGAGGAGTCCCTCATCCAGCTGGACATGTCCGAGTTCGGTGAGAAGCACACCGCCTCGCGCCTGTTCGGCTCGCCCCCCGGCTACGTCGGGTACGACGAGGGCGGCCAGCTCACCGAGAAGGTGCGCCGCAAGCCGTTCTCCGTGGTGCTCTTCGACGAGGTGGAGAAGGCCCATGTGGACATCTTCAACTCGCTGCTGCAGATTCTTGAGGACGGCCGCCTCACCGACTCGCAGGGTCGCACGGTCGACTTCAAGAACACCGTGATCATCATGACCACCAACCTCGGCACCCGGGACATCGCCAAGGGCGTGTCGATGGGCTTCACCGCCGGCGGCGACCTCTCCACCGACTACGAGCGGATGAAGTCGAAGGTCCATGAGGAGCTCAAGCAGCACTTCAAGCCCGAGTTCCTCAACCGCGTCGACGACGTGGTGGTCTTCCCGCAGCTGTCGCAGCCCGAGATCGTCCAGATCGTCGACCTGATGATCGGGAAGCTCGAGACGCGTCTCGCGGAGAAGGACATGGCGATCGAGCTGACCGACGGCGCCAAGAAGCTCCTCGCGGAAAAGGGGTACGACCCCGTCCTCGGTGCCCGTCCGCTGCGGCGCACGATCCAGCGCGACATCGAGGACACGCTCTCCGAGAAGATCCTCTTCGGGCAGGTCCACGTGGGCGACACGATCGTCGTGGACGCCGAGGGCGAGGGTCTGCTGGGCGAGCTCACCTTCGCGCGCCGCGACGGCGAGGGCCGCCTCGCGGCGATCTCCGACACCGTCGATCTCGAGCAGATGACGCAGGCCCGGGCCGACGAGGTCTCCCTGCCGGACGCCTCGGGCTCGGAGGAGTCCGATCCGGCGGAGGCCAGCGCCTCCTGACCCCGGAGGAGCCGGCCCCCGCCCCATGATGGAGCGGGGACCGGCTCCTCGTCCCAGCCGCCGCTGTCCCGTCGATGCGGGGGAGCCAGATCTCGCGGACGGAGGAGTCGCATGGGCGGATTCGTCGAGTGGGTGCTGTCCCTGACCGGTCAGGTCGAGGACTGGATCCTGCAGGTGGCCGACGCCTGGTGGATCCACGGCGTCGTCTACCTCTTCGCCGCTCTCGACGGGTTCTTCCCCACGGTCCCCAGCGAGTCGACCATCGTCACCCTCTCCTCGCTGTGGTCGAGCTCGGGCCAGCCATCGATCCTCCTGATCGGGATCGCCGCCTGGGCCGGGGCCTGGACCGGTGACAACCTCGGCTACCTCCTGGGGCGCAAGATCGGGGCCGAGCGGTTCCGGTTCCTGCGGGAGGGCAAGGGCCGGGCAGCCGTCGAGGCCGCCGAGCGCGGGCTCGAGAAGCGCGCCCTGGTCTTCCTGATGACCGCCCGCTACATCCCCTTCGGCCGTACCGCCGTGAACCTCGTCGCGGGCGCTGTGCACTATCCGCACCACCGCTTCTGGCCGCGCTCGCTGCTGTCCACCTTCGTGTGGGCGGTGTACTCCTGCGCGATCGGCGCTGTGGCCGGAGCCTGGTTCGAGGACAACCACCTGTTGGCGATCTCGGTCGCGCTGGTCGCCGCGGTGGTCATGGCCCTCGTGGTCGAACGCCTGATCAACGCCCTGCACCGGGTCCTGGACCGCCGCGCCACCCGGCGCGCTTCTGCCGGTCGGTCCGCCGGCGCCGCCGACGCGGAGGCCGCCGCAGACGAGAAGCCTGCGGAGCAGTCCACCACCGCGGAGCACCCCGCCCGCGCGGAGCATTCCGCTGCCGCGGAGCAGCTCGCCGCCGCAGAGCGGGCGCCCGCCGCCGGGTCGCCCGCAGAGCCCGTCCGTTCCCGCGAGGAGCCCACCGCATGAGCATTGTGGTCCGTCCCGCCCGTCCCGCCGACGTCCGCGGCATCGACGCGCTCGTCGAGCCGATGGCGACCGCGGGGATCCTGCTGGGCAAGGACCTGGTCTCGTACTACGAGGCGGTCCAGGAGTTCCTCGTCGCCGTCGACGAGGAGACCGGGCGGATCCTCGGCTGCGGGGCGCTGCACGTGATGTGGGAGGACCTCGGGGAGGTCCGCACCCTCGCCGTCCACGAGGACCAGCGCGGCACCGGGCTGGGGCACAGGCTGCTCGACCATCTCCTCGAGCGCGCCCGGGAGCTGGGCCTGCAGCGGGTCTTCTGCCTCACCTTCGAGGTCGAGTTCTTCGCCCGCCACGGCTTCGAGGTGATGGCCGAGGCGGTCGACCCCGAGGTCTACAGCCAGCTGTTGCGCTCCCTCGACGAGGGCATCGCCGAGTTCCTCGACCTGGCCCGGGTCAAGCCCAACACCCTCGGCAACACCCGCATGATCCGGCACCTCGAGCCGACCTCGGCCTGAGCCCAGTCCCAGCGCCGGGACCCCTCATGGCAGGCGCAGCGCCGAGCCCTCCCGCACCGCGAGACCGTCGGCGACGAGGGAGTCCCGGCACCGGGCGACCCGTGCGGGATCCGCCGGGTCTAGGCGGTCGAGGTCGGCGCTCTCCACCTGGCTCGCACCCCGCAGCGCGGCCATGATCTTCCCGCGCATCTCCCGGTCGGTGCCGGCGAAGGCCTGGCGGGGCCGCGCCTCACCCTCCGGGGCCGCAGGACGTCCGGCGGCGACCCAGGCGCAGCGGCCGTCGGCGAGGGGGCACTGCGCGCAGCGCGGGGCGCGGGCGGTGCACACGAGGGCGCCGAGCTCCATCACGGCCTGGTTCCAGGCGACCGACTGCTCCCGGGCTTCGGGGAGCACCGCGGTCGCGAGACGTCGCTCCGCGGCCGAGTAGCTGGGGGCGGGCAGGGCGCGCCCGGTCGCGGCTCGCGCCAGGACCCGGCGGATGTTGGTGTCGACGACCACGGCACGGTCGTGATGGGCGAAGGCGGTGACGGCGGCCGCGGTGTACTCGCCGATCCCGGGCAGCGCGCGCAGCGCCTGCTCGCCGCGGGGCACGACCCCGCCGTGCTCGCGGACGATCGCCCGGGCGCACTCCTGCAGCCGCAGTGCGCGGCGCGGGTAGCCGAGGCGGTCCCAGGCGCGCAGCACCTCGGCGGTCGGCGCATCGGCGAGGTCGGCCGGATGCGGCCACCGCTCCATCCACTCGAGCCAGCGTGGCAGGACCCGCACTACCGGGGTCTGCTGCAGCATGATCTCGGAGACGAGGATCGCCCAGGGCGAGGCCTCGGGGGAGCGCCAGGGAAGATCTCGGGCCTGCTCCGCGAACCAGGAGATGACCGCCTCCACCGACCCGGCGGTGAGCGCAGCAGGCGCGGCCGGATCGACGGCGGGAGCGGCGGGGGAACGGGGCACCTCGGGACCGTACCCCATGGCGGGGCCTGGGACGCGCCGGGAGACACAACGACGGGGCGGCACCGTGCGGTGCCGCCCCGTCGGGGTGGGTGCTGATCGGGGTGGATCAGACCTGCGGGTTCTGCGCCTTGAGCAGGTCGCGGATCTCGGAGAGCAGGACGACGTCCTCGGGGGCTGCCTCGACCTCCTCGTCCACGTTCCTCTTGCGGTTGGCGACCTCGCGGGCCTTGGTCATCGGCATGACGAAGACGAAGTAGACGACGGCCGCGGTGATCAGGAAGGTGATGATCGCGGAGATGACGGCGCCGAAGTTGACGAAGGTCGCCTCGTTGTTCTCGAAGATGTGGACGCCGAAGCCGCCGACGGAGTCGGCACCGCCCGCCGCGGCGACGACGGGGTTGATGAGGTTGTCGACGAAGGCGGTGACCAGGGCGGTGAACGCTCCACCGATCACGACACCGACCGCGAGGTCGATGACGTTGCCCTGCATGACGAAGTCCTTGAAGCCCTTCATGGCGGGTTTCCTTACTGGTTCGGGGGTTCGGGAGAGGTGCTTTCGCGACCCGTGGGAACTTTATCCGATGACTGAGACGCTGATGCTTCCCTCGGCGACTGCGCTGGCCACGCGGGCCGTGTCTCGTCGGTCGAGGACCACGAGCACCTGCACGGCTCCCGCCGAGGTGCTTCTCGTCACGGCCTCCATCCCCACCGCCTCGCTCGGCGCCTCCAGGACGGTCGCCGGCACGCCCCGCGGCGCGGGATCGAGGGCGCTCGCGGTCTGCAGCTCGAGCCGTGCGCCGGCTCGCAGATGTGGGGTGAGGACCGCGGGGGCCGGCACGGCGAGCAGTGCCGAGCCCTCGGGGACGATCGTAGAGTCGGTTCGGTCCTCGAGCATCCCCTCCAGCAGCGGGGTGCCCGCCGAGAGGGGGATCAGGGTCTCGCGGCCGGCAAGCTCGTCCACGGAGGCGAGGGCACCGGCCGGCACCAGCTCGACGGCGAGCCGCTCGGTGCGGAGATCCTCCCGCTGCAGCTGCTCACCTGCCGCGGCATCCCGGTGCAGGACCAGCACCTCGACGCCCCGGTGGGACACCGGGACCAGGGCGGGCAGCAGCAGTGCCCCGGCGAGGGCGAGGCACAGCACCGTCAGCAGACGGCGACGCCGACGGAGTGCGCGGTGCCAGTGGGGGAGGCGGGCGAGAAGTCGCGAGAGCATGCCCCGACGCTAGGGCGCGCTCGGGCTCGGGGCAGGGTGGATCCGCCCGCTGTGGATCAGCGGGCTCTGGGGAGGAACGGTCCGGTCAGGACGCGGCGGCCTGGCTCGAGCTCGAGGAGCTCGAGGCCGACGACGACGTGCTCGAATCGCTGGAGGTGCTCGAGGAGTTCGTCGCGGAGGAGGTGTCCGTGCTGCTCGACTCGGAGGAGCTGCCGACGGTGCTCTTCCCGCTCGTGGAGGAGTCGGTGGAGTAGAAGCCCGGGCCCTTGAAGACGATGCCCACGGAGTCGAACACCTTGCGCAGCGCGTCCTGCGTGCACTCGGGGCAGGTCACGAGCGAGTCCTCGCTGAAGCTCTGGTACTGCTCGAAGCGGTGACCGCAGTTCTTGCAGGCGTAGACGTAGGTGGGCACGCGAGGTTCCTCCGGGGCGTTCTCTCTGGGGTCGCGAGCGGAGCGACCGGAGGCAGTCTACGGCGCGCACGGAGGCGTGGTCCTCACGGTGTGGTGAGGCAGACGCTCCCCTCGGCCGTGAGAGCTGTGGCCACCGGCACGTCCCGGGGCCCGCGGGGCAGCGCTCCGGCGGGGAGCACCTCGTGGGGATGCACGACGACGAGCACCTCGGTGGTGACGGGCAGGCGGCTCAGCGCTCGGTCGTAGTACCCGCCGCCGTGACCGATCCGGGTGCCCGAGAGGTCCACGGCGAGGGCCGGGGCGAGGACCAGGTCGACGCTCTCCACGGCCTCGGGGCCGAGCCGTTCACCGTCGGGCTCGCGGCCGAAGCCGCGGCCGGGGGAGGGGACGAAGTCTGACCGCCCGTCCCAGCGGATCCAGTCCAGCTCCTCGCCGGCCGCAGCGGGGAAGAGCAGCTCGGCGCCGTGCTCGGCGAGCGCGCGGACCAGCGGCAGAACATCGGCCTCGGTGGGGGTGGGGTGGAAGGCGGCGACCCGCAGGGGCGCGCCCGTCGGCCGCTCACGGCTGCGTTCGATCAGGGGGTCGCCCGCCGTGCGCAGCGCCGTGGCCTCCGCAGCCCGACGCGCAGCGCCCTCCGTCCCGCTGTAGCGGGCGCGTCGCTCGGCTCGCAGTCGGATCCGCAGCTCCTGCTTCTGTGCGGGGAGCGCGTCGCGCGCGGCGCCGCCGCGGTGCACGGCGTCGTCCCCGCCGACGTTCCCCCTGACGTCTCCGTCGTCGTGCGCAGTCTCCGGGAGCTCCTGACCGGTCGCCTCGTCCATGCCTGCAGGGTCGCACATGCGCGTCGTCGGGGCAGGGGGTCCGCCCCGCCGTACGATGGCGCGATGGTGCACGTATGGCCGCTGACGCTGCGGGACGGGGAACTGGTGCTGCGGCCGTTGCGTCGCCGGGACCGGGGCGCCTTCGAGCGTCTCCGCGAGCGCAACCGCGACTGGCTGCGCCCCTGGGACGCCGCCGACCCCGATCGTCCGCGCAGCACCCTGCCCTTTCCCGTGCTGCGCCGCTGGAACGAGCAGCAGGCGCGGCGCGGCGCGTACCTTCCCTTCGCCCTCGAGGTCGACGGCCGCCTGGCCGGACAGATCACCGCAGGTCCGCTGCAGTACGGCGCGCTGCGCACCGCGGTGCTGGGGTACTGGATCGACCGCGAGCAGGCCGGGGCGGGTCTCGTCCCCCGGGCCGCGGCGCTCGTCATCGACCATCTCTTCGCCGAGATGGGGATGCACCGGGTGGAGGTCACGGTACGCCCGGAGAACGCCCCCAGCCTCCGAGTGGTCGAGAAGCTGCACCTGCGGCCCGAGGGACTGCGCCGCGGGGCGATCTTCGTCGACGGAGCCTGGCGGGACCATCTCGTCTTCGCCCTCACCGCGGAGGAGGTCGTGACCGACGCGGAGGGCCGCGGGGTGCTCGCGCGATTGCGGACGGAGTTCGGTGCCGACACGCCCGCGACGTGACCAGGGAAATCACATCGGTGTCATTACCCTGGGCTCGTGGAGACCATCAACCTCGGAGCCGTGCTGTTCGCTCTGCTGCTGCTGCTGTGGGTGGCGTACGCCCTCCCTCGCACCGCCGGCCGGCGCGAGGTGATGGGGCGCGCCCGCGCCCAGGAGATCGCCGAGATGTCCTCGGAGGCCCGGGATCTGTCCGAGGCCGTCCACGCCCGCCGCTCGCCCAGCCGTGAGGTGACCGCCCCCATGCCCCAGGACCGCCTGCTCCTGCGCCCCGCCGATCCCACCCGTCGGCCCCGGTTCGACGCGGACCCCGGGGTCCGCATCGACCTCTCCGAGGAGCGGCAGCGCTCCCGCCGCCTCATGCGCGTGCTGCTCGTGGCTCTCGCGCTCGGCACCGCGGCGCTCGTCGTGGCCGCGGTGATCGGCCCCGTGAGCTGGTGGGTGCCGCTGATCTCCGGTGGTGCCCTGCTGGTCTACCTGGCGGGTCTGCGCCGTGCCGAGGTCCAGCGCCGCGCCCGGGCCACCCGGGCGGCGACCCTCGCGCGCCAGGAGCGGGCCGAGCAGGAGACCGCTCGCCGTGCCGCGGCCCGGGGCGCGGGACATGCGCCGGCTCCGGGAACCCACGCGTCGGCGCCGGGCGCTGGGCCTGTCGAGCCTGCCGCGACCGTCGCCCGGGTGTCCGGCGAGGAGTCCGAGGCGCCGGTGCGTCGCGCTCCCCTCGAGACCACCTCCGCCCGGGCCGCGGAGCAGGTCGCCGCGCCGGGCGAGTGGATCCCGCGCCCCGTGCCGCTGCCCACCTATGCCCTGCGCGGGGAGGTCGACGACCTCGCGACGCGCCACGCCGCCCACCGCGAGTCCCTGCGCGCCACCGCGGTGCCGCTCGAGCGGGACGGCGTCGAGGCGATCGAGGCGGCCGATGAGGCCGCCGCACCGCCGGCCCTCGACCTGGGCCTCGACGAGGTCCTCGCCCGCCGCCGCGCCTGAGATGACCACCCGCCCGGGGATCGCGGCGATCGCGGCGCTCCTCGACGCCGAGGGATACCGGGAGCGCCCGATCGCGGTGCTCGACCTCGACGCCTTCGACGCGAACCTCGAGGTCCTCGCCCGCCGGGCGAGCGGGCGCCCGATCCGCATCGCCTCGAAGTCCCTGCGCGTCCGCGCCCTGCTCGAGCGGGCGCTCGCCCATCCCGCGACCCGAGGCGTGCTCGCCTACACCCTGCCGGAGGCGCTCTGGCTGGTGGACCACGGAGCCCGCGACGTGGTCGTCGCCTATCCCACCGCCGAGGCGGGAGCGCTGCGCCGCCTGTCCGCGCGGCCCGACGCGCTGCGCGTCATCACGCTCATGGTCGACGAGTCCGCTCAGGTGGACCTGATCCTCGCGGCGACCGCGGATCTCCGCCCCGGCCGCGACCGTCCGCCGCTGCGGGTCGCGCTCGAGGTCGACGTCTCCTACGCGCCGCTGCCCGGAGTCCGCGTCGGCGCGCACCGCTCCCCGGTCCGCACTCCGGCCCAGGCCGCCGCGCTGGCGCGCGAGATCCAGGCCCGGCCGGCCCTGCAGCTGGTGGGGATGATGGCCTACGAGGGGCAGATCGCCGGGGTCGCCGACGCGGCCGCCACACCGTACGGCGCCGCGGTGCGGGCCATGAAGCGGCTCTCCCGTCCGGATGTCGCCCGCCGCCGCGCGGCGGCCGTCGCGGCCGTGCGCGAGGTGGCGGAGCTCGAGTTCGTCAACGGCGGCGGCACCGGCTCCCTCGAGTCCACGGCCGCAGAGAGCGCGGTCACCGAGGTCGCCGCGGGGTCTGGTCTCATCGGCCCGGGTCTCTTCGACGGCTTCCGGGACTTCTCCCCACGACCGGCGCTGCACCTCGGCGTCTCGGTGGTGCGTCGGCCCGCGCCCGGGGTCGCCACCGTGCTCGGCGGAGGCTGGGTGGCGAGCGGCCCGCCGGGCCCGGACCGACTGCCCACGATCGCGCATCCGCCCGGTCTCCGCTACGCCCCGCAGGAGGCGGCGGGGGAGGTGCAGACCCCCGTCCTCGGCCCCGCGGCCGATCGACTCCGGGTGGGGGACACTGTCTGGCTGCGGCACGCCAAGGCCGGCGAACCGGCAGAGCACGCCCTGACCTATCTCCTCGTCGCCGGCGACCCCGAGCCCGCCCTCGTCGGCGCGGTCCCGACCTACCGGGGCGAGGGCGCCCTGTTCCTCTGACCTCACGACCGCCGTCATCCCGGTGCGAAGGAGCCCCGCATGACCCGTCGACCCGCCGTCCCCACCCGCACCTGGAGCGGAGGCCACCGCTGGTCCCCGCAGCAGATCCTCACCCCGCGCAGCGAGGCGGAGGTGCTCGCCGGGATCGCGGCCGCCCGGGCAGCCGGCCGGCCGCTGCGGGTGGTGGGAGGCGGTCATTCCTTCAGTCCCCTCGCCGCGACCGACGGCGCGGCGATGAGCCTGGACCACTACCAGGGACTGGTCCGCGCGGACCGGGCCAGTGGTCTCGTCACCCTCCGCGGCGGCACTCGTCTGTGGGAGATCGCGGACCTGCTCGCGCCGCACGGTCTGGCGCTCGAGGTGATGGGGGACATCGACCGGCAGTCGATCGCCGGCGCGATCCAGACCGGCACCCATGGCACGGGAGCGGCCTTCACCGGATTCGCCGGCATGGTGCGCGGCCTGCGCCTCGCCCTGCCCGACGGCAGCATCGTGGAGACCTCGCCCGCCGAGGATCCTGACCTCTTCGAGGCGGCGCGGCTGGGCCTCGGGGTCATCGGGGTCGTGCTCGAGGTGACGCTCGCATGCGTGCCGCGATTCCGGCTCGTGCTCACCGAGAGCACCGAGGACCTCGACGGCACCGTCCGGGCGTTCGCGGCCCGCTCCCGGGAGGAGGACCACCACGAGTTCTTCTGGTTCCCGCGCACCTCGCGGGCGACCGTGCGCACCGCCGTGCGCGTCCCCGCGGACACCCCCGTCCGCCGTCCGGGCCGTGCCGCGGAGCTGCTGCAGCGGGAGGTGCTCAGTAACGGCGCCTGGGAGCTGCTGTGCCGGGCCGCCTCCGCGGTGCCCGCCGCGAGCCGGCCGGTCGCAGAGGTCGCTTCCCGCGTGTTCGCGGGCTCGGCCGTGACCGACGACTCCGCGGCCGTCTTCGCCGCCCCGCGCCGCGTGCGCTTCCACGAGTCGGAGTGGGCGATCCCTGCCGAGCGCTTCGAGGAAGCCTTCACGGCGCTGCGGCGCCGGCTCGAGGAGGAGCGGGTGCGCGTCACCTTCCCGCTCGAGATCCGCCGGGCCGCCGCCGATGACGTCTGGCTCTCCACCGCCTCGGGACGCGACACCGTGTACCTCGCCGCGCACCGCTACCACCGCGAGGACCCCGGCCCCTACCTGCTGCTGGTCCAGCGCACCCTCGCCCCTTTCGCGGCCCGGCCCCACTGGGGCAAGCGGCACTGGCTCGGCGCACGGGAGCTGGCGGCGCTGTACCCGCGCTTCGAGGACTTCCGGGCCGTGCGGGCGGCCGTGGATCCCGAAGGTCTGCTGCTCACCCCGTACCTGCGCCACCTGCTGGGCGTCGCACCCGCGGCCTGAGCGCCCCGCCGTAGGCTGGACGCGATGAGCATCCAGCCTGCCTCCGCCCCCACGCCCTCCGCCGACGAGCTGCTCCGCATCGCGGTCGCCGCCGCCCACGAGGCGGCCGAGTACCTCCGCTCGCTGGACCGCGACGCGCTCGACCGCGAGTACAAGACCTCGAGCCACGACATCGTCACCGTCCACGACCGTCGCAGCGAGGAGATCATCGTCGCTTCCCTGCGGGCCGCCCTGCCCGACTGCCGGATCGTGGGGGAGGAGGGCGGGGAGCGTCGCGCCGAGGAAGCGGGCCCGGACCAGGTCTCCTTCTACGTCGACCCGATCGACGGCACCAGCAACTTCGCGGCCGGCCTGCCGCTGTTCTGCGTCTCCATCGGGGTGGCGATCGGCACCGGCGAGGACGAGCGCCTCGTGGCGGGCGTCATCGACGTGCCGATCCTGCACCAGGTCTTCACGGCCGCCGACGGGCCCGCGTTCCTCAATGGGCGCGAGATCGCCCCCCGCTCCACGAAGCCGGCCGCGGACGCCCTGCTGGTCACCGGCTACCCCAGCCAGCGGATCATCTCCGAGGAGCCGGAGGTCGCCGCCCGCGCCGCGAGCGATCTGCACCTGGGGGTCTCCGCCGTGCGCCATCTCGGATCCGCCGCGATCGAGCTCGCCTACGTCGCCGCCGGCTGGGCGGATGGGACGGGACTCGGCTCGATCAACGCCTGGGACGTGGCGGCGGGCTTCCACCTCCTCGAGCGGGCCGGCGGCTCGCTGCGCACCTGGCCGGCGCTCGGCGATCCGCGCCGTCCGGCGCACCACCAGCCGGCCTACGCCGCCTGCACCGGCCCGGAGCGGATCGAGGTGCTCGACCGCCTGATGGACGAGCTGCAGGCGGCCCGCGAGGCGCGCGCCGCCGGGTCCACCCCGACGCCCATGTGATCCTCGTCAACGGCGGCTGACCTGGTGTGCGAGCATCCTCCCCGCAGTGCTAACCTGCTCTGGTCGCTTGACGACATGGGGCTATGGCGCAGTTGGTAGCGCGTCTCGTTCGCAATGAGAAGGTCGGGGGTTCGAATCCCCCTAGCTCCACCGCAGGCCGAGGCCGCGGCATCCTCCAGGGGTGCCGCGGCCTTCTGCGTCCCGCCCCGGAGCCGCCTCCACCCCTGGACACGCGGTGGTCCGGACCGCCGCCCCGGGTTAGCGTCAGGACATGCGCATCGGCATCGATCTGGGCACCACGCGAACCATCGTCGCGGGCGGCGACCGCGGCAACTATCCCGTCCTGACCGTCCCGGACCCCGACGGGGATCCCCAGGACCACGTGCCCTCCGACATCGCCCTCGACGGGGACCGGCTGGTCCACGGTCATGCCGCGGTGCGGGCCGCGCAGGATGGCGCCCCGCACCTCCGGTCCTTCAAGCGCCTGCTCGCCGACCCAGAGGCACATCCGGGCATGATGGTGCGGATCGGCTCTCGGGAGCTGCCGCTGCTGGACCTGCTCACCGGCTTCCTCGCCGCGGTGCGCGCGGCGCTGCCCGCGGAGGTCATCGGGCGCGGCGACAGCCCCGTGCCGGCCGCGATCTCGGTCCCCGCCCACGCCCACTCCGCCCAGCGCGTGATGACCCTCGAGGCCTTCCGGCGGGCCGGCTTCGAGGTGCTGTGCCTGCTCAACGAGCCCTCCGCGGCGGGCTTCGAGTTCTCCCACCGCCAGGCGCGCTCCCTCACCTCCCGCCGCACCCGCATCGCCGTCTACGACCTCGGCGGCGGCACCTTCGACGCGTCCCTGCTGGAGACCGACGGCACGCGCCACGAGGTGCTCGACAGCGTCGGCATCGCCCGACTCGGCGGGGACGACGTCGACGCGCTCCTCGCCGAGCTCGCCCTGCGCGGCACCGGGACCTCCCTCGAGGATCTCGATACCGCCCCGCGGGCCGCGCTGCTCGAGGAGGCGCGCGGCGCGAAGGAGCGGATCACCCCGCAGACCCGCCGGATCCTCGTCGAGCGCCCCGAGGCGGTCTCCGACCAGCCGGCCCTGATCCCCGTCGAGGACCTGTACGCGGCCGCCTCCCCGCTGGTCGACCTGACCATCGAGGAGATCGCCCCTCTCGTCGGCGCCCTGGACCGCGACTCCGCCATCGCCGGGATCCACCTCGTCGGCGGCGCGACCGCCCTGCCGCTCGTGCCGCGGATGCTGCGCGAGCGCTTCGGACGCCGCGTGCACCGCTCGCCCTATCCCGCGGCGTCCACGGCGATCGGACTCGCGATCGCGGCCGACCCGGACGCGGGCGTGACCCTCACCGACCGGCTCTCCCGCGGCCTCGGCGTCTTCCGGGAACGGGAGGCGGGAGGCGGCGTCGCCTTCGACCCGATCCTGACCCGCGACGCGACCCTACCCGAGAGCGGGGTGCGGACGGTGACCCGTCGCTACCGGGCCGCGCACGACCTCGGTTGGTTCCGGGTGGTCGAGCACGGTGCCGTCGACGCGGCGGGGGAGCCGCGCGGCGACCTGGTGCCCTACGCCGATGTGCTCTTCCCCTTCGACCCCGCCCTGCAGCACCTCGACGGCGAGACCCTCCTGGGCCGGCCCGTGCGGCGCCGCGAGGAGGGCCCCGAGGTGGAGGAGGTCTACACGGTGCACCCCTCGGGCATCGTCGGCCTGCGGATCACCGACCTCGACACCGGCCACTCGCGCGAGTACGGCCTCTTGCCGCGCGGCTGACCCTCGCGCGAACCGCACGACGTCCCACAGCACGACACCCCCTGCACCGAGCGGTGCAGGGGGAGTCGTCGCAGACGGCGATCCGGAGTCTCAGATCGTCGCGGCGAGGGGGTCGAAGTCGACCGGGACCAGCGGGATCTCGCCGACCGAGCTGTTCACCGTGACGAACTCGCCCGAGGCGGCGGACTCCTCGGCGGAGAGCATCACGTCGAGCACGTGGTAGCCCAGCTCGCCGCTCGCGACGTGCGGACGGTCCTCGGCGATGGCCCGGACCATGTCCAGCAGGCCCATGCCGCGGCCGACGACGACGCCCTCCTGGGGCACCTCGATCCAGTTCTGCTCCGGCGGGCGCTCGCCGAAGGACTCGAAGGGCTTCACGTAGGCGATCCGGCCCTCGAACATGTTCGGGTCGGGGACCACGAGGGAGCCCTCGGTGCCGTGGATCTCGACGATGCCCTGGCGGGCGAGCGGCGAGTCGAAGCTGACCAGGGAGGTGCCGGTCTGGCCGGCCTCGAACTGGGTCAGCACCGAGATGGTCGAGGGGACCTCGACGGGGAAGGTCTGCCCGGCGTTCGGGCCCACCTGGATCGCGCGCTCCTCGCGGGCCTTGAGGCCCACGGCGGCGACCTTGTCGACGGTGCCGAACAGGCTCACCAGGGTGGTGAAGTAGTACGGACCGATGTCGAGCAGCGGGCCGGCGCCCTTCGCGAAGAGGAAGCCGGGGTTCGGGTGGAAGACCTCGGGGCCCTGGTACTGCATTGAGGTCTGCGCGAAGAGGGGACGGCCGATGGTGCCCTTGGCGATCTCCCGCTTGGCGGTCTGCACACCGGGGCCGAGCACCGTGTCGGGGGCGCAGCCCACGCGCAGGCCCGCCTCGTCGGCGGCCTTCAGCAGCGCGGCGGTGGACTCGCGGTCCAGGCCCAGCGGCTTCTCGGTCCACACGTGCTTGCCGGCCGCGATCGCCGCGGAGGAGATCTCGGCGTGGACCGCCGGGATGGTCAGGTTGACGACCACCTGCACGCCCGGGTGGTCCAGGACGTCCTGGGCCGAGCCGTGCGCGGGCACGCCGTGCTTCTCCGCCTGGGAGCGGGCGCGGTCGAGATCGAGGTCGCCGAGGATCAGCACCTCGACGTCCGGGAAGGAGTTCAGGTTCTCGAGGTAGGTGTCGGAGATGACGCCCACGCCGATGAAACCGACGCCGACGGGGGCGCTCATGCGACGAAGCCCCCCTCGACGAGGAAGGTGTAGCTGTCGCGGATGTCCTCGAAGACGTCGCCGGGGGCGTTGTCGTACTCGATGACGGCGTACTGCACGTTCTTCGCGGCCTTCAGGGCGGCCTCGGTGGGCACATCGCCCTCGCCGGCGTGACGCTGATCGAGGTCGGCGGAGGAGAACTTGGGGGCGTCCGGGGCGAAGGGGTTCGAGGCCGGGGCCTTGCCGTCCTTCACGTGGATCGCGGTCACGCGGTCGCCGAGGCGCTCGACGAGCGCGACGACGTCCTGCTGGCCGGCGAGGGCCCAGAACAGGTCCAGCTCGATCTGCACCGACGGGTCGACCAGCGAGATGAAGTACTCGTAGGCGGTGACGCCGTCGAAGGACGCCACGAACTCCTGGGAGTGGTTGTGGTAGCCGACGGCGAGGCCGAAGCCCTTGGCCTTCTCAGCGGCCGCGTTGAGGCGCTCGGCGATGTCCTTCACGCCGTCCTCGGTCAGCCAGCGATCGGCGGCGACCATGGGCTCGAAGACCGTCTTGATGCCGATCTCGGCGGCCGCCTCGAAGACGACCTCCTGGGCCGGGGTGGGGATGGAGCCGTCCGGGGTCCACAGCTCGTCGGAGAGCAGCGGGGCATGGCCGGTGGGGGAGGCCAGGCCGGCCTTGTCCAGGGCCTCGCGGATCTCCTGGGGGCGGCGCACGAAGTCGAAGGCCTCGACGTTCTTCAGGCCGATCTCGGAGAGCTTGGCGAGGGAGCCGTCCATGTCCGCCGAGAACTCGGCGGCGAGGGTGTAGAGCTGGATGGAGGCGAGGGGTGTCGTCACGAAGGTCCTCTTTCACGCGTCATCGTCGGGCGAGAGCCACGTCTCACCGACGTGGTGGAAGAACGCTAGCACGCAAAAACCTCCATGTGGAGGCTTTGGCGGGCTAGAGTTCGGCCCATGACGCCCGCGACGCCTTCAGAGCCCCTCTCGACGCCCCTGGACGGAGCCCCTGGGGCGACCCCGGAGGAACCCGTCGCGATCGGTCGCCCCGGGGCGTACTCCAAGGGCGTCGCGCGGCGGCAGGAGATCCTCGACCGGGCGATCGAGGTCTTCCGCGAGCGCGGCTCGGACGGCACCTCGCTGCGACGCATCGCCACCTCGATCGGCGTCTCCCATGCGGCCCTGCTGCACTACTTCGATTCCCGCGAGCAGCTGCTGGTCGCCGTCTACCAGCACGCCGAGGCGCAGCGGGACGCCACGGAGCGCGGGGAGGAGTACAGCAGCGGGGTCAGCCGGGCCGTCGACGAGATGGTGCGGGCCGCTGTGCTGAACGTCGAGAGGCCCGGGCTGGTGAAGCTCTACTCGACGCTCGTCGCCGCCTCGCTCGAGGCCGACGCCGGCCCCTCGAGAGACTTCTTCGCCCCCCGCTTCGAGCACCTGCGGGAATCGCTCACCGCCGCCCTGCGCTCCGAGCAGGAGGCGGGGGCGGTCCGCGACGACGTCGATCCCGCGCACATCGCCGCGCTCGTCATCGCCGCCTCCGACGGCCTGCAGATCCAGTGGCTGCTCGAGCCCTCCATCGCCCTGCGCGACACCCTGGCGACCCTCGCGACGCTGCTCACGCCGCCCCCGGCCCTGCAGTCTGCCGCCGCCGACTGAGACCGCCGCCCGATCGCTCACATCCCCGCGTCGTAGCCGTGATCACTCCGGTACGCTCCCAGCGCAGCGCGGGCGGCCCGCGCGCTCACCGGGGGAGGGGATGGGGATGACGCACAGCATCGTGCTGATCCACGCCGTGCGCTCCTCCCGCACCATGTGGGCGGGCCAGGTGCGCCGGCTCCGGAAGAAGGGCTTCGAGGTCCATGCCCCCGACCTGCCCGGGCACGGCACGCGCCGCGGCGAGCCGTTCACCGTCGACGCGGCGCTCGCGACGATCGACGCGGCCGTCGACGCCTGCACCGAGCCGCCGCTGCTCGTGGGCCTGTCCCTGGGCGGCTATCTCACCCTCCACTGGGCGGGACGCTCCGCGGATCGCCTCGCCGGCGTGGTCGCGGCCGACTGCACGATCGTCCCCGGCCCCGCGCTCGCCCGCCTCTACGGGCTGTGGATGACCATGAAGGACTGGCTCCCCGGCGACTCCGACTCCCGCGTGGAGCGCTCCTTCGCCCGTCGGCACAGCCGCAAGGCGGCCCGCCGCTACTACGGCGGCGGTCGCGCCCACGGCGTGGTCGCCGCGGTGGTGCGCGCGATCGGCGGGATCGACCTGCTCGCGGACGTCGCCGCGATCTCCGTGCCGATCATTTTCGTCAACGGCGAGCACGATCCGTTCCGCCGTCATGAGGCGCTGTTCCTCGAGGCCGCGCGCGACGGGGAGCTGGTGGTGCTCGAGGGCGCCGGGCACATCGCCAACCTCTCGCGGCCCAAGCGGTTCACCAAGATCCTGCGCCGCTGCGCGGCCGGCGCGCCGCTGCCGGTATGAGCCCCTGGCCCGTCGTCCTGGTCCACGGGGCGCGCACCTCCCGCAGCCAATGGGATCTGCAGCTGCCCGGGCTGCGCGCGGCCGGGCACGAGGTGCTCACCCCGGATCTTCCCGGGCACGGCACGCGACGCGCGGAGCCCTTCCTCCTCGAGGCCGCGCTCGCGGGGATCGAGGACGCGCTCGCCACCGCCCCTGGGCAGGGGCCCGTGCACCTGGTGGGCAGCTCCCTCGGCGGGCTGCTGGCGATCGCGGTCGCCGGCCGACGCCCTGCCCGTCTCGGCTCGCTGACCGCCTGCGGCGCCGCCGTCCGCCCCTCGCCCCTGACCGCCCGCCTCTACGCAGCGCTGATCGCGGCGACCGATCGGCTGCCCGGCGCAGGGGCCGACGCGGATCCCCGCCTGCTCCGGCTCCTGCTGGGCGCCGACGGTTCCCGGGCGTACCTGCGCGGGGGACGGGCGGATCTCGAGACGGTCGGCTCCGCGCTCCGCGCCGTCGGACCTCTCGATCCGCTCCGGGACCTCCACCGCACGCAGGCGCCCGTGACCTTCCTCCACGGTCGCTTCGACCAGCTGCGCTTGCACGAGCGCTCCCTCACCGCCGCGGCGGCGCACGGCCGCCTGGTGGTCCTGCCCTACGGCACCCATCTCGTGAACCTCACCCGGCCCGGGCGCTACACCGCCGAGCTGCTGCGGGTCCTCGCCAGCGCGGAGGGCGCCGCCCGTGCAGAGGACCCCGCTCGCGCCGCGCGCGGGTCGTCGGCCGTCTGAGCGCCGCGGCGCTCCGGAGCCGCCCCGTCAGCCGGGTAGGGACCCCGTGCGGAGGAGGTGGTCGAGCTCTCCCGCGAAACGTTCGGCGTCGTCCTTGCGGTGGGGGAGCAGCCTCAGGTCGCGCTCGCCGTCGACCAGCAGCCGCAGCCGCGTGAAGGCACCCTTTTGGTACTCGACCCCCCGCACCTTCGCGGCGGGGATCGAGCGCAGCGCCTTCGCCCGGGCACGCCACCCGCCGACCCGAGAGAGCACCACCCGGGAATCGGTGACGATCAGGACCGTCGGGGCGTCGCTCGCGACGGCCGGGAGGGCCAGCAGCGCTCGCTCGGAAGGCTCGAGCACGTCTCCCGTACGGCGCAGCCCCAGGTCCGCGTACAGCTCGTTGCGGGACAGCGCGGCGGCGTATCCGTTGTCGGCGGCTCGAGGATCCACGGTGTTCACGCGACGATCGTAGGGGACGGCGCGGCGCGGTCGACCGCCATGGGGAGTCCTCCCCATGGTCTTCCTCCGGGCGCCCCGCCTACGGTGGTCCCGGCATCACGAGGGCCGCACCGACCGGTGCGCGCCGGGGACGAACAGGGGCGTCAGGACGATGAGCGGATTCTACGGAGCGGATACCGAGCAGCTGCGCGATCACGCGCAGTCGATGCTCGAGCGCGCGCGGCGGCTCGGCGAGCTGCGGGACGAGCTCGAACCGCTCGTGATGGACGACAGCATCTGGCGCGGCACCGATGCGGACGCCTTCCGCCAGGACTGGGCCTCCCGCATCGCCCCCTCCTTCTCGCAGGGCTCGGAGCGGATCCTGGAGAAGCGCAACGAGCTCGATCGGCACGCCGAGGAGCAGGACTCGGCCTCCGAGGTCGGCGGGGCGGCTGGCGGCTCCGGCGGCGGCAGCGGCGAGGACGACGGCTGGAATCCGCTGGGCCTGCTGAAGGACGTCTGGCTGAAGGGCCAGGGGATCTACGGCGGCGTCCAGAAGATGATGAAGTTCATCGACGCGATCCCCAGCGCTGCCGACGAGTTCGCGATGCTCAGCGAGGCCGGGCTGAAGAAGCTCTGGAAGTCCGCCTACCTCGACGAGCTGTTCCAGGGCGGCAAGGGCTGGCAGGCGGCCGGCGAGAAGTTGCTCTCCAAGCTCGGCATCCCCAATGCTCTCGGTGACTTCAAGCCGCTCTCGGTCCTGAACAAGCTCGACGACGTCGCCCCCTGGCTGAAGACCGCCGGCCGGGGCCTCGGCAAGGTGCTGCCGGCCGTCGACGTGATCACCGGCGGCATCAATGCCTACAAGGGCTTCACCTCCGGCGACGTCTACGGCGGCGTGAGCGGCAGCCTCAGCGCCGTTGGCGGAGCCCTGCTGATCGCCGCGCCCTTCACAGGACCCGCTGCCCCGATCGTCGGCGCGATCGGTGCCGGTCTCGGGATCGTCTCCGTCGGCATGGACCTCGGACGGGAGATCTACCGCAACTGGGACGGGATCACCTCGACCGTCGGCGGTGCCTTCTCGACCGCCGGCGACGTGATCAGCGGAGCGGCCTCGACCGCGAGCGATGCCATCGGCGGGGCCGTCTCGTCGGCGGGTGAGGCGATCAGCGACGCGGCCTCGACGGCGAGCGATGCGATCGGCGGGGCCATCGACGGTCTCGGTAACGCCTTCGGCTTCTGACCCCCGACCGTCCCCGACCTCTCCTGACCTCTCCTGACCTTTCCTGACCAGCCCTGACCAGCCCCGCCCCCACCCCCTAGGATCGGTGCCATGACCAGCCCCACCTTGATCTCCGAGCGCGACGCCGCCGGCGCGTACGCCCTGCTCGCCACCGCGGCCGAGGACCCCTCCGTGATCGCCGTGCTCAGCGACGAGGAGCTCCTGGCCCTCGAGGGGCTGGAGGGCGCCGAGCTCGCCGGCAGCCCCTTCCTCGAGGCCTCCGGCTTCGATCGCGAGCAGGCCGCCGCGGTCGCCGCCCGCTCCCTCATCGCCCGCGGCCTGGTGGTGCTCGACGAGTCCCGGCAGCAGCCCGAGGGCGAGGACCTCGAGACCGGGCAGACCGTCACCCGCGCCGCCCAGCTCGATCCCACCCTCGCCGGACTCCTCACCCTGCGCGGTATGCCGCTCGCGATCCTCAACCTCGCCCGCCAGGTCGAGGAGCAGGCGACGAGCCTCATGCTCTACGTCTTCCCGCAGGACGGCATCCTCGAGGAGCTGGTCACCGCGGACGGCTTCCACCACTTCAGCCTCCCCACCCGGTCCGTCGTCCCCGAGCGGCTCGCCCGCTATGTCGACCAGGCCCAGGTGGCGGGGGAGGAGGACGGCGAGTCGGTCTCCGGCACCGCCGCCGAGCTCGAGGCCGACTCGCCGATCGGGCGGCGCCTCGCGGACACCCGCGCGCTGACCGTCATCACGAGCGCTTCCGGCGAGGGCTCCTCCCAGCTCTCCGTGATGGCGACCGCCACCTCGGTGCACGCCATGGACACCCCCTCCTCGCCCGAGGACCGGGTCGAGGTGCGGGAGATCTCGGCGGGGTCTCTGCGCGAGCTGCTCGCCCGGGTCCTGCCCTCCGTCAGCGCCGCCTGACCCGGAGGGGGCCGTACGCTGGCCCCATGGACCACCCGCATCTCCGCGTGGGCTTCGTGCCCGGCGTCGAGCCCGACCGCTTCCTGCGCCGCTGGAAGGCCGGACGTCGACCCGCTCGGCTCGACCTGATCCCGGTGCCGCTCTCGCGCCAGGAGGACGCCCTCGCCGCGGGCGAGGTGGACATGTGCTTCGTGCGCCTGCCCGTCACCGACGATGATCTGCACGTCGTCGCCCTGTGGGAGGAGCGGCCCGCGGTCGTGGTCGCGACGGAGAACGTCCTCAGCCTCCTCGAGGAGGTCACGGAGGACGATCTCGCGGAGGAGACGGAGATCCGGGCCGAGCACCCTGACGACGCCGCGGACCGCGTGGCCGTCGTCGCGACCGGCATCGGCTACACCCGCATGCCTCTCTCCCTCGCGCGGCTCCACCATCGCAAGGACGCCGCCCACCGGCCGCTGGTCGACGCCGAGCCCACCCGCATCGCGCTGGTCTGGCCCCGCGGCGCCGACGAGCCGATCCGTCAGGAGTTCGTCGGCGTGGTGCGCGGCCGCACCGCGCGCTCGAGCCGCTGACCCGCCCCCACCCACACCCCAGGAGAACCCCGTGACCGAGCAGCCCCGCATGAACGTCGAGAGCTTCAACCTCGACCACCGCACCGTCGCCGCCCCCTATCTGCGGATCGCCGACCGCAAGCAGCTGCCCGGCGGCGACGTGCTGACGAAGTTCGACATGCGCTTCACCCAGCCGAACGCTGAGCATCTCGAGTCCGAGACCGTGCACTCGCTCGAGCACCTGATGGCCGAGCATCTGCGCAACCACACCGGCGACGTCCTCGACGTGTCCCCGATGGGCTGCCGCACCGGCTTCTACGTGCTGCTGGTCGGCGACCACACCGTCGAGGACGTCGCCCCGCTGCTCGCGGCGACCCTCGAGGACGTCCTGGCGGCCACCGAGGTGCCCGCCGCGAACGAGGTCCAGTGCGGCTGGGGCGCCCACCACACGCTCGAGGGCGCCCAGGCCGCGGCCCGCGCCTTCCTCGCCGAGCGCGAGCAGTGGGGACAGGTCACCGCGGCCTGAGCTGACCCTCCCGGGCCAATCTGGCGCCGTTCAGCCCCGCGACGTTCAGCCCAGCTCGGCCCGCACGGCGGCGAGCAGGCGGGCGGTACGGGCGTCGGAGGCGATCTCATCCACGCCGATCGGGCGGAGGTCCGGATCGGCGAGAGGGATGCGCCAGTTCGGGTATTCCTCGTCGGTGCCGGGCTGGTTCTGGATCCGCCGCTCGCCCACGCAGTCCACGAGCGAGACCCCGAGCAGCATCGCGGGGGTGCGGGCCAGGTGCCGGTGCAGCGCGATCACGATCTGCTCGAGCTCGAGCTCATCGGTGGGCAGCGCGGGCAGCAGCTGCTCGGCGCGCAGCAGGTCGAGCACCTGTTCGCGCTGGGCGGCATCGGTCGCCCGCTCCTCGTCGAGGCCGCGCTCGAGCAGCCCCAGCTCGTGGCGCAGGGCGACGTGGTCGCCCGCCAGATAGCCCGCGGTCGGCGGGAGGTCATGGGTGTTCACCGAGGCCATGCACAGGGCGCGATAGTCCTCGGGACGCAGCGGACGCCCCTCGCCGTCGTGCTCGAACCACAGGATCGAGGTCCCGAGGATCCCGCGATCCACGAGGCAGTCGCGCACCCAGGGCTCGAAGGTGCCGAGGTCTTCGCCGATCACCAGGGTGCCCGAGCGCTGCGCCTCGAGGGCGAGGATCCCGATCATCGCCTCGTGGTCGTAGGAGACGTACGCGCCGTCGGAGGCCTGATGCCCCGCGGGGATCCACCACAACCGGAACAGCCCCAGCACGTGATCGATGCGCAGCGCCCCGGCATGGCGCATCAGGGTGCGCAGCATGTCCCGCCATGGCCGGTAGGACGCCTCGGCGAGGCGCTGCGGGTGCCACGGCGGCTGACTCCAGTTCTGACCCTGCTGGTTGTACTGGTCGGCCGGGGCGCCGACGGTCGCGCCGCGGGCCAGGATGTCGCCGAGGTTCCAGGAGTCCGCCCCGACCTGCTCCACGCCGACCGCGAGATCGTGCATGATCCCGATCCGCATCCCGGCCTCGCGCGCCGCTGTGTGGGCGGCCGCGAGCTGCTGGTCCAGCAGCCACTGCACCCACACGTGGAAGTCGACGCGGCCTGCGAGCTCCGTGCGGGCCCGCTCGCGATCCGCCTCGGTGAGCGCGCGCAGTCGCTCCGCGGCCGAGGCCGGATCCGCCCCGGGCGCCGTCCGGGCCTCCTCGGCGAGGGCCGACCACACGGCGAAGTCCTCGAGCCCCTGCCCCTCCCGGGCGCGGAACGCCTCGAGCAGCGCGCTGCGGGCGGGGGAGAGACCGGCGGCGAAGAGCTCCTCGAGGGCGAGCAGCTTCGCGGCGAACGGCCGGTCGCGATCCAACGACTCGACGCCTGAGTTCAGCGGAGCGACCTCGGCGTGCAGCAGGTCGATCCGCTGCCGGGCGTGGGCGGGCAAGTCGCGGTACTCGGCGATGTCCTCGATGCGCAGCATGAGCAGGCTCGGGAAGCGGCGGGTGACCGGGAGGTACGGGGAGGGCTCGACCGGAGGCGTCGGATACGAGGCGTGCAGGGGGTTGATCAGCAGGAAGTCCGCACCGTGACGGGCCCCGAGGATCGCGGCGAGATCCCGCAGGTCGGCGAGATCGCCGATCCCCCAGGAGCGCTCCGAGCGCACCGAGTACAGCTGCGCCTGCACGCCGACGGCCCGGCGGGCGCGGAACGCCTCGTGCACGGTGAGCCGCGCGGGCACGATGACCACGTCGGCCTCGTGGCGGCCGTCGGCGGCCTCGGCGACCAGTCGGTGCCAGCCGAGCGGCAGACCCGCCGGCAGCGCGAAGCGCGCCCGACCGCGCAGGGCCCCGTCGAGATCGGCGGGAGGGGTGAAGTCCTCGACCTGGACGAGGTCCCGGCGCGAGCCGTCCTCGAGCTCGAGATGGACCCCCACGGCCGTTCCGTGCGGGACGTGCACCGGGATGCTCGTCTCCCGGTCCTCGCGCAGCACCGTCACGGCCGGCAGGGTGCGCCGCCAGCGCTCGGACTCCCGCTCCTCGCGATATCGCGCCACGTCGGCATCGGACTCGGCGTGCACGCCGAGGGCCGCGAGGACGGCGCGGAGGGTGTCGTCGGCGACGTCGCGCCGGATCCCGTCCCAGCCCCAGTAGTCGGTGCCGACGCCCAGGTCGCGGGCGAGATCGCGCAGTGCTGCGGAGTCCAGAGCCATGCGCACATCGTACGGGCGTCAGGTGCTCCGGCGCGCCTGCTGACCGTGGTTTGCCGTCAGCTCCAGCTGGGCAGCCAGATGCGGTAGTGCCACTGCTCGGCGTCGATCACCTGGCCGGTCCACAGGGGCCAGAAGAAGGCCGAGACCAGCACGATCAGCACCATCAGGGAGCCGACGAAGAGACCGCCCGCGAGCCGGCGCTCACGGTCCGCGTCCTCCCCGCCCAGCACCAGGCCCAGCACGTAGGCGAGGCACAGCATCACCCAGGGGGTGAAGGCGATCGCGTAGAAGGTGAAGATGGTCCGGTCGAGGTACATCAGCCACGGCAGGTAGCCGGCGGCGATCCCAGCGAGCGCGGCCCAGGCGCGTCCGTCGCGGAACCAGACCGCGAGCACCAGTGTCACCACGACGGCCAGGGCGCCCAGCCACCAGATCAGCGGATTGCCGACGTTCAGGATCTGGGCGGCGCAGCGGGCGACCTCGCAGCCCTGCTCGCCGTAGTCGTAGGAGCGGTAGTAGAAGTTGGTGGGGCGGAGCATGATCAGCCAGCCCAGCGGGCTCGCCTCGTAGGGATGCTCCGAGTCGAGGCCGACGTGGAACTCGTAGGCCTGCCGATGGTAGATCCACAGCGAGTGCAGCGCGTCGACGATCGGGGTGCCGGTCGCGACGCCCTGCTCGGCGGCGACCTGGCGGTGGTAGCCGATCGCGGAGGCGAACCAGCCGGACCAGCTCGCGACGTAGACGACCAGCGCCGTCCCCACCGTGGCGAAGAAGGCGGGGATCGCATCGCGCAGCAGCCCGGAGAGGAACCACCTGCGCCGGGCGACCGTGCGCCGCGCCCACCAGTCCCACAGCACGGTCATGATCCCGAAGACGGCCACGAACCACAGCCCGGACCACTTCACCGAGCAGGCCATCCCCAGCAGCACCCCGGCGAGCAGTCGCCAGGGCCGCAGACCGCCGGGGACGCCGAGCGGCGGCTCCGCCTCGGAGGAGGTCTGGATCCGGGCCATCGTCACGGCGAGGCGCGCGCGGAACCGGTCGCGATCGATCAGCAGCGCGCCGAAGGCCGCGAGCGCGAACACCATCACGAAGTTGTCGAGCAGGCTCGTGCGGGCATGCACGATCGCCATCCCGTCGACCGCCATGAGCAGGCCCGCGAGGAGACCGACGGCGGTGGAGCGGAACAGTCGCCGACCGATGAGAGTCACCATCAGCACGGCGAGGGATCCGGCGAGAGCGGTCGAGATCCGCCACCCCCAGGGGCTGTCCGCCCCGAGCAGCATCATCCCGGCGCCGATGAGCCACTTCCCGAGCGGGGGATGGACCACGTAGGCGGGATCGCCCTCGAGGTACGAGTCGACGTCCCCGGCCTCGAAGGCGGCGTCGGGCTCCTCCGGCCAGTCCATCTCGACGCCCTCCTGGGTGAGGGCGTAGCCGTCCTTGACGTAGTAGGTCTCGTCGAAGATGAGCTCACCGATGCCGCCGAGGCCCCAGAGACGGAGCACGAGCGCGAGCCCGAAGATCGCCATCGCCGCCGCCCAGGCCAGACGCCCGGCGGGGCGGTGATCGACGTGCAAGCGACGTCGCCAGGAGGCGAGGAGGGCTTCGGGCTCGTCGCCGATCTCGGCGCGATGCGTCGGGACCTGCTCCTCCTGCGTGTGCACGCGCACATGCTAGGTCATGGCCCCGCCTCGATAGCATGGCGGGATGCTGGAGCCCGGAGTCCTCACCCTCGCCGCGACCCCCATCGGGAATCCGCTCGACGCCTCGGTGCGCCTGGTGCGGGCGCTCGGCTCGGCGGACCTCATCGCCGCCGAGGACACCCGGCGCCTCCATCGCCTGCTCACCGATCTCGAGGTCGAGGCCGCCGGGCGGATCCTCTCGTACCACGAGCACAACGAGGCGGAGCGCACGCCCCTGCTGCTCGAGGCCCTCGCGGCCGGGCAGCGGGTGCTGATCGTGACCGATGCCGGGATGCCGGTGGTCTCGGACCCGGGCTTCCGCGCGGTGCGCGCCGCGACAGCGGCCGGACACCCCGTCACCGTGCTGCCGGGCCCGTCGGCCGTGCTCACCGCCCTCGCCGCCTCCGGGATCGCCCCGGACCGCTTCGCCTTCGAGGGGTTCCCGCCGCGTCGGGACGGCCGGCGCGCCGCCGCCTTCGAGCCGCTCGCGGGGGAGGAGCGGACCCTGATCTTCTTCGAGTCGCCGCGCCGCACCGCGGCGACCCTCGCGTCGATGGCCGCCGCCTTCGGCGCCGACCGTCCGGCCGCGGTGGCCCGGGAACTGACGAAGACCCACGAGGAGGTGCTGCGCGGGACCCTCGGGGAGCTCACCGCCTGGGCCGAGGGCACCGAGGTGCTCGGCGAGATCGTGATCGTCGTGGCGGGGGCCGAGCCGACGACGGCGAGCGCCGAGGACCTCGTGGAGGCGGTGCTGGCCCGGGCCGCGGCGGGGGAGCGCCTCAAGGACGCCGCGAAGGAGGTCGCCCGGGGTCGCAGCGGGGTCACCGCGAGCGCGCTCTACGACCTCGCCCTGCAGCGGAGGGGCTGATCGTCACGCTGGTCGTCACGATGACGACGACGCCCCCGTCACCACGGAGGGTGACGGGGGCGTCGTGACAGTTGCGGGGCCGGGCCCGCGCGGGATCAGTCCTCGATCTGGAGGAGACCGCGCTGGTAGGCCTTGGCGAGGCGACGGGGCACATTGGCGGTGCGGCCACGCACGGTGACCTGCACGAGGCCGGCGTTGTCGGCCTTCCACTGCGCACGGCGGGACCGCGTACGAGCGCGGGACATCTTGAACTTGGGCACTGCCATGGGAACGCTCCTTGACGGTCCGGAGGATGGTCGGGCGTCGGCATCCCGCCCGAGCAGCGACCCGAACCCACTCCAGCGGAATCGGGGCGCTCGGGTGCACGAAAGGGACGCGCAACGACGACCCATCTTGCCACAGGACGCGCGCTCGCGCTCCCTCCGCTGCCCGTGAGCTATCCCACCGCGGCGCGCGGTCGCGGGGAACCCGGCGGACGACGACGGCCCGGCTCCTACGATGGTCGCATGCCGTCCCCGAACGAGACCGAGACCGCGTCGACCAGCGCAGCGCCGACCGTCGCGTCCGCCGCCCCCGAGCCGGTGCGCCGCCGTGAGGACATCGACCCGCGAAGCTCCTCCCGGGATCGCTCCTGGCCGCCGGAGCCCGAGCCGCTGCCGTTCCCGGTGATCGACAACCACTGCCATCTCGACTTCGCCGACGGCGAGCAGCACCTCACGGTCGGCGAGCACGTCCGCCGGGCGGCTCGAGCCGGTGTCGACGGCCAGATCACGATCGGCTCCGACCTCGAGGCGGTGCGCTGGACGGCAGCGCTGCTCGCCGATCCCGCCTGCCCCCCGAGCCTCGTCGGCGGCGTCGCGATCCACCCCAACGAGGCGGCGCTCCACGCGCGGGGCACCGACCACGACGGCCGCCCGCTCGTCGACCTCGACGCCGCGCTCGCCGAGGTCGCCGAGCTCCTCCGCGGTCCGCGGATGGTGGTGGTGGGGGAGACGGGCCTGGACTGGTTCCGCACCTCGCGCAAGGACGAGCGCGCCCGCGCCGCCCAGATCGACGCCTTCCGCGCCCACATCGCGCTCGCCAAGGAGCTCGATCTCCCGCTGCAGATCCACGACCGCGACGCGCACCGCGACGTGCTCGAGATCCTCGAGGCGGACGGCGCCCCCGAGCGAACCGTCTTCCACTGCTTCTCCGGCGACGCCGAGTTCGCGCGCGCCTGCGCCGACCGCGGCTGGTACCTCTCCTTCGCCGGCACCGTGACCTTCAAGAACTCCGTCCCGCTGCGGGAGGCGCTCGCCCAGGTCGGGCTCGACCGTGTGATGGTCGAGACCGACGCCCCTTTCCTCACCCCGGTGCCCTACCGCGGCCGCCCGAACTCCTCGTACCTCATCCCGCTGACGATGGCCACGATCGCCGAGGTCACGGGGACCGAGCTGACCGAGGCGTGCCGACGGGTGCGGGCCACGACGGAGTCGGTCTACGGCGCGCTGTGGACGGCGGCGGCATGAGCCGGGACGCAGGGGCCGGCGCCGCGAGCGCCGCGGGTGGCGAGCGCGAGAGTGCGGGCCTGCTGCTCACCCACCGGGACATCCGGGAGCTGGCCGAGGCCGCCGGCATCCGGCCCTCGAAGCAGCGGGGCCAGAACTTCGTGATGGACCCGAACACCGTGCGCACGATCGTCGGCCGGGCGCACCTCGAGCCGGGCCGGTCCGTGCTCGAGGTCGGTCCGGGCCTCGGCTCCCTCACCCTCGGCCTGCTCGAGGCGGGAGCCGACGTGGTCGCCGTCGAGCTGGACCGCGGACTCGCCGAGCTGCTGCCGCTCACCCTGCGGGCCCGCGGTGTCGCGGAGGACCGCTTCCGACTCGTGCATGCCGATGCGCTGCAGGTGACCGCGCTGCCGTCGCTGCCCCGTGCGGGCGAGCCCACGGCGCTCGTCGCGAACCTGCCCTACAACGTCGCGACCCCGATCCTGCTCACCGTGCTCGAGCGGTTCCCCTCAATCCGCACGGCGCTCGTGATGGTGCAGTCCGAGGTGGTGGACCGCCTCGCCGCCGGCCCCGGCTCGCGCACCTACGGCGCCCCGAGCGTGAAGGCCGCCTGGTACGGCCGCACCGAGCATGCCGGTCGGATCTCCCGGCAGATCTTCTGGCCCGTGCCCAACGTCGACTCGGCCCTCGTCGAGCTGGTCCGCCACGAGACCCCGCTCGGGGACGACGCGGAACGCGCCCGGGTGTTCGCCGTGGTCGACGCAGCCTTCGCGCAGCGGCGCAAGACCCTGCGGGCGGCTCTGGCCGGATGGGCCGGTTCCGCACCCCGTGCCGAGGCAGTGCTGCGCGCGGCCGGCGTGGACCCGTCGGCCCGCGGCGAGACCCTCGAGATCGCGCAGTTCCAGGCCATCGCCCGCGCCGCCGACGAGGTGCCCGCATGAGCGGGGTCCCGGCGTCGGGTGCGGACCAGGGGACGGGTGCGGGCTCGGGCGCCGGTGTGGGCCCGGGCGCCGGTGTGGGCCTCCCGCGACGGGTCGTCGTGCTGGCACCGGGCAAGATCAACCTCTCGCTCGCGGTCGGCGCCGTGGACGCGCGGGGCTATCACGTGCTCGAGACGCTCTTCCACGCCGTCGACCTGGCCGAGACCGTCACCGTCGTCCCGGCCGACGAACTCTCTCTCACGGTCGACTCGGCCGTGCCCGGGGAGATCCCGCTCGACGGCCGCAACCTCGCCCTGCGCGCCGCCGAGCAGCTCCGCGCCGAGCACGACGTGAGCGTCGGCGCGGAGCTGCACATCCGCAAGGAGGTCCCGGTCGCAGGCGGGATGGGCGGCGGATCGGCCGACGCCGCCGCGACCCTCGTGGCGCTCGACCGACTCTGGGGCCTGGGGCTGAGCGAGGCGCAGCTGCGCGCCCACGCGGCGCGGCTGGGGGCCGACGTGCCCTTCGCTCTCCGCGGACGCACCGCGCTCGGCCGCGGCAACGGGGGAGACCTCTCCTCGGTGCTCACGGCGATGCACCCCACGTGGCTGCTCGCCGTGCCGGGAGGACACCTGTCAACCCCCGAGGTCTACCGCCGGCACGACGAGATCGCCGCCGCCCGCGGACGAACGCTCACCCCCGAGCCGCGGATCGACCCGCGCCAGCTCGAGGCCCTCGCGAGCGGGGACCTCGAGCTGCTCGGCCGCACGCTCCACAACGATCTCCAGGACGCCGCTCTCGCCCTCCATCCCGGGCTCGAGCCGGTCCTCGCCGCCGCGCTGCGCGAGGGCGCCCTGGGTGCGCTGGTCAGCGGCTCGGGGCCGACGATCGCCGTGCTGGTCGCCGACCAGGCCCAGGCGCGGGGCGTAGCGGCCGCCCTGCAGTCGGCGGGGCTCGTCGAGAGCTGCCTGATCGCGGAGGGCAACGCCCCGGGGGCACGGGTGCTCGAGGAGAGCTAGGGGCTACCGCTCGTCTCCCGGCGGGCCTCCCGCCGTGTGCCACGCGCTATCACCTGCGCGTCCGATGGAAGAATTCTCCTGCATATCAGGGACGCGCCGCCTGCTTCGTCGTTCCTGCACCCGAGAAATCCCTCTTCTCACGCCGCGCGTCGCGCTCGAGCGGGCCAATCGTGCAGCGCGCGGCGTGCGGGCCCACGGGTGAAGAATGGGGGCCAGTAAGAATCGTTCCTCCCCAGTCGGTAGTTATCCACAAAAGGAAACTACTGCCCAGTAGCTATGTGATTCCCCTTGCTCTATTCGAAAGGGTGTACGAGACTGGAGGCATGACATCTTCGGGGGACGGCACGAGCAGGGTCGCCGGTGGGGCGGTGCTGGAGGACCAGCACATCCGCCTCGCCGAGGTCGACCTCTCTGCTGCTCGCGACGCTCTCGCCCGGATCGGCGCCGAGGGTTCCAAGACGCTCGACGCGCTCACCGCGCCGGAGTCCATCGCCCTGCTCGCCGAGCTCACTCGGATCGACGGCGCGCTCGAGGCGATCCGCGCCCGCGCCCTCATCCGTCTCCAGGAGGCGGTGCGCGAGGACTGCGCCGAGCGCGGCGAGAGCCCGCGCCGCGCCGTCGACATCGCCCGCACCGAGGCGTCCTTCGCCCTGCGCTCCTCCCGCGCGGTGGCCGGTCGCAGCCTCGCCACCTGCCGCCGGCTCGTGCTCTCGCTGCCCGGTCTGCTGCGGAGCCTCGCGGAGGGCACTCTGTCCCCCGAGGCGGTGCATCAGGTCGGCGTCGTGCTCGGCCCGGTCGAGCCGGAGATCCGTCGGCAGGCCGACGAGATCCTCACCTCCCGGCTGGAGGAGCACCAGGACTGTGGCCCCCGGGAGTGGTCGGACCTCGCCGAGAAGGTGCTCCACGGCCTCGATACCGCGGCAGCCCCGGCCCGGCATCATCGGGCCCGCCGAGAGCGGCACGTGCGGATCCGTCGCGCCCCGCACGGGATGGCGAAGGTCTCCGCGCTGATCCCCGCAGCGGACGGCGCCAGGATCCGCAAGGGTCTCTCCGTCGCGGCGGAGGCCGCGCGTGCCAGCGGCGACCGACGCGGGCACCAGCAGATCATGGCCGACCTCTTCGCGGACGCCCTCGTCGGCCGCGGCGACGGCGTCGACCCCGCGACTCTCGAGCTCGGGATCATCATCACCGACCGCTCCCTCCTCGCGCCGGAGCATGCCGACGCCGCGATCCTCGAGGGCTTCGGGGCCGTGCCCCTCGAGCACGTGCGCGAGGAGATGCGCCGCACCGCCAGGGACGCCGAATCCGCAGATCCCGAGCTCGCGCACACGCTGCGCCGCCTGTACACCGATCCGGAGGACGGTCAGCTGGTCGCGGTCGAGTCCCGCTCCCGTGCCTTCCCGCCCGCGCTGCGCCGCTTCCTCACCTATGCCCACCAGAGTTGCCGCGCCCCGCACTGCGATGCCGACATCCGGCAGATGGACCACATCGTCCCCTGGTCCGAGGGTGGGGAGACCTCCCTCGCCAACGGCAACGGACTGTGCGCCGCGGACAACGCCAAGGAGAGCGCCGGGGTGCGTGCCCGCGTCATCGAGGACGAGACGAGCGTGCGCCGCGGCGTCCGCTGGATCAGCCGCTACGGGCAGGTCGCAGAGCGCGGAGCCGTGGACCTCGACCCCCTCGGGACCTACCGGAACCGGGTCCGGCGAGAACCGGCAGACCACGAGCGACGGTGGGATGAACCCGCCCCGCACCCCCAGACAGACCCCGGGTCACAGCCCCTGCCCACGCTGCAGCGCGCCCTCGAGGCCCTCGTGATCCCGCTCCGGGACGGCACGAGGTCCCACCCGCAGGGCTCCCGAGGATCGGCGTCTCGCCGTGTCGATCTCTACTACCTCCGGTCCGAGGCCGCCTGAGCCTCCGCGAGACCCGACGGACCGCCCGTCCGGCCCCGCGGTCAGCCGATCTGCTCGGACAGCTCGAGCCAGCGCTCCTCGAGCTCCTCGTTCTCCTGCTCCAGCGCGCGCAGCTGATCGGTCAGCCCCTGCAGCCCCTGATAGTCGGACTGGTCGTGGTCGGCGAGTTTCGTGTGCAGCGTCTCGGTCTGCGCGGAGATCTTCTGCATCCGTCGCTCCACCGCGGAGAGTTCCTTTCGCGCGGCATGCGCCTCGGCACCCGAGAGCGCCGGGGCGCCTCCCGCAGAACTCCCGTCGGCCGGGTTCGTCGCCGACGAGCCGGTGACCCCAGCTCCGGCCCCAGCTCCGGCCCCTGACCCGGCCCCCGCTCCGGCCTCCTCCTCCGCCGCGCGCAGCGCGAGATACTGCTCGACCCCGCCCGGCAGGTGTCGCACCGCCCCGTCGAGCACCGCGAACTGCAGGTCCGTGACGCGCTCGAGCAGGTATCGGTCGTGGGAGACGACGAGCAGCGGCCCCGGCCAGGTATCGAGCAGGTCTTCCATCGCGGCCAGCATGTCGGTGTCCATGTCGTTCGTCGGCTCGTCGAGCACCAGCACGTTGGGCTCCTCGAGCAGGGTCAGCAGCAGATCGAGCCGCCGCTGCTGCCCGCCCGACAGCTCCTTGACCTGCACCTTCTGGTGAGCCGAGGTGAAGCCGAGCCGCTCGAGCAGCTGGCCGGGGCTGACCTCGTCCTTCCCGGCGCGGAAGGTCGTGCGGTAGCGACCCACGAGGTCGCTGATGCGCTCGTGCATGTGCTCCTGCAACCCGTCGAGACGCTGGGTGACCTCCTTGACGGTCACCGTCTTCCCACGCTTGACCCGGCCGGCCTGCGGCGACACCGAGCCCGTCACGAGCCCCAGCAGCGTCGACTTCCCGGCACCGTTGGGGCCGAGGATGCCGATCCGGTCCGCCGGCCCGATGTGCAGGGTGACGTCGCTCAGCACGGTCCGGTCCCCGTAGCCGGCGTCGACGTCCACGATGTCGATCACGTCGCGGCCCAGGCGCGAGGTGGCCAACTGGGTCAGCTCGACGGAATCACGCACCGGCGGCTCGCCAGCGATCAGCTCGTTCGCGGCGTCGATCCGGAACTTGGGCTTCGAGGTGCGCGCCGGTGCTCCGCGGCGCAGCCAGGCCAGCTCCTTGCGCATGAGATTCTGGCGCTTGGCCTCGATCGCGGCGGCCTGCCGGTCGCGCTCCACGCGCTGCAGCACGTACGCGGCGTAACCGCCCTCGAACGGGTCGACCACCCCGTCGTGCACCTCCCACATGCGGGTGCACACGGCGTCGAGGAACCAGCGGTCGTGAGTGATGACCACGAGGCCGCCGTCCTTCGGGCTCCACCGGCGGCGCAGGTGCTCGGCGAGCCAGGCGATGCCCTCGACGTCGAGATGGTTGGTGGGCTCGTCCAGGAGCAGCACCTCCCAGTCACCGACGAGCAGCTCGGCGAGGTGGACACGGCGCAGCTGCCCGCCGGAGAGGGAGTCGAGCCGGGCGTCGAGATCGATCCCGCCGAGCAGCCCCGCGAGGACGTCGCGGATCCGCGCGTCGGACGCCCACTCGTACTCGGGCCGATCGCCGACCACGCGCTCCCGCACCGTCGCCCCGACCGTCGCCTCGTCCTGCTGGCTGAGCACGCCCACGCGCACCCCGCCGCGCACCGTGACCCGTCCGTCGTGCGGCTCCTGCGCGCGGGAGAGCAGCCGGAGCAGGGTCGACTTGCCGTCGCCGTTGCGGCCGACGACGCCGATGCGGTCGCCCTCGTCGATCCCGATCGTGACGTCGTCGAGGAGCACCCGGTCGGGGAGCGCGACGTGGAGGTTCTGGGTGCCGAGCAGGTGGGCCATGCGGTGGGGGTTCCTCTGAGGATGTCGAAGGGCGGATCGCGGGCGCGGGTCCGTCGTGGGGTGGGGCGCAGGACGCCACTCGGCGGAGGTCAGTCGCCCGGAGGGTCCTCGACCTCGAAGGTCAGCAGCAGGGCGCGCAGGGTCTGAGCCAGGTCCTGCTCCGCGTGGGGGTCCAGCGGGGCCAGGAGCTGGCGCTCGGCGGCGAGCAGGCTCTCCATCGCCGTGTCGACGCGGGCGACGCCTTCGGGCTGCAGCCGCACCTCGACAGCACGGCCGTCCCGGGGGCTGCGGTTCTTGGAGACCAGTCCGCGGGAGACGAGCTTGTCGATGCGAGTGGTCATCGTCCCGCTCGTGACGAGGGTCTGATGCATCAGTGCGCCGGGGGAGAGCGCGTCGTCCCCGCTGCGGCGCAGCGCCGAGAGCATGTCGAACTCCCAGCCCTCGAGGCCCGCGGCGGCGAAGGCCGAACGGCGCGCCGTCTCGAGATAGCGGGAGAGGCGCGAGATGCGCGAGAACACGGCGAGGGGGCTGACGTCCAGCTCGGTGCGCGCCCGCTGCCAGCCCTCGATGATGCGGTCGACCTCGTCGCGGGGGTCGGTGGGAGCAGGCATGGGGGCGAGTCTACGGAACCTGCTCAGCCCGACTGACGGGGGCCGGACTCCTGGCGCAGCGTCGGGGCCTTCTGCAGCGCTCCGAGGCCGAACCAGGACAGGTTGACCATCCGTGCGGCGACGACCTCCTTGGCGGGACGACGCGTCTCGAGCCACCACTGCCCGGTGTACGCCACCATGCCCACGAGCATCTGCGCATAGAGGGTCGAGTCCTTCGCGGGATAACCGTGGCTCGAGAGCTGGGTCGAGAGGATCACCTCGACCCGCCGGGCGACGTCGGTGAGCAGGGCCGAGAAGGTCCCTCCGGCCTGCGAAACCGGGGAGTCCCGCACCAGGATCCGGAAGCCGTCCTCGTTCTCGTCGATGTAGGACAGGAAGGCGAGAGCCGCCCGCTCCATGAGCTGTCGCGGATGGGCGCGCTGGTCCTGCAGCGAGTCCTCGAGAGCCCGCAGCAGGCTCGAGACCTCGCGGTCGACGACGACCGCGTACAGCCCCTCCTTGCCGCCGAAGTGCTCGTACACGATGGGCTTGGAGACCTTGGCCCGGGCCGCGATCTCCTCGACGCTGGTCACGTCGAAGCCTTTCTCCGCGAAGAGCCGACGGCCCACGGACACCAGCTGCTCGCGCCGCTCCTGGCCCGTCATCCGGGTCGACCGCCCCCGAGGGGCTCCCTTCTCCGCCATGCGGCGAGTCTCGCACAGAGCGGCGCAGAGCTCGGGCGGGGCACGGCGGGCGGCTCGGGTCGAGCGCTGCGGTCGAGCCGGGCACGGCGCCGCGGGCGGCAAAGCAGGTGCGCGGCCCTCGGGCGCTAGGATCGAGCCGCGCCGACGGCGCCGCCGGACCCGGCCCTGCTCCCTCGGAGCAGGACCGATCTTCGCGGCGGTGGCGTCGCCCTCCGCCATGGTGTAATCGGCAACACCTCAGATTTTGGTTCTGAAGTTTCAGGTTCGAGTCCTGATGGCGGAACGCCCATCGCCGACCGGCGGTGCCGCAGCCCAGACCCGTCGACCTCGAGGAGCTGCCCCCGTGGAAGCCTCTGCCCCTGCCGCCGTGATCGTCCTGGCCGCCGGTGCCGGGACCCGCATGAAGTCCCGGACCCCCAAGGTCCTCCATGAGATCGGCGGCAGGTCGCTGCTGGCCCACGCCGTGATCGCCGCCGAGGGCACCGGGCCCGCCGAGCTTGTCGTCGTCGTCCGGCACGAGCGGGAGAAGGTCGCCGCCCACCTGTCCGAGCACGCCCCCGAGGTGGCGATCGCCGACCAGGACGACGTGCCCGGCACCGGCCGCGCCGTCCAGTGCGGGCTCGAGAAGGTCGCCGCGGACTCCGGCACGGTGCTCGTGACCTACGGCGACGTGCCGCTGCTCGAGGCCGCCACGCTGCGCGAGCTGGTCACCGCCCACGAGGCGGCCTCCGCCGCGGTGACCGTCCTCACCGCCCGCGTCGGCGATCCGACCGGCTACGGGCGGATCCTGCGCAGCGCCGACGGCTCCGAGGTGCTCGGCATCGTCGAGCACAAGGACGCCACCGAGGCCCAGCGGGCGATCGACGAGATCAACTCCGGCATCTACGCCTTCGACCTCGCCGTGCTGCGCGACGCCCTCTCGCGGGTCAGCACCGACAACGCCCAGGGCGAGATGTACCTCACCGACGTCCTCGAGATCGCCCGATCCGACGGCCGTTCCGTGCGGGCCGTGGTCACCGACGACGTGATGATGGTCGAGGGCGCCAACGACCGCGTCCAGCTGGCCCAGCTCGGCGCGGAGATGAACCGTCGCACCCTCGAGCGCCACATGCGCGCCGGCGTGACGATCATCGACCCGGCCACCACCTGGATCGATGCGGACGTCACCATCGGCCAGGACGCCCGCATCCTCCCCGGCGTGCAGCTGCACGGCGCGACCGACATCGGCGAGGGCGCGATCATCGGTCCCGACACGACCCTGCGCGACACCGAGGTCGGCGCCGGAGCCGAGGTGCTCCGCTCCCATGCGCTGCTCGCCCAGATCGGCGCGGGCGCCACCGTCGGACCGTTCTCCTACCTGCGTGCCGGCACCGAGCTCGGGGCGAATGGCAAGATCGGCGGCTTCGTCGAGACGAAGAACGCCCGCATCGGGGACGGCGCGAAGGTGCCGCACCTCAGCTACGTGGGCGACGCCGAGATCGGCGAGGGCACCAACATCGGCGCCGCCACGATCTTCGCCAACTACGACGGCGTCTCCAAGCACCGCACGACCGTCGGCAAGCACGTGCGGATCGGCTCCGACAACGTGCTCGTCGCCCCCGTGACGATCGGAGACGGTGCCGCGACCGGCGCCGGGACCACGGTCCGCAAGGACGTGCCCCCGGGCGCTCTCGGAGTGAACGCCGTCGCGCAGCGGAACGTGGAAGGATGGACCCTGCGGCGCCGAGCGGGGACCGCGGCCGAGGCGGCGGCGCGTGCCGCCCTCGAGGCCGATCCCGCGGCCGCCGCAGCACCTGCCGTCGAGGACAACGAGGAGCACCAGCAGCGATGAGCGGAATCGTCACGACGGGGGAGAAGCGCCTGGTCCTCGCCTCGGGAAGGGCTCATCCGGTCCTCGCCCAGGAGGTCGCCGCCGAGCTCGGCGTCGAGGTGCTCCCCATGGACGCCTGGGACTTCGCGAACGGCGAGATCTACGTGCGCTACGGCGAGTCCGTGCGCGGCACCGATGTCTTCGTGCTGCAGTCGCACCCGGCGCCCATCAACACCTGGGTGATGGAGCACCTGATCATGATCGACGCGCTCAAGCGCGCGTCTGCCAAGCGCATCACCGCGATCGCGCCGAGCTTCCCGTACGCGCGCCAGGACAAGAAACACCGCGGGCGCGAGCCGATCTCGGCCCGCCTCATGGCGGACCTCTACGAGACCGCCGGTGTGGACCGCATGATCTCCGTGGACCTGCACGCCCCGCAGGTGCAGGGCTACTTCAACCGCCCGCTGGACCACCTCATGGCGCTGCCGATCCTCGCGGACTACATCTCCGCGAAGTACGGCCACGAGGACATCGCCGTGGTCTCGCCCGACGCCGGCCGCATCCGCGTGGCCGAGCAGTGGTCCAAGCGACTCGGCGGCGCGAACCTCGCCTTCATCCACAAGACCCGCGACACCACGCGCCCGAACCAAGCGGTGGCCAAGCGCGTGATCGGCGACGTCGAGGGCAAGACCTGCATTCTCGTCGACGACATGATCGACACGGCGGGCACCATCGTGCAGGCCGCCGACGCTCTGGCCGCCAACGGCGCGAACTCGGTGGTCATCGCGACCACGCACCCGATCCTCTCCGACCCCGCCACCGAGCGGCTGCGCAACAGCCAGGTCCGCGAGGTCGTCGCGACCAACACGCTCCCGGTGCCGCCCGAGAAGCAGTTCGACCGGCTCACCCTGCTCTCGATCGCGCCGCTGCTCGCCCGGGCGATCCGCGCGGTCTTCGACGACGGCTCGGTGACGTCGCTCTTCGACGGCGAGGTCTGAGCACCGCCCCGGGGAGCCGAGGTCTCCGGGACGAGAAGGACATGAGGAAGGGGCCGCTCCTGGGGGAGCGGCCCCTTCGTCGTGTCTCTCGGGGGGAGTTCGCCCTGGGGTGGGAGACGGTGCCGGACAGCCGGACCGGCACAGGCCTGCCGCCTCAGATCAGGTACGGAGCCTTCCGTCCGACGAGGGCCTTCCACTGCTTCCCCAGGCCCAGGTACTCACCGGCGCCGAGGCCGGCCAGGGCGACCATCAGCACACCGAGGATGACATGGTCGTCGATGATCGGGTTGGTGGTCATGGGGAACGCGGCGAGGTACATGAGGCCGTAGAGGGCGGCGCCGGAGACGGCCGCGATCCGCATGCCGATACCGAGGAGCAGGGCGATGCCGATGCCCAGCAGGCCCGCCATGAACAGGATGTTGGTGATCGGGTTGAGGCCCAGCCAGAACTGCCAGAAGCCGGCGAACGGGTTGCCGCCCTCGATCGAGCCGCCGAGGAAGCCGGCGGTCGGGGAGCCGCCGTTGATCCAGGCCCGCTCCGCGGGGGTGGAGAAACCGAGGCCGAACAGCTTGTCGAGGAAGGCCCACAGGAAGTAGAAGCCCAGGAGGATGCGCACGACGCCCAGGACCGTGAAGCCCCACCCGCGGGCGGAGCCGACGGCCGCGGGAGCGGCGGGGGCGGTGGTCGGGGAGGAGGGAGCGGCGGTGGCCATGAGAGATGTTCCTTCGCTGTCGCGAGTTCCGTGCCGGTCGTGTTCGACTGACACCAGAAGGCTAGGCTCGCTGAGCGCTCCCCCGCGGGGACCTAGGTCACCGTTTTCTGCCCCTGACCTGCAGGGACGTTGGTCCCGACGGCGCCGGAGGGGGCGAGGCGGATCCGGGGCCGGTGCACTTGGGGGTGCTCCGGTGCGAGTCCGATCACCCGGCCGACGAGGTGGATCCCTCCACGTGCTAGCCTTCCCGCGTCACTTCGGCGAGGGAACGGGCTCGGCCCGCTCCGTGATCGACGCGGTGCGGGTGCTGCCGGAGCTCTCCGGCCCGAGCTCCCGTGGCGTCGCTCATCGTCGAGCCCCACCCCACTGAGGAGCATCCCATGGCTGAGAAGCTGAACGTCGAACTGCGCGAGGACTTCGGCAAGGGCGCCGCCCGCCGTCTCCGCGTCGAGGGCCGCGTGCCCGCCGTCCTGTACGGCCACGGCGTGGACCCCATCCACCTGTCGCTGCCGGGCCACGAGACCGCCCTCGCCGCCCGCAACCCCAACGCCCTGCTCGAGCTCGCGCTCGCCGACGGCACCACCCACCTCGCCCTGATCAAGGAGATCCAGCGCCACCCGCTCAAGCGCTCGCTGGCCCACCTGGACCTGATCATCGTCCGCAAGGGCGAGAAGGTCGAGGTCGACATCCCCGTCGTCCTCACCGGCGAGCCCGTCGCCCCGGCCATCGCTGTCGTCGACGCGCAGACCCTGACCCTCTCCGTGGACGCCCTGAACGTCCCCGAGCAGATCGAGATCTCCGTCGAGGGTGCCGAGGACGGCCACCAGCTGTTCGCCGGCGACGTCACCCTGCCGGGTAACGCCGAGCTGGTCACCGACGCCGAGCTGCTCGTCGTCGCGGTCCAGATCCCGCGCGTCGAGGAGGAGCCCTCCGAGGACGAGGAGTCCGAGGAGGCCGCCGACGGCGAGGAGTCCGCGGGCTCCGAGGAGGAGTCCTCCGAGCAGGAGTGAGGATCCTCGGATCACACCGACCCGCCGGGGCGTCGCGCAGGAGCGCGGCGCCCCGGTAGGTTTCTCGGGGGCCTCGGTGCGCCGGAGGCCCCTGTCGTCATGTTCAGGAGGAACACGTGAGCACGTCCGACCGCAGCCCGGGCACGTACCTGGTGATCGGCCTCGGCAACCCCGGGGACCGCTACGCCGCGACCCGGCACAACGTCGGCCAGATGGTGCTGGATCACATCGCCGCGAGCACCGGGTCGAGGTTCTCGACAGCGCGGCGCGCCCAGGCCGTCGTCGTGGAGGGCCGGCTCGGGCTGCCCGGCGCCGACGAGCGCGTGATCCTCGCCAAGCCCACGACCTACATGAACACCTCCGGCGGGCCGGTGAAGGCACTGGCCGCCTACTACGACGTCCCGCCCGAGCGGGTCGTCGTCGTGCACGACGAGGTCGACATCCCCTTCGACACCGTGCGGCTCAAGCGCGGCGGCGGCGAGGGCGGGCACAACGGCCTGCGCGACATCACCAAGGCCCTCGGCACGAAGGACTACCTGCGGGTGCGCGTCGGTGTGGGCCGCCCGCCGGGCACGAAGGACACCGCGGACTTCGTGCTCTCGCCCTTCACCGCCACCGAGCGGAAGTCCCTCGAGCTGCTGATCTCCGACGCCGCCGACGCGGTCGAGTCGGTCGTGCTCGAGGGCCTCACCGCCTCCCAGCAGCGCTTCCACTCCCAGGACCCCCGATGACCCCGCGCGCTCATTTCGCCCCGCTCGCCCCGCTCCTCGACCAGCTCGCCGAGGGCGCGGACCTCACGGCGATACGCCGTCTCCTCGAGGACGGCACCGCCTCGGGCGAGGGCGGGGACATCGTCGCCGCCACCGGCCTGTTCCCCTTCGCCGTCGCGGACCTCGCGCGTCGGGCGACCGCCGAGCAGCCGCTGGTCGTCATCACCCCCACCACCCGCTCGGGGGAGGACCTGCGCGCGGCGCTCGGCGCCCTCGTCGGCACCGAGCACGTCGCCGAGCTGCCCGCCTGGGAGACCCTCCCGCACGAGCGGCTCTCCCCGCGCGCGGACACCGTCGCCCGCCGTCTGGCGACGCTCCGCCGTCTCGCGCACCCCGAGTCCGAGACCCCCGTGCACGTGCTCCTCATGCCGGTGCGCTCGCTGCTCCAGCCGATCGCGACCGGACTCGGCGAGCTGCGGCCGGTGCGTGCCCGCACCGGGGAGGACTATCCGCTGGAGCGCCTCGTGGAGGACCTCGTCGATGCCGCCTACGTGCGCGTGGACATGGTCGAGAAGCGCGGCGAGTTCGCCGTGCGCGGCGGCATCCTCGACGTCTTCCCGCCCACCGAGCCGCATCCCGTGCGGGTGGAGCTCTTCGGCGACGAGATCGACGAGGTCCGCTACTTCTCGGTGGCCGACCAGCGCTCCCTCGACACCGCCCCGCACGGCCTCGACGCCCCGCCCTGCCGGGAGATCCTGCTGACCCCCGCCGTCCGCGGTCGCGCCCGCGCCATGGCCGAGGAGCTGCCGGGGGTGCGCGACCTGCTGCTGCGCATCGCCGACGGCATCGCCGCCGAGGGCATGGAGTCCCTCAGCCCCGTGCTCGTGGACGGCATGGAGCAGGTCGCCGACGTCCTGCCGCGCGGCGCACGCCTCCTCGTGCTCGACCCGGAGAAGGCCCGCGCCCGCGCGGCCGAGCTCGTGGCCACGACCGACGAGTTCCTCGCCGCGGCCTGGTCGAGCGCGGCCGCCGGCGGGGGCCTGCCCATCGACGTCGGCGCGGCCAGCTTTGTCCCGCTCGCCGAGGCGCGGGCCCATGCCGAGGCGGAGGGGCGCGCCTGGTTCACCCTGGCCGCCTTCGGCCTCGAGACCGACGTCGACGTCACCGCCGGCGCGACGACCCATCCCGGCTATTCGGGCAAGCCCGGTGACGCCGCGAAGGACCTCGGGCGCCGCCGCGAGGACGGCTGGTCGGTGATCGCGACCATGGTCGGGCCCGGCGGTGCCCGCCACGTGGTCGAGAACCTTCGCGCCGAGGGCCTGCCCGCCGTCTTCGCGCCCGACCTCGAAGGACCGGTCGCCCCGGGCGAGGTGGTCGTCACCGTCGGCCCCTTCCCCGAGGGACTCGTCGTCCCCGACCTGAAGCTCGTCCTCGCCTCCGAGCGCGACCTCACGGGCAAGTCCGGAGCGCGCCGCGGCGAGGAGCGGAAGATGCCCTCGCGGCGCCGCAACGTCGTCGACCCGCTCCAGCTGCGGCCCGGCGACCACGTCGTCCACGCCCATCACGGCGTCGGCCGGTTCGTCGAGATGACCAGCCGCACCGTCGGGGTCGGCGCGAAGCGCACCACCCGCGAGTACCTGGTCATCGAGTACGCCGCCTCGAAGAAGGGGCAGCCGGGGGATCGGCTGTACGTCCCCTCCGACCAGCTCGACCAGGTCACCAAGTACGTCGGCGGCGAGGAGCCGAGCGTCAACCGCATGGGCGGCGCGGACTGGGCGAAGACCAAGTCCAAGGCCCGCAAGGCGATCCGCGAGATCGCCGACGAGCTGGTCCGTCTGTACTCGGCGCGGCAGTCCGCCCCCGGGCACGCTTTCGCGCCCGACACGCCGTGGCAGCGCGAGCTCGAGGACGCCTTCGAGTTCGTGGAGACCCCGGACCAGCTCTCGACCCTCGACGACGTCAAGGCCGACATGGAGAAGACGGTCCCGATGGACCGCCTGATCCTCGGCGACGTCGGCTATGGCAAGACCGAGATCGCCGTGCGCGCCGCCTTCAAGGCCGTGCAGGACGGCAAGCAGGTCGCCGTGCTCGCGCCCACGACCCTGCTCGCCCAGCAGCATCTCGACACGTTCACCGAGCGGTACACGGGCTTCCCCGTCACCGTGCGCGGGCTGTCCCGCTTCCAGACCCCCGCCGACTCCCAGGCGACCATCGAGGGGATCGCCGACGGCAGCGTCGACGTCGTCATCGGGACCCATCGTCTGCTCACCGGGACGGTGCGCTTCAAGGACCTGGGTCTGCTGATCATCGACGAGGAGCAGCGCTTCGGCGTCGAGCACAAGGAGACCCTCAAGGCGCTGCGCACCGATGTCGACGTGCTCGCGATGTCCGCGACCCCGATCCCGCGCACCCTCGAGATGGCCGTCACGGGCATCCGCGAGATGTCGATCCTGGCGACCCCGCCCGAGGAGCGCCACCCGGTGCTGACCTATGTCGGCGTGCAGGAGGACAAGCAGGTCACCGCCGCGATCCGGCGCGAGCTGCTGCGCGATGGCCAGGTGTTCTACATCCACAACCGGGTCGAGGACATCGACGCCGTCGCCGCTCATCTGCGTGAGCTCGTGCCCGATGCCCGGGTGCGCGTCGCCCACGGCAAGATGAACGAGGCCCAGCTCGAGCGGGTCATCGTCGACTTCTGGGAGCGGGAGTTCGACGTCCTGGTATGCACCACGATCGTGGAGACCGGCCTCGACATCGCGAACGCGAACACGCTCATCGTCGAGAACGCGGACCGCTTCGGCCTCTCCCAGCTGCATCAGCTGCGCGGCCGCGTGGGCCGCTCGAGCGAGCGGGCGTACGCCTACTTCCTCTACAACGGCTCCAAGCCGCTCACCGAGACGGCCCACGACCGCCTCACCACGCTCGCCACCAACACCGATCTCGGCGCGGGCATGCAGGTGGCGATGAAGGACCTCGAGATCCGCGGCGCGGGCAACCTGCTCGGCGGGGAGCAGTCCGGGCACATCGCCGGAGTCGGTTTCGACCTGTACGTGCGCATGGTGGGCGAGGCCGTGGCGGCCTTCCGCGGCGAGTCCTCGGCTCCCGAGAAGGAAATCCGCGTCGAGCTACCGCTGGATGCTCACATCCCGCACGACTACATCGGCTCCGAGCGGCTCCGGCTCGAGGCCTACGCGAAGCTCTCGGCCGTCCGCACGGTGGAGGAGATCGCCCAGGTCCGCACCGAGCTCACCGACCGCTACGGCACGCCGCCGGAGCCGGTCGAGGTGCTGCTGGACGTCGCCCGCTTCCGCATCGACGCCCGCGCCGCGGGCGTCGACGAGGTCCAGGCGCAGGGCAAGATGATCCGCTTCGCGCATCTCGAGGTCCCCGACTCCGTCGCGATGCGGATGACGCGCCTCCACCCCGGCACCCTGCTGAAGCCCGCGACCCGGCAGGTGCTCGTGCCGCGCCCGATGACCTCCCGCTTCGGCGGCACCGAGCTGCGCGACCACGAGCTGCTCGACTGGGCCCGGGACGTGCTGCGCACCCTCGTGCCGTCGGCGCAGCTGACCGAGCCGCCGGCGGCGGACCCCGCTGCGCGCCCGACCGCGTAGCCTCTCGCCGTGAGCCCCGCAGCACTGCACGACCCCGCCGGCCGCCCCGACCGCCGCCCCGACGCGGCCTCTTCGCCCCGCGGGAGCGAGCTGCTGCGGGCCGTCGCGGTGATGGAGTCCCTGCGCGGCGAGCACGGCGACGCCTGGACCCACCAGCAGACCCACGCCTCCCTCGCCCGCTATCTCCTCGAGGAGACTCACGAGGTGCTCGAGGTGATCGACGACCCCGCCGCGCACGGACCCGGGGCTCTCGCCGACGAGCTGGGTGACCTCCTCTTCCAGATCCTCTTCCACGCCCGGGTCGGCCAGGAGGCCGAGGTGCCGTGGGACATCGACGACGTGGCCCGCGCCTTCGTGGCCAAGATGGAGCGGCGCAACCCGCATGTCTTCGGCGACCGCGAGGCGGAGGAGCAGGTGCTCGAGGACCCCGCGGACGTCGACGCGATCATCGCCCAGTGGCACGCCGTCAAGGCCGCTGAGCGCCGTGCAGCGGGGAAGCGGGAGAAGGGGTGGCTCGACGGCGTCCCGTCGGGCCTGCCGGCGCTGCAGACCGCCGCGAAGGCCGTCCACCGCGCCCGGTCCGCGGGGCGGCTGCCCGAGCTGCTCGCGGCGGCCGACGGGGTCGCCGGGGCGCCCGGGGAGGATTCCGACGGTTGGGGCGGGGACCTCGCCCGGCGGATGCTCGACCTCGCCGTCGAGGCCGAGGCGCGGGACGTGGACCCCGAGTCCGCCCTGCGCGCCCTGCTCACCCGACTGCGTGCCGAGCTCCCCCCGCAGGGCGCTGAGCCGGGTCCCGACGGCAACAGCGGCCACCGCGGCGGTGCGGGCACGCGTACCGCCTAGACTGTCCGCGGACGGTCAGCGACGACCGGACGATTCGAACTTCATCCCCGAAGGAAGGAAATGCCCATGGCTGCCATCATCGATGCCGTCCACGCCCGCGAGATTCTCGACTCCCGCGGCAACCCCACCGTCGAGGTCGAGATCCTCCTGGAGGACGGCACCGTCGCCCGCGCCGCCGTGCCCTCGGGCGCCTCCACCGGCGCCTTCGAGGCCGTCGAGCGCCGTGACGGCGACAAGGACCGCTACCTCGGCAAGGGCGTCGAGCTCGCCGTCGCCGCGGTCATCGAGGACATCCAGCCCAAGATCCTCGGCTTCGACGTGCAGGAGCAGCGCGCGATCGACGCCGCGATGATGGAGATCGACGGCACCCAGAACAAGGGCGCCCTCGGCGCCAACGCCATCCTCGGCGTGTCCCTCGCCGTGGCCCGCGCCGCCGCGGACTCCGCCGGCGTCCCGCTGTACCAGTACGTCGGCGGCCCGAACGCGCACATCCTGCCCGTCCCGATGATGAACATCCTCAACGGTGGCTCCCACGCCGACTCCAACGTCGACATCCAGGAGTTCATGATCGCCCCGATCGGTGCGGACTCCTTCGCCGAGGCGCTCCGCATCGGCGCCGAGGTGTACCACGCGCTGAAGTCCGTGCTCAAGGAGCGCGGCCTCGCCACCGGTCTCGGCGACGAGGGCGGCTTCGCCCCCAACCTCGAGTCCAACCGCGCCGCGCTCGACCTGATCGTCGAGGCCATCGGCAAGGCCGGCTTCGAGGCCGGCAAGGACGTCGCGCTCGCGCTCGACGTCGCCGCCTCCGAGTTCTTCGAGGACGGCTCCTACACCTTCGAGGGTGCGACGAAGACCTCCGCCGAGATGATCGAGTACTACGCCGAGCTCGTCGACGCGTACCCGCTGGTCTCCATCGAGGACCCGCTGAACGAGGAGGACTGGGAGGGCTGGAACGCCATCACCGCGAAGCTGGGCGCCAAGGTCCAGCTCGTGGGCGACGACCTGTTCGTCACCAACCCCGAGCGCCTCGGCCGCGGCATCGCCGAGGGCTCCGCGAACGCGCTCCTGGTGAAGGTCAACCAGATCGGCTCGCTCTCCGAGACCCTCGACGCCGTGGACCTCGCGCACCGCGCAGGCTTCAAGGCGATGATGTCGCACCGCTCCGGTGAGACCGAGGACACCACCATCGCGGACCTCGCGGTCGCCACAAACTGCGGCCAGATCAAGTCCGGCGCCCCCGCCCGCGGCGAGCGCGTGGCGAAGTACAACCAGCTGCTGCGCATCGAGGAGGAGCTCGGGGACGCCGCCCGCTACGCCGGCGCCTCCGCCTTCCCGCGTTTCTCCGCCTGAGGCCCAGCCCCAGGCTGTAGCCTTCCGGCATGACCAGCAGACGACCGGGCGCCCCGCGGACCGCGAGGCGCCCGGTCTCCGCGTCCGGGGGCTCCGGCGCCTCGGCGCGGAAGGCTGCGCGCTCCGCGTCGAGCTCCCGCTCCGCCTCGAGCTCCCGCAACGCCTCGAACTCGCGCTCTGCGTCGAGCTCCCGCCCGGCGGCCGCCTCCAGGCCGCGCACGACCGCTCCGCCGGCACCGCCGGCCGACGGGCCGGGCGTCACCATCACCCGTCGCACCCTCGCCCTGATCGCCGTCGTGGTCGTCGCCCTCGCGGCGCTCGTCCCGACCGTGAACTCCTACGTCGCCCAGCGGCAGCAGCTCGCGCAGCTGCGCGCGCAGGTCGCGCAGCAGGAGCAGGACGTCGAGGCGCTGCGCGCCCAGGTCGCCCGCTGGGACGATCCCGCTTATGTGGCGGCGCAGGCTCGTGAGCGCCTGCTCTTCGCCATGCCGGGGGAGACCCAGTACCGACTCACCGACACCTCGGGCCGGGACGTCCCCCTGACAGAGGAACAGCAGTCCGCCGCCGCGGCGGAGCAGGGCGAGTGGTACTCGACCCTGTGGACCTCGGTGGAGGGCTCGAGCCGCCTCACGCCCGAGGACATCCCCGACGAGACCGGCGCCACCGACGAGGACGCCGCCGACCAGGACAGCACTCCGTGACCCCACTTCCCCCGCTCCCGTACGAGACCCCCGCGACCGCGCACGACCTCGAGGTGATGAGGGTGCAGCTCGGACGCGACATGCGCGGCGTCGTCTCGATCGCCCGCCGCTGCGGCTGCGGCCGTCCCGCCGTCGTCCGCACCGCCCCCCGCCTCGAGGACGGCACGCCCTTCCCCACGTCGCTCTACCTCACGCTGCCCTGGCTGACCCTGGACCTCTCCCGCCTCGAGGCGGTCGGCACGATGTCCGAGCTGACCGAGCGCCTCGGTCAGGACGAAGAGCTGGCCGCGGGCTACCGCGCCGCCCACGAGCGTTACCTGGCCCGGCGCGAGGAGGTCGGCGACGCCGAGGAGGTGCGCGACGTGAGTGCGGGCGGAATGCCGACCCGCGTGAAGTGCCTGCACGCCCTCGCCGGCCAGGCCCTCGCCGAGGGACCGGGGGTCAACCCCGTCGCCGACGAGGTGCTCGCCATGATCCCCGGCGCCCTCCCCGACCTCGACTGCCGCTGCGAGGAGGAGGACGCGTGAGCCGCCCCGTCGCCGCGATCGACTGCGGCACGAACTCGATCCGACTGCTCGTCGCGCAGCCCGAGGAGGGCACCAGCCGCCTGCTCGACCTCGAGCGCCATCTCGAGATGGTGCGGCTCGGCCTGGGCGTGGACCGCACCGGTCGCTTCGACCCCGTCGCCGTCGAGCGCACCCTCGACGCCGCGCGCCGCTACGCCCGACTGATCGAGCACCACGGCGTCGACTGGCAGGACATCCGCTTCGTCGCCACCTCGGCGACCCGCGACGCGTCCAACCGGGATGTCTTCATCGAGGGGATCGAGTCGATCCTCGGCGTGCGCCCCGAGGTGATCTCGGGACAGGAGGAGGCGGAGCTCTCCTTCCGCGGTGCGGTGACCACGCTCGACGCCCTGCCCGACGGGCCGCGCCTGGTCGTCGACATCGGCGGCGGCTCGACCGAGCTGGTCCTCGGCACCGAGTCCCCCACCCATCGCATCAGCCTCGACATCGGCTCGGTGCGGCTGACCGAGAGGCACCTCGGGGAGGACCCTCCGACCGCCGCACAGATCGCCGCCGCCACCGCCGACATCGAGGAGCTCCTCGACCGGGCCGCGGCGGAGATCCCTCTCGAGCGGGCCGCCGCCCTCGTCGGCGTCGCCGGGACCGTCACCACCCTCACCTCCGTGGCGCTCGGACACACCGAGTACTCGCCCGAGGACACCCATGGGGCGACGCTGAGCGTGGATGCCTCGCTCGCGCTGTGCGACCGGCTGCTACAGGAGAGCCGCCAAGAGCGCTCGGCGCACCCCACCATCCACCCCGGCAGGATCGACGTGATCGGCGCGGGAGCGCTCATCTGGTCCCGGATCCTCCGTCGCGTCCACGAGGCGGCGGGACTCACCTCGGTCCGTACGAGCGAGCACGACATCCTCGACGGCATCGCCCTGGCCCTCGCCGACCGCTCCCGCTGACCCTCGGCAGGCGCTCCGGAACCGGGTCGCTCGCGAGCGGTGTCCATTCCACCGGCAGGTTTTTGTCCGGGGGCACATTCGCCCTAAGGTTGACCCCATGAACACCACCTTCGGCGGCAAGCCCCATGTCCTGATCCTCGGCGGCGGGTCCGTCGGTATGACGACCGCGTCCGAGCTGCGCAAGACCCTCGGCTCCGAGGTCGCGATCACCATCGTCGACCCGCGTCCCTACATGACCTACGCCCCCTTCCTCCCCGAGGTCGGCGGCGGCTCGATCGATCCGCGCAACGTCCTCGCGCCCCTGCGCAAGGTCCTCGCCGGCACCAAGGTCGTGACCGGCTCGGTGTCCCAGATCCGCTCGGCGGAGAACACCGTCGTGGTGACCACCGAGGACGACAGCAAGCTCGAGATCGCCTACGACTACCTGGTCGTCGGCCTCGGCGCCGTCCCGCGTCTGCTCCCGATCCCCGGCCTGGCCGAGAACGCCATCGGCTTCAAGCAGGTCGAGGAGGCCGTGGCCGTGCGCGACCGCATCCTCGCCAACCTCGCCGAGGCGGCGTCCACCAAGGACCCCAAGGTCCGCAAGCGCCTGCTCACCTTCACCTTCATCGGCGGCGGCTTCGCCGGCGGCGAGGCCATCGCGGAGACCGAGGACATGGTCCGCGACGCTCTGCGCTACTACCCCGACCTGCACGCCTCCGACATCCGCTTCGTGCTCGTCGACGCGGCGCCCTTCGTGTTCCCGGAGCTCACCGAGGACCAGCGCGCCTACGTGCTGAACCAGCTGCGCGAGCGCGGCATCGAGGTCAAGCTCGAGACCTTCCTGAACTCGGCCGAGAACGGCGTCATCAAGACCTCCGACGGCGACGAGTACGAGACCGGCCTGCTGGTCTGGAACGCCGGTGTGAAGCCGAACCCGGTCCTCGGCGACGCGGAGTCCTCGGACCTCCCCACCGTCACCGAGCGCGGCCCCCTCATGGGCAAGCTCGAGGCCCTCGCGGATCTCCGCGTCAACGGCACCGACGGCCCGCTGGACAACGTCTTCGCCGCCGGCGACTGCGCCGCCGTGCCGGACCTCGCCTCGGGCGAGGGCAAGTTCTGCCCGCCGAACGCCCAGCACGCCGTGCGCCAGGGCAAGCGGGTCGCGGACAACATCGCCCGCTCCGTGCAGGGTCGTCCGCTGGTGGACTACTACCACAAGAACCTCGGCGTCATGGCGACCCTGGGCATGTACAAGGGCGTCGGCCGGCTGATGCTGGGCGACAAGGAGATCGACGTGCGCGGCGTGCCGGCGTGGGCCATGGCCCGTGCCTACCACGTGTACGCCATGCCGACCCTGGGGCGGAAGGCCGCGGTCCTCGCGGGCTGGGCCACCACCCTGATCTCGCGCCGCGACATCATCGGCATCCCCGAGACCACCACCCCGCGCGCCGCTTTCGAGTACGCGGCGAACTCGGGCAAGAAGAAGTGATCGGAGCGCTCCTGCCGCGCTGAGGCACGGAGCGCACCGACCCCACGGCACCGTCGCACCCTCGGGTGCGGCGGTGCCGTTCGTCGTGCGGGCTGCGGAACTCTGCGGGCTGCGGCCGACGCGCGGTTCGCGGTGCGCGGCGGCCGCAGCGCAATCCTCGAGTATGCTCATCTTTGAGATCAAACGAGCAGAGTCGCGCAGTCGCCGGGCTGCGGGGCCGCCCGGGAGGAGCACAGCATGCAGGTCCACATCGTCCCCGACGCCGCCGCAGGCGGAGCGCTCGTCGCCGACCTCTTCGAGGAGGTCATCCGGGAGGCGGGGGAGGCGGGCGTGGTCCTCGGACTCGCCACCGGGTCCTCGCCGCTGACCGCCTACGCGGAGCTGATCCGCCGCCACCGGGAGCGCGGGCTGTCCTTCGCGCACTCCCGCGCCTTCACCCTCGACGAGTACGTGGGGCTGTCGGGTGATCACCCCCAGAGCTACCGACGCTTCATCCACGAGCACCTCGTCGATCAGGTCGACCTGCCCACCTCCTCCATCGACACCCCCGACGGCGCCGCCCCGGACCCCGACCTCGAGGCGATCGCCTATGAGCGTCGGCTGCAGGACGCGGGCGGGGTGGACCTGCAGATCCTCGGCATCGGCTCGAACGGGCACATCGCCTTCAACGAGCCGGGTAGCGATCGCGCCTCCCGCACCCGGGTGGTGGACCTCGCGCCGTCGACGATCGCGGACAACGCCCGCTTCTTCGGAGACCCCTCCCAGGTGCCGGTGCGTGCGATCAGCCAGGGGCTCGGCACCCTCGGCGAGGCGCGCCGCATCGTGCTCACGGCGAGCGGCGCCGGGAAGGCCGAGGCCATCGCCCATCTGCTGGAGGGCGAGATGACGGACCAGTGGCCGGCCACCGCGCTGCAGCAGCACCCGCAGGTCACCGTCGTCGTGGACGAGGCGGCCGCGTCCCGGCTCGCGCGGTCCGACGCACGTCACAGCTGAGGGGGCGGCCTGGGGGAGAGGGGCGCGGTCCCCGCCGGATACGATCGCAGCCATGCAGCAGGCAGATCCCCACACCTCCTCGGCGCCCGAGGCGCCCGCGCCGGCCGCTCCGCGCTCCGGCCTCGACCGCTACTTCCATCTCAGCGAGCGCGGCTCGACCGTCGGTCGGGAGATCCGCGGCGGTCTCGTCACCTTCTTCTCGATGTGCTACATCGTGGTGCTCAACCCCCTGATCATCGGGACCGTGCCGGACTCCCAGGGCAACTACCTCGGCGGCGGCACCGAGCCGAACCTGGCCGCGGTCGCCGCCGGCACGGCGCTCGTGGCCGGCCTGCTGAGCGTGCTCATGGGAGCGTGGGCCAAGTTCCCCCTCGCCCTCGCCGCGGGTCTCGGCCTCAACGCCTATCTCGCCTACTCGGTCGTGTCCCTGCCCGGGATGACCTGGCCCGGCGCGATGGGCCTGGTGGCGATCTCCGGCCTGCTGATCCTCCTGCTCGTGCTGACCGGCTTCCGCAAGGCCGTGTTCGACGCGGTGCCGCCCTTCATGAAGACCGCGATCAGCGTCGGCATCGGCCTGTTCATCGCGTTCATCGGCCTCTACAACGCCCGCTTCGTCACCCACGCGGCGGGGACGCCCGTGCAGCTCGGCAACGACGGCTCGCTGACCGGCTGGCCGACCCTCGTCTTCGTCGTCGGCCTGATCCTGATGTTCGTGCTGTGGGTGCGCAAGGTGCCCGGCGCGATCCTGATCTCGATCCTCGTCGCGACCGCTCTCGCGATCGTCCTCGAGGCGGTCAAGGGCCTCGGGGCCTTCTCCGACGGCTCCCTCTCCCCGGAGAACCCGAGCGGCTGGTCGATGAACGTGCCCGCACTCCAGGGCTCGCCCATCGCGCTGCCGGACTTCGCGACGCTCTTCCGCGTCGACTTCCTCGGCGGCGTCCAGGCCGCGGGCGTGATCGGCGCCTTCGTCATCGTCTTCTCGCTGCTGCTGGCAGACTTCTTCGACACCATGGGCACCATGGTCGCCGTGGCGGCGGAGGGCGACCTGCTGGACGAGAAGGGCGACATCCCCTACTCGCAGCGGATCCTCGTCGTGGACTCCCTCGGCGCGCTCGGCGGCGGCATCGGCGGCGTCTCCTCGAACACCAGCTTCGTGGAGTCGACCTCGGGCGTGGCGGACGGCGCGCGGACCGGACTCGCGGCCGTGACCACGGGCCTCGCCTTCCTGCTCGCCACCTTCCTCGCGCCGCTGGTCTCGGCCGTCCCCTACGAGGCGGCCACCCCGGCACTGGTCATGGTCGGCTTCCTGATGATGACCAATGTGACCTCGATCGACTTTCGCGACCCGGAGATCGCGATCCCGGCGTTCCTGACGATCATCCTCATGCCCTTCGCCTACTCGATCACCGTCGGCATGGGCGCGGGCTTCGTGATGTACGTGGTGATCCGCCTCGTGCGCGGCAAGGCTCGTGAGGTCCACTGGCTGATGTACGTGATCGCCGCGCTGTTCATCGCCTACTTCCTCCGCGGGGCGATCGAGGGCCTGCTGCTGTGACCACGGGCGACCCCACCGCGGAGCTGGCCGCCGACCTGCGTCGCTCGCTGCTGGTCTCCTCCCGGGTGCTGCGCTCGCGCACCTCCTCGGAGGAGGTCTCGGCCTCGCAGTTCTCCGTGCTCGCCTACCTCCAGCGGGAGGGGGACGCCACCCCCGGTGCGCTCGCCGACTTCGAGCGCGTCACCCCACCGGTCATGACCCGGATGCTCCGGCGCCTCGACGAGGCCGGCCTCGTCACCCGGTCCGCGCATCCGCGGGACGGGCGTCAGGTCCTGGTGACGCTCACGGATCAGGGCCGGCGCGTCGTCGAGGAGGGGCGCGCCGAGCGCGACGCCTGGCTGCGCACCCGGATCGCGACCGCCGCTCCCGAGGACCGGGAGGTCCTGCGTCGTGCGGCGCAGGTCCTGCGCGAGCTCCTCGTCGAGCACCGCGACTGACGGAGCGCCCCGGCGCCCGCCCCGCGGACGACGACGGCCGGACCACCCCTCGGGGCGGTCCGGCCGTCGTGCGTCCCCGGTCGGGACCGGGCGGGTCCGGATCAGGCGGTCGCGTCGAGCACGTGGTCCAGCACGGCGATCAGCGCCTCGGTGTCCTCCACGGTGACCGCGGGGAAGGTCGCGATGCGCAGCTGGTTGCGGCCCAGCTTGCGATAGGGCTCGATGTCGACGATGCCGTGCGCCCGCAGCACCGCGGTGATCGCGGTGGCGTCGATGGCCTCGTCGAGGTCGAGCGTCGTGACCACCTGCGAGCGGGCGGCGGGATCGGACACGAAGGGCGTGACCTCCTCGCGGCGCGCGGCCCACTGCTGGAGCAGACCGCTCGTGGTGCGGGTGCGCTCGTCGGCCCAGGCCAGCCCGCCCTGCTCGAGCATCCAGTCGATCTGCTCGGCGAGGAGCACGAGGGTCGCGACCGCCGGGGTGTTGAGCGTCTGGTCCTTGCGGGAGTTGTCGATCGCGCTGGTGAGCGAGAGGAACGACGGAATCCAGCGGGATCCGTCCGCGGCGAGGCGCTCGGCACGGGCGATGGCGGCGGGGGAGAGGAGCGCGAGCCAGAGCCCGCCGTCCGAGGCGAAGGACTTCTGCGGGGCGAAGTAGTACGCGTCCGTCTGGGAGACGTCGACGGACACGCCGCCGGCGGCGGACGTGGCATCGATCAGCACCAGCTGGTCCTCGCCCGCTCCGGCGGGCCGGAGAACCGGGGCCATCACGCCGGTCGAGGTCTCGTTGTGGGGCCAGGCGTAGGCGTCGACATCGGCCGAGGCCACGGCGGCGGTGAGGGAGCCCGGGGTCGCGGCGAGGACCTCCGGATCCTCGAGGTGCGGTGCGCCCTTCGCCTCGGCCGCGAACTTCGACGAGAACTCGCCGAAGGTCAGGTGCTGGGAGCGCGCGGAGATCAGGCCGTACACGGCCACGTCCCAGAAGGCGGTGGAGCCGCCGTTGCCGAGGACCACCTCGTAGCCCTCGGGCAGCGAGAACAGCTCGGCGAGACCCGTCCGGACCCGGGCCACCTGCTGCTTGACCGGCGCCTGCCGATGGGAGGTGCCGAGCACCGTGCGGGAGAGTCCGGAGAGGGCCTGCATCTGCGCGTCACGGATCCGCGAGGGACCGGAGCCGAAGCGCCCGTCCTCCGGGAGGAGCGCGGCCGGGAGGGTGAGGCCACGGAGGGCTTCGGCGCGAGAGGTGCGGGCATCGGACATCGGGTGCTCCTCGGGGGACGACGGGCCGGGACCGGGGATCCGGCGGCGGGCGGGCACCATCCTGCCAGGGAGATGTCGGGACGGGTCCGACGGTCCGTGCCCGGCGGCGGGAGCGTGGGAGGATCTGCCTCATGAGTCGCGCAGATCTGAAGAAGCAGCCCTATGACGTCGCCGGGATGTTCGACAGCATCGCCGGACGCTACGACCTCATGAACGATCTGGCCGCGCTCGGGCAGGTCCGCCTGTGGCGGGGCGCGATGGTCGAGGCGCTCGGACTCGAGGAGATCGCGGTGGACGGCGAGGCGCGGGTCCTGGATCTCGCCGCCGGCACCGGGACCTCCTCGGCGGCGATCGCGCACGCGGGGGCGAAGGTGGTGGCCGCCGACTTCTCCCTCGGGATGATGGCCGAGGGCCGACGCCGCGGGGCGCCCGTGCCCTTCGTCGGCGCCGACGCACAGCACCTGCCCTTCGCGGACGGATCCTTCGACGCGGCCGTCATCTCCTTCGGACTGCGCAACGTGCAGGATCCGCGACGGGGCCTGGCAGAGATGGCACGGGTGGTGCGCCCCGGGGGACGGGTCGTGGTGTGCGAGTTCTCGACCCCCAGCTCCCCGCTCTTCCGGACGGTGTACGAGAGGTACCTGCTGCGTGCGCTGCCGGCCGTCGCGCGCCGCGTCGCCACGAGCGCCGACGCCTACGACTACCTGGCGGAGTCGATCCTCGACTGGCCCGACCAGGTGCAGCTGCGCGGCTGGTTCCGGGACGCGGGCCTGGTCGGCACCCAGTTCCAGAACCTCTCCGGGGGCATCGTCGCGCTCCACCGGGGCGTCGTGCGACACATCTGAGGGGTGATTCCGGGGCCGGCGCAGGGGGCTCACGGGGCGCATTCCGCCCCGTCTTCCCGGAACCGGCGCCGACTGCCCGGCACTGCATGCCTCTGACCTGCGCTTTTGTAGATCAGACAGGAATGTGGCGCAGGACACCCCGGAAAAGGCCGTTCTGGCTTGACGGCCCCTGCGGATCCCCGTAATGTTCTTCCTCGTGCCCAGCAGAACGGGACAGCGAGAAGGTCGAGAGACCGGACAGCGAAACCGGCACTGAGCAGGCACTTCGGATCTCTCCGAAAAGCAGTGAGGCGCGGATCACACCGCACCGAGTTGACAAGGAGGACCGGAAGCCCTAAGTTATCAGGGTTGCCCCGGAGCGAAGAACCGAAAGGTTCGGAACACCGAGTGCGCGTGTTGCTTGATATCTCAATAGCGTGTCTGTTTGTTGATGCCAATATTTTAAGTTGGCAAACATTTTAAACGGATGATTCAGCAGTTATATGCTGGTTGTTTGTTGTTTGTCAGGATTTTTTCTATGTTTTCATGGAGAGTTTGATCCTGGCTCAGGACGAACGCTGGCGGCGTGCTTAACACATGCAAGTCGAACGATGACGACCGTGCTTGCACGGTCTGATTAGTGGCGAACGGGTGAGTAACACGTGAGTAACCTGCCCCTCACTTCGGGATAACCTCGGGAAATCGTGGCTAATACCGGATACGAGTCTTCACCGCATGGTGGTGACTGGAAAGTTTTTCGGTGGGGGATGGACTCGCGGCCTATCAGTTTGTTGGTGAGGTAACGGCTCACCAAGGCGATGACGGGTAGCCGGCCTGAGAGGGCGACCGGCCACACTGGGACTGAGACACGGCCCAGACTCCTACGGGAGGCAGCAGTGGGGAATATTGCACAATGGGCGAAAGCCTGATGCAGCGACGCCGCGTGAGGGATGACGGCCTTCGGGTTGTAAACCTCTTTCAGTAGGGAAGAAGCGAAAGTGACGGTACCTGCAGAAGAAGCGCCGGCTAACTACGTGCCAGCAGCCGCGGTAATACGTAGGGCGCAAGCGTTGTCCGGAATTATTGGGCGTAAAGAGCTTGTAGGTGGCTTGTCGCGTCTGCCGTGAAAACCCGAGGCTCAACCTCGGGCGTGCGGTGGGTACGGGCAGGCTAGAGTGTGGTAGGGGAGACTGGAACTCCTGGTGTAGCGGTGAAATGCGCAGATATCAGGAAGAACACCGATGGCGAAGGCAGGTCTCTGGGCCATTACTGACACTGAGAAGCGAAAGCATGGGTAGCGAACAGGATTAGATACCCTGGTAGTCCATGCCGTAAACGTTGGGCACTAGGTGTGGGGGACATTCCACGTTTTCCGCGCCGTAGCTAACGCATTAAGTGCCCCGCCTGGGGAGTACGGCCGCAAGGCTAAAACTCAAAGGAATTGACGGGGGCCCGCACAAGCGGCGGAGCATGCTGATTAATTCGATGCAACGCGAAGAACCTTACCAAGGCTTGACATGCACCGGACGACTCCAGAGATGGGGTTTTCTTCGGACTGGTGCACAGGTGGTGCATGGTTGTCGTCAGCTCGTGTCGTGAGATGTTGGGTTAAGTCCCGCAACGAGCGCAACCCTCGTTCCATGTTGCCAGCGCGTAATGGCGGGGACTCATGGGAGACTGCCGGGGTCAACTCGGAGGAAGGTGGGGACGACGTCAAATCATCATGCCCCTTATGTCTTGGGCTTCAAGCATGCTACAATGGTCGGTACAATGGGTTGCGATACTGTGAGGTGGAGCGAATCCCAAAAAGCCGGCCTCAGTTCGGATTGGGGTCTGCAACTCGACCCCATGAAGTCGGAGTCGCTAGTAATCGCAGATCAGCAACGCTGCGGTGAATACGTTCCCGGGCCTTGTACACACCGCCCGTCAAGTCACGAAAGTCGGTAACACCCGAAGCCAGTGGCCCATCCTCGTGAGGGAGCTGTCGAAGGTGGGATCGGTGATTGGGACTAAGTCGTAACAAGGTAGCCGTACCGGAAGGTGCGGCTGGATCACCTCCTTTCTAAGGAGCATCACCAATGATTGGTGGCCATCTTCCTGCCCGAGTGTGGTGGGGGTGGTTGCTCAAGGGTGGAACATCAACGGATGGGCGCTTCGCCGGCCGGCAGGGCTGCGCTAGTACGACTCTTCGGGGTCTGGAACGTGTGGTTGTTCGGGTGGTTTGAGGTGGAGACACGCTATTGGGTTGTGAGGCTGCACGCGGCCTGCTGAGGGTCCTTCGGGATGCTGGGTGGGTGTGTGGCTGGTCCTCCCTGATTCTTGCTGCCTGTGTGGGTGGTGGGGGTTGGTGTGGGGTTGTTTCTTGAGAACTACATAGTGGACGCGAGCATCTTGTAAGCAATTTTTAAGATTTTGGTCTTTGTTGTGTTGCCTAAGTTGTAAAGGGCGCACGGTGGATGCCTTGGCACAAGGAGCCGAAGAAGGACGTGGGAGTCTGCGATAAGCCTCGGGGAGTTGACAACCGAACTGTGATCCGAGGATGTCCGAATGGGGAAACCCACCAGGGGTCATGCCCTGGTACCCGCCACTGAATGTATAGGTGGTGTGGAGGGAACGCGGGGAAGTGAAACATCTCAGTACCCGCAGGAAGAGAAAACAAATAGTGATTCCGTGAGTAGTGGCGAGCGAAAGCGGAAGAGGCTAAACCTGGTTTGTGTGATACCCGGCAGGGGTTGCAGGTCAGGGGTTGTGGGACGTGTCTGATGGGTCTGCCGGCTCATCGACGTGGACGTGCAGCGGTAGTCGAAGTCGTGATGAGTGCGACGGCGTAGAGGGTGTGACCCCCGTAGACGAAACCGATGTGCGGCGTGACGCTGTTCCCGAGTAGCACCGGGCCCGTGAAATCCGGTGTGAATCTGCCAGGACCACCTGGTAAGCCTGAATACTACCTTGTGACCGATAGCGGACAAGTACCGTGAGGGAAAGGTGAAAAGCACCCCGGGAGGGGAGTGAAATAGTACCTGAAACCGTGCGCTTACAATCCGTCGGAGCCTTACGGGGTGACGGCGTGCCTTTTGAAGAATGAGCCTGCGAGTTAGTGGTCGGTGGCGAGGTTAACCCGTGTGGGGTAGCCGTAGCGAAAGCGAGTCTGAACGGGGCGTTCAGTCGCCGGCTCTAGACCCGAAGCGAAGTGATCTATCCATGGGCAGTGTGAAGCGCGGGTAAGACCGCGTGGAGGCGCGAACCCACTTCAGTTGAAAATGGAGGGGATGACCTGTGGATAGGGGTGAAAGGCCAATCAAACTTCGTGATAGCTGGTTCTCCCCGAAATGCATTTAGGTGCAGCGTTGCGTGTTTCGTGTCGGAGGTAGAGCACTGGATAGGCGATGGGCCCCACCGGGTTACTGACCTTAGCCAAACTCCGAATGCCGATACGTGAGAGCGCAGCAGTGAGACTGTGGGGGATAAGCTTCATAGTCGAGAGGGAAACAGCCCAGAACATCAGCTAAGGCCCCTAAGCGTGTGCTAAGTGGAAAAGGATGTGGAGTTGCTTAGACAACCAGGAGGTTGGCTTAGAAGCAGCCACCCTTGAAAGAGTGCGTAATAGCTCACTGGTCAAGTGATTCTGCGCCGACAATGTAGCGGGGCTCAAGCACACCGCCGAAGCTGTGTCATTCAGATTTTTGTCTGGATGGGTAGGGGAGCGTCGTGCAGCCAGCGAAGCCGCGGGGGAACCCAGTGGTGGAGGCTGTACGAGTGAGAATGCAGGCATGAGTAGCGAAAGACGGGTGAGAAACCCGTCCGCCGATTGATCAAGGGTTCCAGGGCCAGGTTTATCCGCCCTGGGTTAGTCGGGACCTAAGGCGAGGCCGACAGGCGTAGTCGATGGACATCGGGTTGATATTCCCGAACCGATCGTAGGAGGACCCATACCGAGGCAGTCGATGCTAACCACCCGAGTCTTCCCCATGCCCTTCGGGGTGTGGAGGTTGATGAGGCTGGGAACCAAGGTTGTAGTAGGTCAGCGCGAGGGATGACGCAGAGAGGTAGCTTCCGCGGACTTAATGGAATAGTCCGTCTAAGCGAGCAGCCCGAGCACCGGTAATGCGGTGCCGTATTGGGTGAGACGTGATGGGGATCCCGTATGGGCGTAGGTGAGTGATCCTGTACTGCCAAGAAAAGTTCCGGCGTGACGAATACGGTCGCCCGTACCCTAAACCGACTCAGGTGATCAGGTAGAGAATACCAAGGCGTTCGAGAGAATCGTGGTTAAGGAACTCGGCAAAATGCCCCCGTAACTTCGGGAGAAGGGGGGCCCGAACCGTGAGAGCGGTGAGGGCCGCAGAGACCAGGGAGAAGCGACTGTTTACTAAAAACACAGGTCCGTGCGAAGTCGTAAGACGCTGTATACGGACTGACGCCTGCCCGGTGCTGGAAGGTTAAGAGGACCGGTTAGATCTTCGGATCGAAGCTGAGAATTTAAGCCCCAGTAAACGGCGGTGGTAACTATAACCATCCTAAGGTAGCGAAATTCCTTGTCGGGTAAGTTCCGACCTGCACGAATGGCGTAACGACTTCTCCACTGTCTCAACCGCGAACTCGGCGAAATTGCATTACGAGTAAAGATGCTCGTTACGCGCAGCAGGACGGAAAGACCCCGGGACCTTTACTATAGTTTGATATTGGTGTTCGGGACGGCTTGTGTAGGATAGGTGGGAGACTGGGAAGCATTCACGCCAGTGAGTGTGGAGTCATTGTTGAAATACCACTCTGGTCGTTCTGGATTCCTAACCTCGGTCCGTGATCCGGATCAGGGACAGTGTCTGATGGGTAGTTTAACTGGGGCGGTTGCCTCCCAAAAAGTAACGGAGGCGCTCAAAGGTTCCCTCAGCCTGGTTGGTAATCAGGTGTTGAGTGTAAGTGCACAAGGGAGCTTGACTGCGAGACAGACATGTCGGGCAGGTGCGAAAGCAGGAACTAGTGATCCGGCACCTCATTGTGGAATGGGTGTCGCTCAACGGATAAAAGGTACCCCGGGGATAACAGGCTGATCTTGCCCAAGAGCTCATATCGACGGCATGGTTTGGCACCTCGATGTCGGCTCGTCGCATCCTGGGGCTGGAGTTGGTCCCAAGGGTTAGGCTGTTCGCCTATTAAAGCGGTACGCGAGCTGGGTTTAGAACGTCGTGAGACAGTTCGGTCCCTATCCGCTGCGCGCGTTGGATATTTGAGAAGACCTGTCCCTAGTACGAGAGGACCGGGATGGACTGACCTCTGGTGTGCCAGTTGTTCTGCCAAGGGCATGGCTGGTTGGCTACGTTGGGAAGGGATAACCGCTGAAAGCATCTAAGCGGGAAGCCTGCTTCAAGATGAGATATCCGTGCACTTTGTGTGAGAGGCCCCCAGTAGACCACTGGGTTGATAGGCCAGATGTGGAAGCGCAGCAATGCGTGGAGCTGACTGGTACTAATGGCCGATGACTTATTCAACACTTCTTTTGCTGTGAGTGTTCGCGTCCACTGTGTGGTTCTGGGGAAGCAATCCCTGCCACTGTTGCCCTGTGGGGTGGTGGTGTGTGGGCTGGTTGTGTCTCATAGTGTTACGGCGGTCATAGCGTCGAGGAAACGCCCGGTTCCATTCCGAACCCGGAAGCTAAGCTCGATTGCGCCGATGGTACTGCACTCGGGAGGGTGTGGGAGAGTAGGTCGCCGCCGGACATCTTTGTGGGAGTGGGAGTGAGCTTGAGGCCTTTCGGGGTCTCGCTCCTCCCACTCCCTTTTTTCATGCCCCGAATTCATCCCCGAAGGCCGGCTCGCCCGCGGTCTCGGAGCCCTGCACCGCGCTCGGGCAGCGCCCGATGTGTCCTCGGCGACCTCGGGGCCTCAGCCCTCGGCGGGAGCGACCGCGACGGTAGACTGATCGGTCGTAGCCGGGTCGCATCCAGCATGCACCCGAGCCGTTCCGTCCCGCGGTCGCGGCAGCGCTCCCGAGCAGGGAGCGAGCCCGCCCGCACACATCCACCCAGGAGCGTCATGCCGTCCACGCTGCCGGTCATCCCCGACATCGATGACCAGCTCGCCTCGAGGATCCTCGAGCAGCTCGAGGCGATCGAGGAGCGCCTGCGCGACTCCGTGGCCACCTCGGACGACATGGTGCGATGGACCGCGCGCCATCTGATGGACGCCGGTGGCAAGCGGGTGCGTCCCATGCTGGTCCTGCTCGCCGCCTCGTTCGGCGACATCGGCCGCGAGGAGGTCCTCGACTCGGCGGTCCTGGTCGAGCTGACCCACCTGGCGAGCCTCTACCACGACGACGTCATGGACTCGGCCGCGACCCGTCGTGGCGCGGAGAGCGCCCACGCACTGTGGGGCAACAACGTCGCCATCCTGACCGGTGACTTTCTCTTCGCCCGTGCGAGCGGTCTGAGCGCACGCATCGGTCCCGAGGCGGTGCGCCTGCACTCCGAGACCTTCGAGAGGCTGTGCCTCGGCCAGCTGCACGAGACCGTCGGCCCCCGAGCGGAGGACGATCCGTTCGCGCACTACATCTCGGTGCTCGCCGACAAGACGGCCTCGCTGCTCGCCCTCGCGGGTCGACTGGGCTGTCTCCTGTCCGGAGCGCCGGCCGGCACGGACGAGATCATGGCCCGGTACGGCGAGAAGGTCGGGGTGGCCTTCCAGCTCGCGGACGACGTCCTCGATCTCACCAGCGACAGCGCCACGAGCGGCAAGACCCCCGGGATCGACCTTCGGGAGGGCGTCCCCACCATGCCGACCCTCCTGGTGCGCCGTCGCGCCGCGGAGACCGGTGATCCCTCGGCCCGCAGGATCGTCGAGCGACTGGGCGCGGACCTGTCGAGCGATGACGAGCTCTCGGAGCTCGTCGAGCTGCTCCGTCAGGATCCGGCGCTGGAGGAGACGCGACGCCTCGCGGAGCGCACCGCGGACGAGGCGGTGGAGGTCCTGCTCGAGCTCCCCGCCGGTCCCGCGCGCGACGCTCTCGTGGAGTTCACCCGCAGCCTCGTCGACCGCAGCCGCTGAGCAGCCCCGGAGGGCCCGTGTGACGGGTTCCGCGGAGTCCTCGGTCCGGAGCTCCTGTCGTCACCGTGTGAATCGACGCTGACCTGCCCCGGCTCCTCGACGTGAGCAGTCCCGCGTGGCGTCGACAGGTCTTCACGAGTACCCTGTGGACGTCGTGTGGCACGCAGAGTCGGCCTCCGGGACGCCTCGCAGGGGAGCAGTGGGGGTCACTGCTGGTCCACGACAGCATGTCGATCATGTCTCTGGGGGTACCTCTATGTCCGTCGCCGCGGGACCGCAGCGCCGACGCCGCCGCACCACTGTCGTCACCACCGCAGTGCTGGCGGTCGCCGCGCTCGTCCTGACGGGCTTCGCGATCAACTACCAGGGACTGACCTCCTCCGAGGTCGAGGTCTCCAACGGCGGCGTCTGGGTGATGAGCGAGCAGGATGCTCGCATGGGCCGGCTCAACGTGGACGCCGGCGAGCTGGACGCGCGCCTCAACCAGAGCGGCGACGATCTGGATCTGCTGCAGTCGGGGAACATCGTCTTCGAGACCGGCGCCCGCGGCCTCACGCCGATCAACACCGCGTCCGTGCAGCGCGGCGGACTCGTCGAGCTCCCGCTCGGCAGCACCGTGGCCCTCGGCGGCGACCGCGTGGCGATCACCGCGGCCGACGGTCGTGTCTGGATCCTCTCTCCCGAGGAGGCCGCCGCCTTCTCGCCCTCCGGCGCCGACCCCGCGTACACGGCCGAGGGCTCCGTCCCGCTGGTCACCGTGAGCACGGAGGGCACCGTCTTCGTCCTCGACGGGACCAAGCTGCTGCGCTTCGAGCGCACCACCGACACCCGCGATGCCAAGGCCGCCAAGGCGATCGAGGTCGGGAACCTCTCCGGCAAGCAGGAGCAGCTCGAGCTGACCGTCGTCGGCGAGCAGCCGGTGATCCTCGACCGGGAGAACCGGCTCCTCCGCGTCGGCACGAAGGTCGCCCGCTACAGCCTCGCAGACTACGGCGTCACCAACTACGAGCCCGAGGCGATCCGGTTGCAGCAGCCGAGCTCCGCCTCCGACCACTTCGTGCTCGCGACCGAGGACTCGCTCTTCACCATCCCCTTCGACGGCGGCGAGGCGCGGGTCGAGGCCGCCGGCGGCACCGGCACCCCCGTGCCGCCCGCCCAGGCGAAGGGCTGCGCCTACGGGGCGTGGAACGGGTCGAACCGCTACGTGCGCGCCTGCGAGGGCCATGAGGCGGCGGCGGACACCGTCCCCGGGGTCGACAGCGAGGCGGACCTCTCGCTCCGGGTCAACAACGAGCTCGTGATCCTCAACGATCAGCGCTTCGGCCTGTCCTGGGAGATCATGGACGCGATGGCGATCGTGGACGACTGGGAGATCACCCAGGAGATCCAGACCTCCTCCTCCGAGGAGAAGGAGAAGGAGACCCTCACCACCACCATCACGAACATCGCGGCCGAGCGGGACGAGGAGAACCGGGCCCCCACGGCGAACGACGACGAAATCGGGGTGCGGCCGGGCAAGAACGTGGTCCTCCCGGTCACCCGCAACGACACCGACCCGGACGGCGACATCCTCACCGCACGGGTGGAGGGCGCGCAGCCGGGCATCGGGACCGTGACGCCGATCCGCGGGGGGACGCAGCTGCAGATCGCGGTGAACGAGGACGCGACCGGCTCCGCGAGCTTCACCTATCTGGTGGACGACGGCCGCGGCGGGACCGACACCGCGACCGTCACCCTCGACGTCCGCGAGGAGACCGAGAACAGCGCCCCGCAGCCCGTCACGGACGGCATCACCAAGGTCCAGGTGCGCTCCGGGCAGGACGTCAGCGTCAACATCCTCCCGTACTGGGAGGATCCCGACGGGGACGCCTTCTACCTCACCAACGCGACCACCCAGCCCGAGGACGTCGTCACTTTCCAGCCCGACGGCCTCATCACCTTCAACGACGCGGGCCTCGCGACGGGCACCAAGCAGGTCCAGCTCACCTTCCGCGACGAGAAGGGCATGGTCGGCGAGGCGCACATCGAGGTCGAGGCGGTCACCGACACCGACCTCGCGCCGATCACCACCGGCGACCACGTGAGCGTCGTCGCCGGGCGCACCACGACGATCAAGCCGCTCGTCAACGACCTGAACCCCAACGGCGGCGAGCTCGAGCTGACCAACGTCTCGGAGACCGACGGCCTCGAGGTCGACGCCGCCCTCGAGGCGGGCACGGTCAACGTCACCGGCTCGGCCCCGGGCACCTACTACCTCGAGTACACCGTCGCGGGCGCCGGCTCGAGCACCGCCTCGCTGGGCATCATCCGCGTGGACGTGGTCGAGCCCTCGAGCGAGGACCTCGCCCCCGTCGCCGTGGACGACACGGGCACCGTGACCACGGGCGCGGACACGCTCGTCGACCCGCTCGAGAACGATGTGGACCCCACCGGCGGGGTGCTCGTGATCAACTCGATCTCGGTGCCGGAGGACAGCGGGCTCAAGGCCACGATCATCGGCCACCACCTCGTGAAGGTCGAGGCCGAGCCCGGCGCCGTCGTCGCCGAGGAGCCGCAGCCGATCACCTACGAGGTGGCGAACTCGTCGGGGAGCACGACCGGCACGCTCCGTGTCATGGTCGCCCGGACCGACACCCAGTTCGCGAACCCGATCGCCGTCGCGGACCGGGCCGTGGTCCGCGCCGGGGACATGGTGAACATCGACGTGCTCGCCAACGACGTCTCCCCGACGTCCTCGGACCTGCATCTGGGCCGGCTGCTGGACGTCGAGTCCGCCAACGCGAAGGGCAATGTCGAACCGCACCAGGACCGCGTCCGCTACAGCGCCGACGCCGACGCCTCCGGCGAGGTCGTGCTGACCTACGAGGTGGTCGACGAGACCGGCCGCACCGGATCCGCCCGCACCACCATCGACATCATCCCCGCGGATGCCCCGAACACGCCGCCGCGACCGGAGAACCTCACCGCGCGCACGGTCGCCGGGACACCCGTGCGGATCCCCATCTCCACCACGGGCATCGACCCGGACGGCGACTCGGTCATGCTCACCGGCATCACCAGCCCGATGCCGCAGCTGGGGGAGATCACCGAGGCCAACGGCGAGTGGATCGAGTACACCCCGGATGCCGACGCCTCCGGCACGGACCGCTTCCAGTACCAGGTGATGGATCGCTTCGGCGCGATCGGCACCGCGGAGGTGCTCGTCGGCGTCGCCCAGCCGCACGCGCTGAACCAGCCGCCGTACGCCGTGGATGACACCGTGGAGGTGCGCCCCGAGCGCGAGGTGCAGATCCCGGTGCTCGACAACGACACCGACCCCGAGGGGTCGCCGCTGGCGGTGGTCCGCGAGGACGTTGAGGCGATGACGGACATCGAGGTGATCCCCGCCGAGGAGGAGCGCAACGAGGGTGCCGTCAGCGTCGTCACCCCTGCCGAGCCCGGCACCCACACCGTGCTGTACAGCGCGAGCGACGGGCAGCTGAGCAGCTCGGCGACGATCACCGTGAAGGTCGATCCCAACGCCCCGCTGCGCGCTCCCATCGCCCGCGACGACTTCGTCGAGGCGGCCGACGTGCTCGACCCCGAGGCGGAGTTCGTCGACGTCGACGTGCTCGCCAACGACTCCGACCCCGACGGCTCCGCGAGCGACCTCGAGGTCCGCCTGGAGGGGGCGGGGGAGACCGCGACCCTCCGCGAGGACGGGATCGTCCGGATCACGCCGACGGAGGAGCAGCAGCGGCTGCGCTACGTCATCACCGACGTCGACGGCCTCGAGTCGGCCGGGTACATCTGGGTTCCCGGCACGGCGAAGCAGGCGCCCGTGTGGGTCGGGGAGACCATCGAGGTGCAGGCCGGTGCGACCGCCACGATCGACCTGGGCGATCCCGCGAACGTCCGCGTCCGTCCCGGCGGGCGGCCCGCGACCATCACCGACCCCTCCCTCGTGGTCGCGGAGCACGGTGACGGCTCGCAGCTGGTCACGGGCGATCGCACCCTCGAGTACCGATCGGCCGAGGGCTACTCGGGCAATGACACGATCACCGTGGAGGTGACCGACGGCGAGCTGGGCGATCCGACCGCCGCGACGGCGACCCTGGCCATCCCGGTCCGCGTGATCGCCGAGGAGACCAACCTCCCGCCGACCTTCCAGGGCACGCTCCTCGAGGTCGAGCTCGGCGGTCCCGCCTCCACGGTCGACGTCGCGCCGGGGGCCTCCGATCCGGAGGGCGATGAGCTCTCCTACGCCCTCGGGGAGCCGGAGGGCTCGACGGCGGAGGTGACCGTGTCGATGGAGGGGTCCGTCGTCACCGCGAAGGCCACGTCGAAGGCGCCCAAGGGCACGACGGTCGACGTCCCCGTCACCGTCACCGACGGCACCAACGATCCGGTGTCCGCGACGGTGCAGGTCGTCGTCGGCGGATCGAAGCAGCCGCTGCTCGCCGCGGTCGATGACACGGTGGACATCGACGCCGGCGACACCGACACGATCGACGTGCTCCGCAACGACTCCAACCCGTTCCCCGGCGGGGAGCGCACCGTCACCGAGGCGACCCGGGTCAACGGCACCGGCGAGGTGGTGCTCGACGGGAACCAGGTGACGATCACGCCCGACGCGGATTTCCACGGGGTGCTCACCGCCCAGTACAAGGTGCTCGACGACACCGAGGACCCCGATCGGATGGCGACCGGCACGATCACGGTGAACGTGCGCGGCCGGCCCGAGCCCCCCTCGGCGCCGCGCATCGGCGACGTCAGCGACCAGCAGGTCGAGCTGAACTTCACCGCAGGCGCCGACAACAGCGCCCCGATCACCGGCTACCGGGTCACCTCGGCGAGCGGACCGGCCGTGTCCCAGGACTGCCCCTCGACCTCCTGCACCATCACCGGGCTGCAGAACGACGTCGAGTACTCCTTCCAGGTCATCGCGATCAACGACGTGGGGGAATCCGACACCTCCACGGCCTCCGCGGTCGCCCGCCCGGACGTCCGGCCCGAGAAGCCCGCCCCGCCCCGCTCGACCCGCGGGGACATGGAGCTCGGCGTGGCCTGGGCCGCACCGGAGAACCGCGGCTCCGCGATCCAGCGCTACGAGCTGCAGATGCAGAACACCGCGACCGGCGACCTGCAGACCCGTGAGGTCGAGGCGGGATCGACCCAGATCACGTGGGCCGAGCTCACCAACGGCACCGACTACCGGTTCCGGGTCCGCGCGCACAACCTGGCCGAGGAGCCCTCGGACTGGTCCGACTGGTCGCGCGCGGAGCATCCGGCGGGCCGCCCCGCCGCGCCCTCCGGCACCCCGACCGCCGAGCGCATCAACGACCCCAAGGGCGGCGGCATCACCGTCACCTGGCCGGAGATGACCACGGCCGAGGCGAACGGCGAGCCGATCACCCAGTACGTGGTCACCGCGTCCTCCGGCTCCTCGCAGACCGTCGCGGCGGGCTCCACGAAGGCGACCTTCTACGGGCTGGACGCGAACTCGAACCACTCCTTCACATACATCGGCGTGAACTCGGTGGGCAACGGCGTCGGCTCCTCGAAGTCCTCCAACGCGGTCACCCCCTGGGCCGTCCCGTCGACCCCGGGCGGCGTGCGCGCCTCGATGCCCGACGAGGGCACCGGCTCCGGACCGGACCGACGGATCGACGTCGAGTGGGACGCGGCGGCCGGCAACGGCACCTCGATCGAGGAGTACGTGGTCACCTGGAGCGGCGGCTCGAAGACCGTCGCCGCCTCGAGCACCTCGGTCCGTCTGACGGGTGCCGACGGGATCAAGAACGGGACCGCCTACTCCTTCAAGGTCCAGGCGAAGAACCGCTTCGAGGGCGGCGAGAGCGAGCTGTCGAAGGCCTCGAACTCGGTCACCCCGTACACGAACCCCGCGGCCCCGACCGTCGGCGGCAGCGCCGGCAAGTGCACCGGTGCGAAGGACTGCACGATCAAGCTGACCGCCTCGGCCGACGGTGGGGACGGCGGCGGGGGCGGGAAGACCCTCCAGGTCAGCGTCGACGGCGGCAAGACGTGGCAGGACTCCGGGACTAGCTACTCGAAGACCTTTACCGTCGCCTCCGGCTCCTCGAAGACGATCGAGGCGCGGGTCGTCAACGGCGAGGGCCTCACCAGCGGCACGAAGAAGCACACGCAGAAGGCGCAGACCTGGGTGCCGCCGGATCCGAAGAGCTCGGTCGTCTGGGGTGCGTACAAGACGAAGTCCCCGGCGTGCACCTCGCAGTACTGCCGTCAGGTGAACATCAAGGTCTCGGATCTGGATCCGAACAGGACCTACAACATGACCCTCTACACCAATCCCAGCGGAGGCGGTTCCGGTGCGGACTGGGGCTACAACATCACGGTCAAGCCCCGGGCCGATGGCACCTGGAGCACCTACTACGACGGCGGCTACGACTTCCTGTACGGCTACCCCGACAAGAGCTTCACCGTCTACCTCGACGGCAAGGCCGTCGGCACGCATCCCTATCAGGCCTGACGATCGTCCGTCGCCGCCTCCTCGATCCCCTCTGACGTCCCTCCCCACGAAAGCTGAGCACCACCCGATGAGCATGACCCCCGAACAGGCCCGCTGGTTCGCCGAGACCTTCGACAAGCTCGTCCAGAGCGTCGGCCAGGCCGTGCTCGGCAAGAACGAGGTGGTCCGCCTCGTGCTGACCGCGATGATGGCCCCCGGCCACGTGCTCCTCGAGGACGCCCCCGGCACGGGCAAGACCTCGCTCGCCCGCTCCATCGCGGCGACCGTGCAGGGCACCAGCACCCGCATCCAGTTCACCCCGGACCTGCTCCCCTCGGACGTCACCGGCGTGACCATCTACGACCAGAACACGAAGTCCTTCGAGTTCCACAAGGGCCCGGTCTTCGCGAACATCGTGCTGGCCGACGAGATCAACCGCGCCTCGCCGAAGACCCAGTCGGCGATGCTCGAGGTGATGGAGGAGGGCCGGGTGACCGTCGACGGCGTCACCCACGAGGTCGGCAACCCGTTCATGGTGATCGCGACCCAGAACCCGATCGAGCAGGCCGGCACCTACCGCCTCCCCGAGGCGCAGCTGGACCGCTTCCTCATGAAGACCTCGCTCGGCTACCCGGATCACGCCTCGAGCGTGCAGATCCTGCAGGGCTCCGCCCTGCGCGACCGCTCCCAGCAGCTGACCCCGCGCATCTCCCTGCAGGCCGTCAACGACATGACCCAGCTCGCCTCGACCGTCCACGTGGACCCGGCGGTGCTCGAGTACGTCTCGCGCCTCATGGAGGAGACCCGCCTCGCGCCCGAGGTGCGCGTCGGCGTCTCGATCCGCGGCGCGCTCGCGCTGATGCGCGCCGTCAAGGTGTGGGCCGCGGTCAACGGTCGCCACTACGTCATCCCCGACGACGTCAAGCACCTCGTCGGCCCCGTGTGGCTGCACCGCTTCGTGCTGGACCCCGAGGCGGAGTTCGCCGGCACCACCGCCCAGACCGTCATGACCAAGATCCTCAGCGAGGTGGCGCCTCCCCAGGCGCGCCAGCAGTCCGCATGAGCCAGAGCACCGTCCCCAGCGACACCGCCGACGCGAAGAGCGCCAAGGCGGAGGCGAAGCGACGCCGCCGCACGGCGAAGGCCGAGGAGCGGGCCGCCGCCCGTCGGCAGCGCCGCCGGGAGAGGACGGCCGCCCGCACCGGCGACCCGGTGGAGGCCACCGCTCCCGGAGCCGAGCAGCCCGCGCCGACGGGCCTGCGGGCGCTCCGCGACCGGATCGGCGAGCTGTGGAGCTCCCGGGTGCATCCCGTGCTCGACGTCATCTCGCCCATCGGGTGGGCGGTCCTGGGCGCGGCCGCCTTCTGCTGGATCGCGGGACTGTGGCTGCACGTCACCGAGCTCAACGTGATCGCCCTGGTCCTCACGGTGCCGCTGGTGATCGCGGCGCTCTTCGTACTCGGCCGCGCGAACTACAGGGTGGTGCTGGACCTGCAGACCCACCGGGTGGTAGTCGGGACCCGGGCCGTCGGCCGCGTGGAGGTCGCGAACCCGTCGACGCGGGACATCCTGCCCTCCCGGATCGAGCTCGCCGTCGGATCGGCCACCGCCCAGTTCATGGTGCCGCGCCTCAAGCCCGAGGCGACCCACGAGGAGCTCTTCGCCGTCCCCACCAAGCGACGTGCCGTGCTCGTCGTGGGACCGGTGCGCTCGGTGCGCGACGACCCGCTCTCGCTCATGCGCCGCCAGGTCACCTGGGCGAAGGAGCAGGAGCTGTACGTCCACCCCCGGACCGTGCGCCTCGACGAGGCCGCGAGCGGCTTCCTCCGCGATCTCGAGGGCACCCCCTCCTCGGACCTCTCCAGCTCCGACATCGCCTTCCACGCCCTGCGCGACTACTCGCCGGGCGATGACCGCCGGCATGTGCACTGGCGGACCACCGCCCGCACCGGCAAGCTCATGGTCCGCCAGTTCGAGGAGACCCGCCGCTCCCACGTGGTGGTCGCCCTGGACAACCTCGCGGAGCACTACGCGAGCGAGGACGAGTTCGAGCTGGCGGTCTCCGCGGCCGCCTCGATCTCGGCGCAGACCATGCGCGAGGAGAAGGAGCTGACGCCCTTCACCTTCGACGAGCGGCAGCGCACCGGCTCCCCGCGCCAGCTGATGGACGACTACACGGTGGTCGAGCAGCTCTCCGAGCAGATCGGCTTCCACGAGCTCGGGCAGAAGGCCGCGGATCTCGCCCCGAACGCCTCGGCGGTGATGATGATCGTCGGCTCCCACACCACGGCGCGCGAGCTGAACGCCGCCGCCAACCAGCTTCCGATCGGAGTGATGGCCGTGGCGATCCGCTGCGTGGACGACGCGGAGGTGCGACGCTCCGCGATCGGCTCCCTCGACGTGGTCACCCTGGGCGACCTCGAGACCCTCGCCCGCGCCCTGAGGTCGGTGGGCCGATGACCGCCGCGACCTCCCGCCGCCGCGCCGCCGCCGCGCCGCCGCCCTCCGTCGGCCGCCGGGCGACGGACCTCGGCGTCCTCGGACTGCTGTTCGTCCTCGCCCTGGTCGGCTTCCAGACCGCCTACGGCGGCGTGCAGTTCGCGATCACGGGCGTCATGGCCCTCGTGCTCGGCATGCTCATCGCCCTGCTCACCGCGCATCTGCGCTGGGGTCCGCTGCGCACCCTGCCGATCGTGCTGGGCGTCTACTTCCTGCTCGGCCCGATGCTCGCCGCGCCCACGCGGGCGCTGTGGGGGATCCTGCCGACGCCGGGCCCCCTCTGGGAGCTGCTCAAGGCGCCGGTGACGACCTGGAAGTCCGCCCTGACGGTCGCGCCGCCGGTCGGCAGCGCCCAGGGCGTGCTGGTGGTGGTGTGGCTCAGCGTCCTGCTGCTGTCCCTGGCCTCGGCGACCATCGTCCTGCGCACGAGGCGCTACGTGATCGCGTGGCTGTTCCCGCTCGCGCTGCTGATGGTGACGATCGTCTTCGGCACGACCGACGCCGTCCAGCCCGTGGTCCGCGGCGTCCTCTTCGCCGTGGTGTCGGTGGCCTGGCTGACCTGGCGCTTCGAGAGCGCGCGACTGGACAACGCCCAGTCCACGATCATCTCCGACTCGGTGCGGCCCGGCTCCTGGAAGAACCCGGTGCTGCGCCGGCGCCTCATCGGCGGCGGCGTGATCATGGCGATCGCCGTCGGAGCGGCCTTCGGCGCGAGCTCGCTGCTGGACCCGCCGGAGGGCGCGGGGCGGTTCGCCCTGCGCGACCGGATCTCCCCGCCCTTCGACCCGGACCTGTACGTCTCGCCGCTCTCCGAGTTCCGCGGGTACCGCAAGGACCAGCGTGACGCGGTCCTGTTCACGGTGACCGGGGTCGAGGCGGGCGACTACGTGCGCCTGGCGACCATGGACCAGTACGACCTCCACGTGTACAACGTCGCGGGGAACCGCGACCGCACCAGCACCTCCGGCGCGTTCATGCGCACCGCCTCCGGGGTGGACCTCCATGAGCCCGGCGAGCAGCAGCGCACCGCGACCGTCACGATCGGCGACTACCGCGGCGTGTGGCTGCCGACCCTGGGGGAGCGGACCGACCGCATCGACCTCTCCTCGCTCCCGCAGGAGCGGGCGGGGGTCACCGCCGAGAACCTGTTCCTCAACGAGAAGTCGCAGACCGCCGTGAACGCCGCGGGGGTCGCCGAGGGGGACGTCTACGAGTTCCTCTACGACCCGTACACCGAGCCCGCCGCCGAGCAGCTCGAGAGCGCGAGGTTCGCCGACATCGCCATGCCCGAGAACTCGCGGGTCGACCAGCTCGCCGTCGTCGCGGAGGAATGGGCGGGCGACTCGGACTCCGACTACGAGCGCTTCGCGAACCTCTCCCGCGCGCTGAAGTACGAGGCGTTCTACTCCAACGGGCTCGCAGAGGACACCGCCTCGCTCTCGGGCCACGGGGTGAGCCGTCTGCTGGCGATGATGGACCCGATCGGCTTCGACAAGGAGCAGCCCGACGCCCAGCCGACCGGCAAGATCGGCGACGAGGAGCAGTACGCGGCGCTCCTGGCGGTCATGGCGCGCTCCCTCGACATGCCGGCGCGGGTGGTGATGGGCTTCGAGGTGCCCGAGGGCCAGGAGGGCACGGTCTCGATCACCGGGGACAACGTCACCGCCTGGGTCGAGGTGGCCTTCGACGGCGTCGGCTGGGTGCGCTTCGATCCGGCGCCCGACGAGGACCAGGATCCGACGCAGCCCGAGCCCAAGGAGGTGGAGAAGCCGCTCCCGCAGGTCGCGCAGCCTCCGCCGCCGCCGGCCGAGCCGCCGAGCCCTCCGCCCGGCGCGATGAGCGAGGAGTCCGAGACCGAGGACCCTCCGGACGAGCCGACCCGCTCGTGGGTCGTGTACCTCGGGATCGGGGCGATCCCGATCGTGCTCGCCCTGCTGGCCGCGCTCGCGATCGTGGTCGCGAAGTCCGTGCGCCGCGGCCGACGGCGCACCCGCGGCGATCTCGCGACCCGCGTCGACGGCGGGTGGCAGGAGATCCTCGACCAGCTCACCGATCTGGGGCGGGCCCCCGACCGGCTGAGCACCCGCGTGGAGATCGCTGCTCGCCTCGACGGCGAGGTGCCCGCACTGGGGGCGACGCAACTGGCGAGCCGCGCGGACCGGGCCGTGTTCGGCCCCGACGACCTCCCCGTGCAGGCCGCCGACGAGTACTGGGCGCAGGTGCAGCAGGCGCGGCGCGGCCTCGCCGCGTCCGTGCCCTGGCACCGCCGACTGCGCGGGGCGCTCTCGCTGCGTTCCTTCCGCCGTCGAGCGGCGGAGCGGCGCGCCCAGCGCCGGCTCGACCGCGCGAACCGTCGGGCGCGTGCCAAGGCCGACCGACGCGCCGCATCCCTGCGGCAGCGCCGCTCCTCGCTGCGGGGCGCCTCCCCGCGTACCGCGACGCGATCCAGGAAGGGAAACCCCTGATGACCACCACGCGCTACTGCAGCACCTGCGGGACGCTCCTGCCCGAGAACGCGGCCGTCTGCGGGGAATGCGGAGCCCGCTACCAGGCCTCGCCCTACGAGCGCCGGGCGACCGACGCCCCGGGCGCCTGGTCGGCGGCGCCTCGCGCCCGTGCCCGTGACCTCGGCCCGCAGGAGACCGAGAGCGACGGGGGTGACGGCATCGAGCTGATCTCGCGGGAGGAACTCGCCCCCAAGGAGCCGGGCGCGACGACGCTCCGCCCCCCGGGCCAGTACGATCGAGCAATGGTCACTCAGCCACCGCAGAACCCGACCACCGGATCCGCCTCCTTCGGCTCGCCCAGCGGGCCCGGATCGGCCGCTCCCGCCCCCTCCCAGGGCGCTCCCGCCTCCCAGGGTCCGGCCTTCGAACCCCCGTTGGACGGCTGCGCGCCGAGCACCGCGGTGAAGCGCCTGCTCGCAGCGGTGATCGACGGTGTCGTCGCCGGTCTCGTGACCGTGCCGATGACGGTCGGCGTGATCCTCCTGCTGACCCAGGAGTCGGCCTCGCTGCTCGCCCAGATCCTGATGGGCGTGGGCGCCGCGCTGCCGGTCGCCTATGCGCTGGTGATGGTGTGGCTGACGGGATCCAAGGGCTTCACCGTCGGCAAGCTCGTGATGGGGCTGCGGATCGTGCGGGAGAGCACGGGCGGTCCGCTCGGATTCGTGCGCGCCCTCGGGCGCTGGGTCGTGTACGGCGTGATCTCGCCGGTCATGGCCCTGTCGATTCTCCTCGACGCGCAGAAGCGGCTGCGCGGTTTCCATGATCGGGTCGTCGGCTCGGTGGTGGTGGACGTCAAGTCCGGCCGCAACCCCCTGACCGCGCGGGCGGACGGCTTCGAGCGCGCTCCGGCTGAGCAGTACCTCGGGGCACCGTCCGTCGCCGTCTCCGCTCACCAGAACCTGCTCTCCGAGCCGGGCTCCGCCTGGCAGGGCGGCGCCCCCGCCCAGCAGGACGCCTCGGCGGGCGCGGCCCCGCAGACCGGCGGCTGGGACCCCCAGCCCGCCCCGTCCCCGTACGCACCCCCGTCGGCCTCCTCGGCGACCGACGCACCTGCACAGGACGGCTGGGGCGCCCCGGCTCCGTCCGCCCCGGCGCAGGACTCCGGCTCCTGGGCTCCGCCGCCCGTCGAGCCCGCCGCGCAGACCGGCTGGGACCAGACCCCGGCCCCGCAGGCACCGGCGCAGCAGGCAGGCTGGGGCCAGACCCCGGCGCCGCACGCACCGGACCCGCAGCAGTCCGGCTGGGACCAGGGTTCGGCGTCGCAGGCTCCGGCCCCGCAGCAGACCGGTTGGGGCAGTGCGCCCGAGCCCGCGCCGGCGCCGCAGCCCGCCCCCGAGCAGCAGTGGGGGCCGCCCGCTCCGGCCGAGCCCGCCGCGCAGAGCTGGGACGCGCCCTCGCAGCCCTCGGCCGAGGTCGCTCCCGAGCAGGGCGCTCCGGCGCCCGCGGGGGAGCCGCAGTCCGCCCCGGGCGCCCAGCCGTGGGATCGTCCGGCCGAGTCCGCCGCGCCCTCTCCCGCTGGAGCCTGGGGAGCGCCCGCGCCGTCGGCCCCCGCCGCGCAGCCCCCCGCGCCCGCACAGGATGCGCCGCACGAGCTGACCGGGAGCGCCTGGGACGGCGGCTCCGACGAGGTCGATGAGGCGACGCGCATGTCCGTGCCCGAGGACGACTCGCTGGGGGACCTCGAGGCGACCCGCATCTCGCCGGTGAAGCTGCCCCCGAAGCGCACCCTCCGGCTGGTCACCGACGCCGGGACCGAGCGCGTCGTGGAGCGCGCCGTGGTCATCGGCCGCAACCCCACGGCTCCTGCCGGGGAGCTGCTCTTCGTGCTCCAGGATGACACCCGGTCGGTCTCCAAGACCCACCTGCTCGTCGACGGGACCGGTGACGAGACCACGGTGACCGATCTCGGCTCCACCAACGGATCCGCGATTGTCCGTGAGGACGGTTCCCGTGAGGGCCTCGTCCCGCACAGCCCGACCGTGCTTCCCGCCGGAGCGCAGGTCGCCCTCGGGGACCGGACCCTGTCCGTGGAGCGGGAGCAGTGACCGACCGCTCCCTGTCGGACCCCGATACCCCCGGCACCGTCCGCGTCGTCTCCGCCTCGGCGACGCATGTCGGCCACGTCCGCGCGACCAACGAGGACAGCTTCCTCGAGACGACGCCGATCTATCTTGTCGCCGACGGGATGGGCGGCCACAACGCGGGCGAGGTCGCGAGCGCGATCGCCGTCGAGGAGTTCGAGAAGCTCACGATCCAGCAGAACGTGTCCGTCGAGCAGCTCGGCGAGGCGCTCCGCAGCGCGGCCGACAGGATCGGCGAGCTGACGGGCGAGGCGACCGTCGGCGCGGGCACCACCGTCGCCGTGGTCGCCACGATGGTGCTGGACGGCATCGGCTACTGGGTCGTGATGAACCTGGGCGACTCGCGCGTGTACCGGCTGTCGGGGGAGATCTTCGAGCAGGTCAGCGTCGACCATTCGGTCGTCCAAGAGCTGATGGACCGCGGAGACCTGACGCCCGAGGAGGCCCGCGTCCACCCGTACCGGCACATGGTCACCCGCGCCCTCGGCGCCGGGCCCGACTCCGATCCCGACTACTGGCTGATCCCGGCCGAGGTCGGCGATCGCATGCTGATCTGCTCGGACGGTCTGACCGGCGAGGTGTCCGATCAGGCGATCGAGCGCCTGCTGCGTGGCCCGAACGATGTGCGCACGATCTGCCAGGACCTCGTCCAGCTCGCCCTCGACGGCGGTGGCCACGACAACGTCACCGTGGTGATCGTCGAGGCGGTCGAGGTGCTTGGCCTCGACCTGGCCAGCGAGGACACCGCCGGCAGCGTCGCGAGCGGCGACTCCGCGAACGATGAGGTGGACGAGGACACGCTGCCGCGCGGGCTGCCTCCGGTCGGGAGCGGACGGTCATGAGCGAGGAGGCGGCTGCGTCCGGCCCCGCCCCTCTCCTCGGGATCGGCACCTTCACCCAGCAGGGGCCGGCGACCCTGGTCGTCCGGGAAGCCGGCTGGGTGGTGCTCGTCCCGGGACTGCGCAAGGAGGTCGCCGAGGCGGCCTGGACGATCCTCGGTGAGGGGCCGACGGGGGAGGAGTTCCTGGACCGTCTGGTCGCCGAGGCGGGCCTCGAGAGCGCCGACAAGATCCCCGCCATCCTCTTTGCGCTGGTCGACGGCACGACCGTGACCTACGGGATCAAGGGGAAAACGCCGCTGCAGGTGTACACCCCGAGCGGCTCCGAGCAGATCTCGGGGACGGAGGACGAGCCGTTCCTGCTGCGCACCATCGAGGAGGTTCGCCGCACGTCCTTCGGTGACCTGCCGGCGGAGGAGCCCGTCGGCTCGCCCCGCATCGTCGCCGGCATCGTGCGCGTGCGCGGCTTCGTGCACGTAACGGTCGACCCTGCGACCCTCGAGGAGGCGGATCGCGCCGCGCTCGCCGAGCAGGTGGAGGCGGACACCCGCCACATCGAGGACGACGCGGCGAAGAAGCGCCGGGCGGAGAAGCCCGCTCCGAGGCCGGCGAGCGAGATCAAGAAGCCGACGCTCGCCACGCGCAAGCCGGGGGAGATGCCGCCGAGCCTGCAGCGCGGGGCGCGCTCGTCCTCGTCCGCGCGCCGCTCCGAGCCCGCTCCGGAACCCTCGGGCCCGAACATGTTCGACGACCTCTTCGGCGGCGCGAAGCCTGCCGCTCCGGCGGCACCGGCCCCGGCCGCCGATGACCCCGCGGCGTCCGCCGCCGCTCCGGCGGCCCCTGCTCCGGCTCCCGCCGCGGCGGCTCCCGCACCGGCTCCCGCTCCGGCGACCGCGGCTCCGGCTGCTGACACGCCGACGCCCGCGGCTGCGGCCCCCGCCCCGTCCCCGGCCCCCGAGCCGGTGGTCGACACGGCGACACCCGCCGCCTCGGAGGCATCGGCCGACGCCGTCCCCCCTGCCGCCGCTCCGTCTGCAGGGTCGTCGACCGGCGCCCCGCGGCGACGTCTCGTGCGCACCTCCCTGTTCGACCGTGCCCGGCCTGCCGCGGAAATCCCCCGGGCCGAGGCGCCGACGACGCCCACCGCTCAGCCCGCGGCTGCCCCGGAGCCAGCACCCGCGCCGGCCCCCGAGGCCGAGCCTGCTCCGGCCCCCGAGGCCGAGCCAGTTCCCGCTACCGTTCCGGAACCCGAGCCCGCGCCGCAGCCCGCCCCCGCCCCGGAGCCCGACCCGGCGCCGTCTGCTGCCGCCCCCGCACCGGAGACCGCTCCTACCCCGGAGCCGGAGCAGGTTCCTGCCCCCGCGCCGGAGCCCGCCGCCGCGCCGGTTGCTGCCACCCCCGCCACCCCCGCGGCGCCCGCCGTGCCCCCCGCGGCGCCGCGCCCCGAGTCGGTCCCCACCCCGGAGCCTCCCGACGAGGACGAGAGCAGCTCGCCGGTCACCCTGGTCGCACCGATCGACGACGAGGACGAGCAGGCGGCCGCGCCGACTCCCCGGCCCCGCCCGGCCGCTCCCGCACCGGCGATGGCCGCCCCCGCCGCGCCAGCGTCCCTCGCCCCGCCGGCCGCGCCCGACGTCGAGAACACCGGGGCGTACGACGACCTGTTCGGCAAGACCGTCTTCCGCCGCGTCGAGGACGCCGCCGTGCGCCGCGCCGAGGAGGACGAGCACGACGAGGACGCGCCCGCCTCTACGGAGGAATCGCAGGTCGCCGAGGTCACCCAGGCCGAGGCCCCGCCGGTCGAGGCGGCGCCGAGCCCCGTCGCGCCGGCGGCCCCCGAGCCCGAGAGCGTCGGGGATTTCATCGACTGGGTCCCCGGCGTCGGCCGCACCGCCCCCGAGATCGCCCAGGCCGCCGCTCGTCGGGCGGCCGCGCCGCCGCGGGTCGACCCCGCCTATCCGCAGGTCCACCTCGCCGAGCGGCCACCCGCTCCGCGCAGCGCCCCTGCGTCGGCTCCGTCGCTGTCCTACGCCCCGGGACCTTCGCCGTACTACACGCCCCGCGACCCCCAGGCGCAGGGGATGCACCCGGGAGCGCCCGGCCCCGCTCCCCAGCAGCCGGGTCCGCAGCAGCAGCCGACCCCGCAGCAACCCGGGTACGGCCAGCCCGCCCCCCAGGGCTACCACGGCCAGCAGCTCGGGTACCCCGGCCGCCCCGAGGGGCAGCAGGGCTATCCGGCTGCCCCGGTGAACCCCGTCGCGGCCGGGCAGCAGGTCGGCTATCCGGCCCCGTACGGCAGCCCGGCGCCCTACGGCAGCCCCACCGGCCCCCCGGCACAGCACGGCACCCCCGCCCCGTACGGCCACCCGGCACAGCACGGCACGCCTGGCCAGCACAACGCCCCGGGCCCCTACGGTGCGCCCTCCGCCCACGGTCCGGCGCCCGCACACGGTGCTCCTCCCGCGGGCGGCCTGCCCGGCGGCCCGGGGGGTCCGCGCCAGGCCGGGGCACCGCACCCCGCAGCCCCCGGCGCCGGCCCCGCGCGTCCGACCCAGCCCGCCGGACCGTCCCTCGCCGCCGCGGCCCCCGGGCCCGGCGGTCCGGGAGGAGCCCCGCAGCAGGGCGTGCTGCTGCCCGCCCTGCTCTGCCCGAACGGGCACCCGAACCCGCCGGACCTGTCCACCTGCCGGCTGTGCCGGGGACCGCTCCAGGGCCCCACGCAGACCGTCGCCCGCCCGCCGCTCGGCGTCGTCGACATCTCCACCGGGGAACGCTTCGTCCTCGACCGCACGGCGATCATCGGTCGTCGGCCCCGCGCCTCGCGCGTCAGCGCCCAGGAGATGCCGCAGCTGATCACGGTGCCGAGCCCGCAGCAGGACATCTCCCGTTCCCACCTCGAGCTGCGGCTCGAGGGGTGGCATGTGGTGGCCCTCGACCTCGGCACCACCAACGGCACCACGCTGCATCGGGAGGGCACCGACCCGCTGCGGCTGCGCCCTCGGGAGGGCGTGGTCCTCCGCGACGGCGACGACCTGGACCTCGGCGACGACGTCCACCTGTACATGAGGGAGAGGCCATGAGCACCAGACCGCCCTCGGCCCCGCCCCGCCTGCCGGGCTACGAGTACGAGAAGCCGCTCGGCTCCGGCGGCTTCGCCGACGTCTTCCTGTACCGCCAGTTCCGGCCCCAGCGCCGCGTGGCGATCAAGGTGCTCCTCTCGAACGTCCTCGACGAGAGCGTGCGCCGCCAGTTCGACGCCGAGGCCAACGTCATGGCCCAGATGTCGACCCACCCGTCGATCGTGACGATCCACCAGGCGGAGGTCTCCGACGACCACCGGCCCTACATCGTCATGGAGTACTGCCCGCGCCCCAACTACGGCCAGCGCTTCCGCAAGGAGCGGATCTCCGTCGCCGAGGCGCTGCGCGTGGGCGTGCAGATCGCGGGCGCGGTCGAGACCGCCCACCGCGCCGGGATCCTGCATCGCGACATCAAGCCCGCGAACATCCTGGTCACGGACTACAACCGGCCTGCGCTCACCGACTTCGGCATCTCCATCGCGACCGGTCAGGGACAGGACGTCGAGGACTCCCAGGGCATGTCGATCCCGTGGTCGCCCCCCGAGTTCTTCGCCGATCCGCCGCGGGCCGACGTGCGCAGCGACGTGTTCTCCCTCGCCGCGACGGTCTACTCGCTGCTGGCCTCCCAGACGCCCTTCGAGCGTCGCGGCCAGCGCAACGGCGCCTCGGACCTGATCCACCGCATCTCCACGGAGCCGCTCCCGCCCCTGACCCGCCCCGACATCCCGCCCGAGCTCAACCGGGTGCTGTCCGTCGCGATGGCGAAGGACCCCGCGGGGCGCTACGACACGGCCCTGGCGCTCGGACGCGCGCTGCAGCAGGTCGAGCTCGCGCTCTCGCTGCCGGTCACGCAGATGGACGTGCTCGACGACCGCGGCACCGGCCCGGCGACCTCCGGGGAGGACGACGAGCTCGACGCGCACACCCGCATCCGGAAGGTCGCGACTGTCGACCCCGATTCGGTGAACGCCTCACGTCGGCCGATGGACCGCTTCGCGGGCGTCGCCCCCGCGCTCGGCAGCCCGACGTCTTCGTCGTCGTCGGCCTCGACCCACTCCGCCGCCGAGGCGGACGAGTCCACCATGCTGCGGCCGGCCGGATCCCGGCTGAACCCGCCGCGCGAGGCGACCCCCTACGCCGCTCCCGCCGAGACCGAGGAGGAGAAGCCCTCGACCCCGGTCTGGCCCTTCGTGACCCTGGCCGCGGTCCTCGTGATCGTCTTCGGCGTGGGCACCACCCTCGGCGTCCGCTACCTCACCCACGAGCCCGAGGACCCGCTCGCCACCACGGACATCAACGTCGCCCAGACCACCAGGGAGCCCCCGGGGATGCCGGGCGACGTCTCGATCGCCCTCGTCGCCCCGGAGGAACCGGGCGGGGTCACCGCCCGAGCGCGCGTGCAATGGTCGGCCCCGGCGAACCTGACCGAGGAGGACTACTTCCAAGTGAGGTGGAAGGACTTGGAGTCCAACTACGAGCGCTTCGCCACACCGAACCCGGTCTACGGCCGCACCTCGACCGTCGTGGAGGTGCCTCCGGGTCTGACCGCACCGTGCCTCGAGGTGCAGACGGTCAACGACGCCGGCGGCGCGAGCGGCTGGGTCGAAGTCTGCCTGGACGAGGGCTGAGGGAATGAGGAACGTGATGAGCGAACGCAGCACAGAAGGGAAGGGATGACGATGGCGTCGACGATCTCCGTCGAGTTCTGCGGCGAGTGGTACCGCGTCGCCGAGGGGGAGGAGCTGACCATCGGCCGCGAGGCCGACCTCAACGTCGATGACGACAACCCCTTCCTGCACCGCCGCTTCCTGACGATCGTGCAGGTCGAGTCGATGTGGTGGCTGGTGAACATCGGGTCGCGGCTGTCCGCGACGATCACCGACGGCACCGGCAGCATGCAGGCCTGGCTCGCGCCGGGAGCGCGGATCCCGCTCGTCTTCGACGAGACCAAGGTGGTGTTCACCGCCGGGCCGACGACCTACGACCTCTCCGTCCACGCCGAGTCGCCCGAGTTCGAGCGGGTCACCCATCCCGACGACCCGGTGGGGGAGACCACCGTCGGGTCCGTGCAGCTCACCGCGAGCCAGAAGCTGCTCATCCTCGCCCTCGCCGAGCCGATGCTGGTCCGTGAGGGCTCCGGCATGAGCTCAGTCCCGACCTCGGCGCAGGCCGCTCAGCGTCTCGGGTGGCCGCTGACCAAGTTCAACCGCAAGCTGGACAACGTCTGCGACAAGCTGGACCGTCTCGGGGTGCGCGGACTGCGCGGCGGCCCCGGGAAGCTCGCGAGCAACCGACGGGCCCGCCTCGTCGAGCACGCGGTCTTCTCGCGTCTGGTCTCGAGCGAGGACCTGCCGCTGCTGGACCAGTCCCAGGACGAGGACGACGAGTAGGACCGAGCCGATCCCCGCCGCGGGGATCCGGACGGGCGGGCGAGGGGCCCGCCAGGGGGAGGAGACCAGATGCGCATCAAGCTCACGCTGCGCAGGCCCGAGGACCGGCTGACGGACCTCGAGGTCACGGCCGACGCGACGGCGACCGTGGCCGATGTGGCGAACGCGCTGTACCTCGCGGACCCGCTGCGCAGCGAGGTCGAGCCCCCCGAGGGTCTGACCCTGCAGGTGCAGGACGCGGGCGCCGGACCCGGGGCGAACGGGGTGCGCTCCCTGGATCGCGAGATCGACCTGATCCAGGCGGGGCTGCGCTCGGGCAGCGTGGTCTCCATCGCCCGCTCCTCCACCGAGTACGCCACGCGCTCGGAGTCCCGCGGCGCGGCGGTCGCCCTGATGCGGGTGCTCTCCGGCCCGGAGGCGGGCCGCGAGTTCCCGCTCCCCAGCGGGTCCAGCGTCATCGGCCGCGAGGGCGACCTCGACATCCGCATCGCCGACCCGATGCTCTCCAAGCGGCACGCCCGCATCAACGTCGGCGACACCATCGAGATCGTCGACCTGCACTCCAGCAACGGCGTGGTGATCGGCGGCGAGCAGGTCCAGCGCGCCGTCATCGGCCCCGCGGACACCGTCCTCATCGGCCAGACCACCTTCTCGGTGATCGCCCTGCACCGCCTGGGCGGGACCGCGCCCAGCTCGCCCGTCGTCGAGTTCAACCGCTCCCCGCGCGTCGTGCCCCGCTTCCCCTACCGGCCGCTCAAGGCGCCCACCCCGCCCAAGGAGCCGGGCCCGCAGTTCTTCCCGATCTTCATGTTGTTCGCCCCGGTGCTCATGGGCGGCTTCATGTTCTCGCTGACCCGCAGCCCCTTCTCCCTCATGTTCGTGTTCATGATGCCGCTCATGGCCACGGCCGGGTACCTCAACCGCAAGTGGCAGGCGAAGAAGCAGCTCGAGCGGCAGATCGAGAACTTCGAGGAGGGGCTCGCCTCGCTCAAGCGCCGCGTGACCGCCGCCCAGGACCTCGAGCGGGCGGTCCGCCTCGTCGAGGCGCCGTCGGCCGCGGACACCGTCGACGCCGCCTTCCGCCTGGGCCGCCTGCTGTGGACCCACCGTCCCGAGCACAACGCCTTCGGCACGCTCCGCCTCGGGCTCGGCATCGCCGAGTCCCGGGTGGGCATCGACATGCCGTCGGAGAACGACGCCATCCCGAAGTACTGGGACATGCTCGACGACATGCACGAGGAGTACAAGATGATCGCGGGGGTCCCGATCGTCTCGGAGCTCCGCTACGCCGGGAACCTCGGCGTCGCCGGCGGCGGTGCGGAGGCCGACGGGGTGGCCCGCGGGATCGTCACCCAGCTGTTCGCCCTGCACTCGCCGGCCGAGATGGCGATCGCGGCGATCACCTCCCGCTCCAGCCGGGAGATGTGGCAGTGGCTGAAGTGGCTCCCGCACACCTCGAGCCCCCATTCGCCGCTCCCCGGCGACCACCTCGCGGACACCCCCGGCCGGGGCACCTCCCTGCTCTCCCGCATCGAGGAGCTCATCGAGCAGCGCACCGGGGACGCCCCGGCCACCCTGCGCACCCCGATGACCAGCGACGTCACCACGGAGCCGTCGATCCCGCCGGAACCGGTCACGCCGAGCCTGGTGCTGATCATCGAGGACGACGCCCCCGTCGACCGGGCGCGCCTGGTGCGCATCGCCGAGCGCGGGCCCGATGCCGGCGTGCACGTCATCTGGTGCGCCCCGAACGTCGCGGCCCTCCCCGCGGCCTGCCGCACCTACGTGTCGGTCGAGGAGGCGATCGAGGGGGCGAGCGCGGGCCACGTGCGCCTGGGCGAGCGCTTCTACCCCGTCACCGTCGAGACCGTCTCGGTCGAGGTGGCCGCGGGCGTCGCCCGGCACCTCTCGCCCGTGGTCGACGCGGGCGTGCCGATCGACGACGACTCCGACCTGCCCCGTGCGATCTCCTATCTCAAGCTCGGCGGCATGGCGCTGGCCGAGGAACCGGACCACATCATCGAACGGTGGAAGGAGAACAACTCCCTCACCCCGCGCGACGGCTCCGAGCCGCAGCGCCGCAAGCACGATGCGAACCTGCGCGGCCTCATCGGCCACAACGGCCAGGACGCCTTCCACCTCGACCTGCGTACGAACGGCCCGCACGCCCTCGTGGGCGGCACCACCGGCGCCGGCAAGTCCGAGTTCCTCCAGGCCTGGGTGATGGGCATGGCCACCGCCCACAGCCCCGACCGGGTCACCTTCCTGTTCGTGGACTACAAGGGCGGTGCCGCCTTCGCCGACGCGATCGAGCTGCCCCATGCCGTCGGCCTGGTCACCGACCTGTCCCAGCACCTGGTGCGTCGCGCCCTCACCTCGCTGCGGGCGGAGCTGCACTACCGCGAGCACCTGCTGAACCGGAAAAAGGCGAAGGACCTCGTCTCGCTCGAGCGCACCGGGGATCCCGAGGCGCCACCGAGCCTGATCATCATCGTCGACGAGTTCGCGGCCCTCGCGAAGGAGATCCCCGAGTTCGTGGACGGCGTCGTGGACGTCGCCGCGCGCGGCCGCTCCCTCGGCCTGCACCTCATCCTGGCGACGCAGCGTCCCGCGGGCGTCATCAAGGACAACCTGCGGGCCAACACCAACCTCCGCATCGCCCTACGCATGGCGGACGAGGCCGACTCCAAGGACATCCTGGGCGACAAGATGGCCGCCCACTTCGACCCGGGCATCCCGGGGCGCGGCGCCGCGAAGACCGGTCCGGGTCGCATCGCCACCTTCCAGACCGGCTACGCCGGCGGCTGGACCACCGATGAGCCCGAGCGGGCGCGGATCGACATCGTCGAGAAGGACTTCGGCACCGGCGAGCAGTGGGACATCCCGAGCCCGCCCGCCAAGGAGGTCAAGGACCCCGGACCGAACGACATCACCCGCATGGTGACCACGATCCGGGCCGCGGCGGAGAAGGCCGGCGTGCCCGCGCCGCGCAAGCCGTGGCTCTCCGAGCTCGCCGACGCCTACGACCTCTCCCGGCTGCCCACCCGACGCACCGACGAGGAGCTGCTCCTCGGCGTCATGGACATGCCCGAGGACCAGGCACAGCCGACGATCTCCTACTACCCGGACCGCGACGGCAACATGGCCATCTATGGCACCGGCGGATCCGGCAAGTCGACGACCCTGCGGACCATCGCGATCTCCGCGGCCTCCACGGTGCGCGGCGGTCCCGTGCACGTGTACGGCCTCGACTTCGGCGCCTCGGGCCTGACCATGCTCGAGGAGCTGCCGCACGTCGGCTCGATCGTGCCGGGCGACGACGAGGAGCGGGTCATCCGCCTGCTGCGCACCCTGCGCGAGATGATCGACGAGCGCGCCCGCGACTTCGCCCGGGTGCGGGCCGGCTCGGTCGCGGAGTACCGCGAGCTCGCGAACGCTCCGGACACCCCGCGTGTGCTGCTGCTGGTGGACGGCATGGCCGCGTTCCGCGAGGCCTACGACTTCTCCAACCTCTCGAAGTGGTTCACCACCTTCGTGCAGATCGCCACCGACGGACGTCAGGTGGGCGTGCACGTGATCGTGACCGGCGACCGCCCCAACGCCATCCCCACCTCGCTCGGCTCCTCGATCCAGCGGCGGCTGATCCACCGCATGGCGAGCGTGGACGACTACTCCGGCTTCGGCGAGCCCAAGGACGTCCTCGACGGGGCCTCGCCCCCCGGGCGAGCGATCCTCGAGGGGCACGAGGTGCAGATCGCCGTGCACGGCGGCGACTCGAACGTGGCGATCCAGTCGCGGGAAGTGGCCAAGCTCGCCAAGGCGATGCGCCGCGCAGGGGTGCCGGAGGCGCCGGGGATCCGGCGACTTCCCGAGCGGGTGGAGTTCTCGGAGCTGCGCCCGGTCGTCGGGGGCCAGCCGGTGCTCGGCCTGGCCGACGAGACGCTCTCCGAGATCACCTTCGAGCCGCGGGGCGCGTTCATGGTCACCGGCCCGATGGGCTCGGGCCGCACGACCGCGATGCTGACCATCGCGACCGGTCTGAAGGCCCTCGAGAACCCGATGCGCCTGGTCCGCTTCTCCTCGCGGCGCACGCCGCTCACCGGTCTGCCGATCTGGGACGTGGAGGGCTCGGATCCGGAGACGGTGCGGGAGCTGGCCGCCCAGCTGCGACAGACCATCGAGTCGGGAGCGGTCGAGGAGGGTCGACTGGCGCTGTTCATCGACGGCATCGCCGACTTCACCGGCTCCGGCATCGAGAACGACCTCGACAAGCTGATCCGGGCGTCCACCCGGGAGGGCCAGTTCGTGGTGGGCGAGAACGAGTCGGCCTCCTGGTCGCAGGCCTACGTCCTCGCCCAGCCGTTCAAGGCCGGACGCCGCGGCCTGCTCCTGCAGCCCGGCGAGATGGACGGCGACACCCTGCTCGGAACGTCATTGGGGAGGATCCGTCGCGCGGACTTCCCGACCGGCCGCGGCTTCCTCGTCTACAGCGGTCGAGCGATGAAGCTGCAGGTTGCGCAGATCACCAGCTGATCCGGTGCGCTCACCGGGAGGGGTGCCCGTCTCGCCGGCGGCGTCCCGGCGCGCCCGCGGGACGGCGTCCGTCCCCATGGGGACTCCTCCCCATGGTGACGCAGGCCCCCGCGACCTAGAGTGAGGCCGTCGAACACCATGGCACGAGCCGGTGCACCTGCGCAGGGGCGCGGATGCCACGAACTGGGAAGGGGAACCCCGCAGTGAACGCCACCAAGGGAATGAACGTCGAAGAGGTCCGCCGGATGGCGACCCAGCTGCGCGAGGCGGCCGAGGAGATCACCCGCATCGAGCAGGAGCTCACCTCCGGACTCGAGGGCGTGGACTGGACGGGGCCGGACGCCGATCGCTTCCGCGGTCAGTGGTCGGGGGAGATGGTGCCCGCGCTGCAGCAGATCATGACCGCCGTCGACGAGCTCGGGGACACCGCGGATCGCAACGCCTCGGAGCAGGAGTCGACCTCGTCGAACTGACGCTCTCGGCACCTCTCGAAGCAGGGAACGGGGCCCGGACGGTTACGCCGTCCGGGCCCCGTTCCCTGCTGGTAGGTTGAGTGCCGTCACCGGTGGGAGGAACGGAGCACATCCATGGCCAAGAGCATCATCTATCCGAGCGCGGACTTCCCGGGACCTCCGCGGATCACCCTCGAGGTCCCGGACGACTGGGCGACGCTGACCGTCCCCGGCGTCCAGCTCGCCGTCGCGCAGCCCCGGGTCGAGGGCCGTTTCCGCGCGAACGTCGTCGTCACCGTCCAGCGCTTCGGCCCGGACTTCACCCTCGTGGCCGCCCGCTCCGGTCTGGAGCAGCGCAAGGCGGCGCTGCCGGAGCTCGAGGAGCTCGGCACGGGCGAGCTCGAGGTGTCGGGGGACACCTGGATCGCGAGCGAGTACGGCTACACGCAGCCCGGCCGGCCGACGGTCGTGCAGGCCGCGCGCTACGCCGTCCTGGACCGCGGGGGAGTGGCGACCGACGTGCTCGAGATCGTCGGCAGCTGCGGGGCGGAGAGCGCCGAGGACGAGATCGAGACGATCCGCGTCATCCAGGACTCGGTGGGCGTGGACCTCAGCTGAGGGGCCGAGGACGCAGCACCCGGGGAGCCCCGGACCGCCACGGCGGTCCGGGGCTCCCCGCTGTTTTCTGGGGGTTTCACGCCTACACGGTCCCCTGT